>NZ_DALZVG010000029.1:0-59057 GCF_032012665.1 Scandinavium sp.
CCCATATGCAAACTGCCGGTGACGTTCGGCGGCGGGATCATGATGCAGAAGGACTCTTTGCTTTCATCGCCGTTCGGCTTGAAATAGCCCTGCTTTTCCCAGTGCTCGTAAAGCGGCTGTTCGATATCTTGGGGGTTGTATGTCTTTTCCATTATTTCCAGGTTGCCGTATTCAGGTTAAAACCAGCCATGCGGTACGCTTTGTAGCGGTCACGCGCCAGTTGTTTTAAGGAATCTTCGTGTGGGACGAAGTCTATCACTTCTGTGAAAGCGGTGGCAAAATCTGCAAAGCCCACGCGCAGGCTGATTAACAGGTCCCGCGGGCTGCTGTTGCGCTTTTGCGGCCAGGCGATTTCCACCGGCGCACCGCCGCGCGGGCCTTCGCCCGACAGGTTATGCGGCACAAAGCTTTCCGGCGGCCGCGACCACAGCGCCTCGTCCAGGCGAATGGCCTGCTTCTCATCTTCACAGGCGATCAGAATGCGTTTTCCCGCTCGCCACCGATCCGCCGCCAGTTCACACACCAGCTGCTCTACGGCGCTTAAGCCGTCGGCGGTGTTGTCGTTGTCGAGCAGGTAGAACGTCGCATTCTTCATAATATGGGGCTTCTTTGCGTGGTTTTAAACGTAAAGCCGGGTGGCATGAATGCTTACCCGGCCTACGAAAAGCATGTAGGCCCGGCAAGCGAAGCGCCGCCGGGCATTAAAAACAACTACTCTTCGCCGGAAAAACCGGCGCGGTTCAGCAGGAACTGAGACAGCAGGGCAACCGGACGACCGGTGGCGCCTTTGGCCTTGCCGGAGCGCCATGCGGTACCGGCGATGTCCAGATGCGCCCAGTTATACTTGCGGGTGAAGCGCGACAGGAAGCAGCCTGCGGTGATGGCACCGCCAGGGCGGCCACCGATGTTCGCCATATCCGCAAAGTTGCTTTCCAGCTGTTCCTGATACTCATCACCCAGCGGCAGACGCCACGCGCGGTCACCGGCCTGTTCGGACGCGCCGATAAGCTCATGCGCCAGCGGGTTGTGGTTCGACATCAGCCCGGTGATGTGATGGCCCAGGGCAATCACACAGGCGCCGGTGAGCGTTGCCACGTCGATAACCGCTTCAGGCTCGAAGCGCTCCACGTAGGTCAGCACGTCGCACAGCACCAGACGGCCTTCGGCATCCGTATTCAGTACTTCAACGGTCTGGCCGGACATGGTCGTCAGCACGTCGCCCGGGCGATACGCGCGCCCGCCAGGCATATTTTCACAGCCCGCCAGAATGCCGACAACGTTCAGCGGCAGCTGAAGCTCTGCCACCATGCGCATTACGCCGTAGACCGCTGCCGCACCGCACATGTCGTACTTCATCTCGTCCATGCCTTCGGCAGGCTTAATGGAGATGCCGCCGGAGTCAAACGTCAGGCCTTTGCCGACCAGCACGATCGGACGCGCATCTTCGGACGGATTGCCTTTGTATTCAATGACCGACATCAGGGACTCATTCTGTGACCCGTTGCCGACCGCCAGATACGAGTGCATGCCCAGCTCTTTCATCTGCTGTTCGCCGATAACGCGGGTGATGACGTTCTTGCTGTAAGAGTCAGCGAGCTGGCGTGCCTGAGAAGCGAGGTAGGCGGCGTTACAGATATTCGGCGGCATATTGCCCAGGTCTTTCGCTGCTTTGATACCAGCAGCAATTGCCAGACCGTGCTGAATGGCGCGCTCGCCGCTGGTCAGCTCACGGCGGGTTGGGACGTTGAACACCATTTTACGCAGCGGGCGACGTGGTTCGCTCTTGTTGGTTTTCAACTGGTCGAAGCTGTACAGCGTCTCTTTCGCCGTCTCCACCGCCTGGCGTACTTTCCAGTAGTTGTTGCGGCCTTTGACGTGCAGTTCGGTCAGGAAGCAGACCGCTTCCATCGAGCCGGTGTCATTCAGCGTATTGATGGTTTTCTGGATAACTTGCTTATACTGACGCTCATCAAGCTCGCGTTCTTTGCCGCAGCCAATCAGCAGAATGCGCTCAGAGAGCACGTTCGGCACGTGGTGCAGCAGCAGGGTCTGGCCAGGTTTGCCTTCAAGCTCGCCACGGCGCAGCAGGGCGCTGATATAGCCGTCGCTGATTTTATCGAGTTGTTCGGCGATCGGGGAGAGACGGCGTGGTTCAAAGACGCCAACAACGATACAGGCGCTCCGCTGTTTCTCCGGGCTGCCGCTTTTTACACTGAACTCCATGCACTACGCTCCTGAATCTTAAAGACAACGGCGGTGGCTACGGATAGAATTGCAAGCTTTCGTAACTCATGTCCGCTGTTGCGGTGACTTCGTGTTAATCTTAGCGATATCGCGATGTTGGCTCGTCAGAACCGGGTCTGAAACGTAAAGCCGCTGAGTCTTTTAATCTTAGCGATGTTTTCGACGACTCAAGAGAATAAATGACGTTTAAGCCATGAAACAAGCAATTTTCCAGCAACTGTGCTCTAAATTATTCGCGTTGCAGGAAGGCGGCAAGGCCGTGAATCCTCAGGAACATAGCTCACTATGTGACTGAGGTGAGCGGGTGCAGCCAACGCACCTGGAACGTGAAGAATGACGAGCAAAGACAGGTTTTAACGGGCGTATTTATAGTGATAATTATAAGATATCTGGTGCGGGAGACGCTGAAAAGCCAACTGGCTATCCTCTTCATCCTGCTTCTGATTTTTTTCTGTCAGAAACTGGTCAGGATCCTCGGCGCAGCGGTAGACGGTGACATCCCGACAAACCTCGTTCTGTCCCTGCTGGGACTCGGGGTGCCAGAAATGGCGCAACTTATCCTGCCCCTCAGTCTGTTCCTCGGCTTGTTGATGACGCTGGGCAAACTCTATACCGAGAGTGAAATCACGGTGATGCACGCGTGCGGCCTGAGTAAAGCCGTGCTGATCAAAGCCGCTATGATTCTGGCGCTGTTCACCGCCATCGTGGCTGCGGTCAACGTGATGTGGGCCGGGCCGTGGTCTTCGCGACATCAGGATGAAGTGCTGGCGGAAGCCAAAGCCAACCCGGGCATGGCGGCGTTAGCGCAGGGCCAGTTCACTCAGGCGACCAATGGCAACTCGGTGCTGTTTATCGAAAAAGTGAGCGGCACGCAATTCCATGATGTCTTCATGGCGCAAATTCGCACCAAAGGCAACGCGCGTCCGTCCGTGGTCGTCGCGGATTCCGGGCACCTCTCCCAGCAGAAAGATGGCTCACAGGTCGTAAATCTCAATACGGGCACCCGCTTTGAGGGCACCGCGATGCTGCGGGATTTCCGCATCACTGATTTCAAAGATTACCAGGCGATCATCGGGCACCAGACCGTTGCGCTGGATCCGGATGATACCGAGCAGATGGGCATGAGCGCCCTGTGGCATGCGGATTCACCGCAGGCCAGCGCCGAGCTGCACTGGCGTCTGACGCTGGTGGCGACGGTATTTATTATGGCGCTGATGGTCGTGCCGCTCAGCGTGGTGAACCCACGTCAGGGACGCGTGCTGTCTATGTTGCCGGCCATGCTGCTGTATCTTGTCTTCTTCCTCGTGCAGACATCGCTGAAGTCTAACGGCGGCAAAGGCAAAATCGATCCGACGCTGTGGATGTGGGCTATTAACGTGCTCTATTTCGGGCTGGCAGTGTTGCTGAACATCTGGGATACGGTGCCAATGCGTCGTCTGCGTGCACGAATCGGCGGGAAAGGAGCGGTATAATGCAGCTATTTGGCGTTCTTGACCGCTATATCGGCAGAACCATCTTCACCACCATCATGATGACGCTGTTCATGCTGGTGTCCCTTTCGGGCATCATCAAGTTTGTCGACCAGCTGAAAAAAGCCGGGCAGGGGAGCTACGACGCGCTCGGCGCGGGTATGTATACCCTCCTCAGCGTACCGAAAGATATCCAAATTTTCTTCCCGATGGCGGCCCTGCTGGGCGCGCTGCTCGGGCTCGGCATGCTGGCGCAGCGAAGCGAGCTGGTGGTGATGCAGGCATCGGGCTTCACCCGTTTGCAGGTGGCGCTGTCGGTCATGAAAACCGCAATCCCGCTGGTATTGTTGACGATGGCTATCGGTGAGTGGGTGGCTCCGCAGGGCGAACAGATGGCGCGCAACCTGCGTGCACAGGCGATGTATGGCGGTTCGCTGCTCTCTACCCAGCAGGGCATGTGGGCGAAAGACGGTAACAACTACATCTACATCGAACGCATCAAAGGTAACGATGAACTCGGTGGGATCAGTATTTACAGCTTTAACGACAACCGTCGTTTGCAGTCCGTACGCTACGCGGCTTCGGCTAAGTTTGACCAGGATGCCAAGGCCTGGAAGTTGTCGCAGGTAGATGAATCTAACCTGAGCGACCCGAAACAGGTCACCGGCTCACAGACCGTCAGCGGCACCTGGAAAACCAACCTCACGCCGGACAAGCTGGGCGTGGTAGCGCTGGATCCGGATGCGCTGTCGATAAGCGGTCTGCATAACTACGTCAAATACCTCAAGTCCAGCGGCCAGGATGCGGGGCGCTACCAGCTGAATATGTGGAGCAAAGTGTTCCAGCCGCTGTCGGTGGCGGTGATGATGCTGATGGCGCTGTCCTTCATCTTTGGGCCGCTGCGCAGCGTGCCGATGGGCGTGCGCGTGGTGACAGGGATTAGCTTCGGCTTCGTGTTCTACGTGCTCGATCAGATCTTCGGTCCGCTGACGCTGGTCTACGGCATTCCACCGGTTGTCGGTGCCCTGCTGCCAAGCGCCAGCTTCTTCCTGATTAGCCTGTGGCTGATGATGAGGCGTAGCTAGCCTGTCGCTTTGTGTGATGAAAAGCAGCCTGCGGGCTGCTTTTTTTTATCTCCAAAGGGATGAGATAGTCCCACTTCACCTTGTTTCCCAAAAGATAAAATAAAGTCGTCCGCTTCTGTTTTTTTAAAATAAAATAGACGAAATCTGAAATTTAAAAAATAGAGGAAAAATAAAATCTATTTTATATTTTACCAGGCGATTAAATTGCTTTTTAACTATTTTGTGATTGTGCCCGCATCAGATAAAACCCATAAATAGAAAAGAATCCTAAAATACGGATTTTATTTTCTCTCTGATATGTGATGGGGTTAAAATAAGCAACTTATACAGGGAGGCGGGCTGTGTTAGCTGCTCGCGATCATCGTTTTGTTCGCCATCATTGCAGGGAATGTTATGATTTCGATTCTGATAGTGGACGACCATCCGGCTATTTGCTTTGCGCTTAAAGTCATCCTGAAAAAAGAAGGGAAGTACGCCGTTGCTATTTCAAATGGCGAAAATCTTCTTGCTCAGATACACCAGCACAGGCCGCAGTTGCTTATTCTCGATCTGGAATTAAGCCATGCCGATGGCCTTGATTTATTGCCCCGTGTGAAGCAGCATTTTCCTGAGTTGAAAGTTTTGATATTTACCAGCCAGCCCGCAGGCTTATATGCCCTGCGTACGCTTCAGGCCGGTGCCAGCGGATTTATTAATAAAAATATGTCGCTGGAGCACGTCGAGCCGCTTTGTCAGCTGATTGCAGAGGGTTATCAGTGCTTTCCTGAGGGCGTTCTTCATCGCGCTGGTATCGTACAGGAGCATCGCAGCGACCCTGACAATATGCTGGCGCAGTTGTCCGATCGCGAAATCGCGGTACTGAATTTTTTAAAGCAGGGCAAAAGCAACATGGAGATTGCCGGCCTGCTGTCGCTCAGTAATAAAACCATCAGTACCTATAAAACGCGTATGCTGCAAAAGTGCGGCTGCGACGATCTCAGCCAGCTTATCGACATGATGGCTGCGGAGGATCGCCGTGAGGATCGCTAGCTGGTTGCTGCTGCTGATTTTCACCTTTAACGCCCATGTCGCCCAGGCGAATGAGGCGCTAAAGCTGCTGGCCCGCAGCCAGGAAGTGCTGGCCGATCCGGGGCTGACGCCGGGGGAGTGGCGCTGGGTACGCGAGCACCGCAAGCTCCGCCTTGCCGTCTGGCGCCCCATGTCACCACCCTACGACATTACTACCGGGCTGAACGATTATGGCGGTATTAACGCCGACTTTTTAGGGCTGGCGGCGGACAGCCTCGGTCTGGAAATCGACGTCATCCGCTACCCGGACTATGCTGCCGCGCTGGCCGCACTGCGGGAGAGAAAGGCGGATTTTATCGCCCAGGCGGGAGAGAACCAGCGTCACGACGACCTGTTGCTGAGCACGCCCTACAGTCCGAACGAGGCGGTTGAGGTGGTTAACACTGACGCCCCGCGCGACGAAGCACCCGTCAAAATTGCCGTCGCATCGACCTATGACGGCGCGCAGGTACTGGCGCGCTACCCAAACGCACAGATCGTCAGCTTCTATTCCGCCCGGCACGCGCTGGAGGCGCTGGCCTTTCGTCAGATAGATCTCTTCTTCTGCGATGAGATCACTGCCCGCTATCTGGTCAGCCAGTCCAACCTGAGCAATCTGCGTATTCGTTCCCTTACCCGGCCTTATCCGACTCAGGGTTTCTCTTTTGCGGTGATGCCCGAAAGTAAAATCTGGATTACAGTGCTGAATAAGGTGCTGAAGGCCGTGCCCGAGAGCGCCGGTGTGGAAATTCACCGCCGCTGGAACGGCGGCATTCCGCTATCCCTCAGCGAGCAGCAGCCGGTTTATACCTCCCTGGAGCGTAAATGGATTCAGGAGCATAACCGCATTCGCGTGGCGGTGGCGCAGGACAACGGGCCGGTGGCCTGGTTCGACGAATCCGGCCAGCTGCGGGGCATTATTGCCGATATCCTGACGGCGCTGCGGCTGCGCACCGGCCTGGTCTTTGAAATCCAGCGCTATCCGGGCCAGCGCGCGGCGCTTGTGGCGGTCAAAGAAGGCAAGGCTGACCTCGTGGCGGGTGGCGTTCAGGACGATATCTGGCGGGCCGATCTGATCACCACCCGCACCTGGCTGTATAACTCCTGGGTGATGGTGGGCCGCCGGACGCATGCTCAGGCTGCGCTGAACCGGGCCGTCGTCAGCCTTGATGGCCAGTCGCCGGATGCCTGGCTGCGTCAGCAAAGCGCAGAGCTGAACGTCAAAGCCGCCTCCTGGCGGCAGGGGCTTGAACGCGTTGTGCGGGGGGAAAGCGATATGATGACCATGCCGCTTATCGTCGCCAACGCCCTGCTCGACGGGAAGGAATACCCCTCATTACACATTCTGGCGAGCATTGATATTGATCCGATGCGCTACTCTTTCGGCGCTTCCCGCCAGTCCTGGCCGCTGATCACCATCCTCAACAAAGCGCTGATTAACATTCCGCCGGAGGATCTGCATGCCCTTACCCGGGGTGGCAGCGCAGGCAACGGCTTCACGGCGGTGTCAGCGCCCTCAACGTCGGGTGGGTTACTGCTGCTCCTTTGTAGCGCTGTGATGCTGCTGTTGGTGCCCATCGTCTGGTTCTGTCGTCGCCAGCAGCGGCTTATGAAGATGCTGCGTGAGGCGAAGCGCCACGCCGATGAGGCCAGCCAGGCAAAAAGCGCTTTCCTGATAACCATGAGCCATGAAATCCGCACACCGGTGAGCGCCATTCTCGGCATGCTTGAGCTGGTGATGAAACGGCCGGGAGACGCGCAGCAGAACGCGCGCTCGGTGCAGGTGGCGTGGGATGCCGCCCAGTCTCTGCTGCTGCTGATCGGTAATATTCTCGATGTCTCACGTATTGAGGCGGGCCGCCTGGTGCTGCGCCCGGAACGCGTCGCGCTGCGGGGGCTGATTGAGGAGGCGGCCCTGCTGTTTGAGGGGATGGCGAGCCGGAAAGGGCTGACATTCGTGCTGGAAATTGACGCTGATATTCAGGGAGACGTGCTGGCGGATCGCAGCCGCCTGCGGCAGATCCTCGTCAACTTGGCGGGTAATGCCATCAAGTACACCGATCGCGGGCAGGTCACCCTGCGGGTGGAGTCAGCGGGAAGAGAGGATGACTACCAGCTGCTGCGCATGGACGTTGAGGATACCGGCCCGGGCATTGATGACGTCACCCGAGAGCGGCTGTTCCAGCCCTTTGTACAGGGCGACGATCGCCATGTGGCACAGGGCAGCGGAATGGGGCTGTACATCTGTCGCAGCCTTGCGCAGATGATGGGGGGCAGCGTGGTATTGCACAGCGAACCAGGCAAAGGCACGCGAGTGACGGTGATGCTCAGGCTACCTCTCATGGCTGCTCTGACGTCGCCTGGACCTCAACCGCAGGAAGAAAAGCACAGTGGCCCTCTCAGCGTGCTGGTGGTCGACGATAACCCGGCGGGAAGGATGCTGCTGATTGAGCAACTGCGCTGGTTAGGCCATCGGGCAAGCGGAGCGGAAACGTCCGCACAGGCGCTGGCAAGCGTGGAGGCCTGGCAGCCGGATGCGATCATCACCGACTGCAATATGCCCGGAATGAACGGCTTCGAGCTGGTCAGTCTGCTTGTTGCACGCTGGCCTGAAATAGCCATTTATGGCGTGACCGCCGATGCCCGTGACGTGGTGCGTGAGGCGGGACGGAAGGCGGGGATGCGCGACTGCTTGTTTAAGCCCATAACGCTCAGCGTACTGTCAGGTCTGCTCGGCAGCGTCACGGCACCAGAACCTGCCGTGCCGACGTTTTCGTGGTCTGGCGAACCCGACCTCCCCCCGGCGCTGCTGGAGGGCGAGAACCTGAACGTTTTCCTTTCGCTACAGCTGTCCGTTCTTGATGAAACTCTTCATCAGCTGACCCGCTGGCATCACGACCAGGAGACGCCGCTGCGCGAAACGCTGCATAAGCTACGCGGTGGCATCCAGTTGCTGGGGGTTGATGGGCTGCTGGCGCTTTGCGAGGCCCAGGAGCAGGCACCCAATAGCGAAGGTATCCACCGTCTTGAAGCGCAAATACGCCAACTACGGGCCATGCTGATCCAGTGGCGTGAAACAGGACTACAGCCGCAACGGACCGTCCTACAGCGCGATGAAGATGGGTCTGTATCGTAATGACATGCCGAACGCGATTATTCTTTTGGTCGCAGGAAACAGCCGCGGCTTCAGCTGCGGTGAGGCATTCATTAAGGAGATAGACAATGAAAAAATTAGTATCTGTTCTGGCTGTAGTAGCTTCCGTTGGTATGTTCGCTTCTGCTTCTGCCCACGCGGCAGAAACCTGCGCGCAGAAAGAAGCTGCGCTGCAGAAAGAAATCCGTATCGCTCAGCAGTTCGGCAACACCTACAAAGTTGCATCGCTGAAAAAAGCGCTGGCAGAAGTGAAAGCACACTGCACCAACGCAAGCGTGCTGGCCGATGCTCAGAAAAAAGTCACCAAGCTTGAGAAGAAAGTCGCGGAAAAACGCGAAGATGTGGCTGAAGTTCAGGCCGATCTGCGCGAAGCTAAAGCGAAAGGCGACGCGAAGAAAATCGCTAAATACCAGAAAAAACTGGTCGAAAAGCAGGCTGACCTGCGTGAAGTACAGCAGGAGCTGAGCGCAGCTCGCGCCGACCTGGCTTCCCTGAAATAAGTCATCAGTGATGGCTGTTGCGGGCAGGATGCAATGCGTCCTGCCCGCATTGTCATGTCCGCTACCGTGCTCTTCCGGATAGTCATCATTCTGCTGCTGTTGCTTTCAGCACGGGCAGCCATGGCCAGTGAAAGTACCTGGATAATATTCAACAACACCTACAAGGGTGCTATTTCGCTTGATATTCGGGAGGGATTTCCCTGCCTGACGCGGCCGCTTCTTCAGGAGTGGGGCGTGCGGGCGAACGTACTCGACAAACTTCAGTGGGATGCCCGCGCCTGTCTGACCCCACAGTCCGCCGAAACCTTTTCCTTTCAGTACTGGTATCGCCCGGAGGCGCATCTGTTGACGCTGCTGTTTCCTGAGGAGGCGATCAATCCTCAGCAGAACGGCGTCAGCACCAGCCGCTGGGATGACGGTATCAATGCGCTGTTCGTAAACTACCGGCTGAACGCTGATAACCAGCGGGCGCGCTACAGCTGGGAAAGCTCGGGCACGGAGGGACAACTGAGCCTGGAGAACGGTGTCAATGTGGGGCCGTGGCGTCTACGCTATCAGAACACCTTCTGGCGTGAAAGGGACGGTGACCATGGCTCCTGGACCGACAGCGCTTCGCTATGGCGCAATATTACGGCTCTGCGCTCGCGGCTTACCTTTGGCGATGGCTTTACCACCGGTTCACTCTTTGACAGCATTCCTTATCGCGGCATTTCCCTTGCCAGCAATGAGTCCATGTATCCTGACAGCTGGCGTCCCTACGCGCCGGTGATTAACGGCTATGCGCGCACCGAGGCGGAGGTCACCATTCACCAGAACGGCGAACGTGTTTATCGTATTCACGTTCCGCCGGGCCCCTTTACCCTGCGTGACTTCTACCCTCCCGATGCCCAGGGCAATTTGGAGCTGACTATCCAGGAGAGCGACGGAACGGAACGTACCCGCCAGTTACCCTATTCGATCATGCCGAATCTGGTGAAGCATGGCTATTTCAGCTACGAGCTGGCGGCGGGCCGCTACAAGCCATCGCGCCTCGATGACAAGGATCGGGCTCGTTTCTGGCAGGGCACGCTTTCCAGGGGCGTCCTTCCGCACGTGACGGTTTTTGGCGGCCTTCAGCAGTCGGAAAACTACCAGAGCGAAGTGCTGGGGCTGGGGGGAAATATGGGGATGTGGGGCGCGGCGTCGGCGGATGTCAGTTTCGCCAGCTACGCCCAGTCGCACGAGCGTTATCGCGGTAGCGTCTGGCGGCTACGCTATGCGAAAGCCTTCTTCCGCACCGAAACCAGCCTTAACGCTCAGCTCCAGTGGTACCCTCGTGGAAGCCGGTATCGTTCGCTGGAGGAGAGGCTGGCTCAGTCGCAATGGCAGGCCTTTGGCATGGATGACGACGTAACGGAGAGGATAGTCGGCGGCCAGGTGGAGCTGACGCAGAATTTTGGTGAGGATTCGAACCTGAGCCTTTCCTGGAACTGGCTCAAATCACGCCAGTCGACCGCCGACAGAAACAGTATTTCTCTCAGTATTAACAGCAGCTGGGACGAGGTGGATCTGTCGGTATACGCCGGCTATGAGCGCAGCGGCGGCGAAGTGCCGGAGAGTACGCTGGGCATTAACATCAGCATTCCGTTCAGCTTCGCCGGCCACAGCAGCAATGTTGCCCTGGTTTCCGACCTGGCGAGCCGCGACAAAAACAGCCACGGGGTGAACGTTTACGGCTCGGCGCTGGACGATTTCAGCCTGCGCTACGATGCCACCGTCGGGCATACCGAACACGGCGACGACAGCCTGGCCGCCAGCCTCGGATACCAGTACAACGCAGGGGAGATGAACCTGAGCCTGAACCGCAGCAGTGACCGGCGCGATTATCACGCCGACGTGAGTGGTAGCGTGCTGGTACACGACGAAGGTATAGCCTTTGGGCAGACCCTCGGCAGCACGGCGGCCCTGGTACAGGTACCGGATACGCCGGGCGTCTCTTTCTACAACCAGTTTGGTTCCACCACTAACGCCCATGGCGATCTGCTGGTCAGCTACATGACGCCGTGGCGGGTGAACCGTGTGACCGCCGACAGCTTCAGCCTGCCGGAGAGTGCGCATCTGGACGTGGATGAACTGGAAACGGTCCCTACAGACGGCGCGATCATCAGGCTGCGCTTTCCGACCAACGGCGAAGTCACCGATTCCACTCCGGCGCAGTAACGAATAGCGTGAAGCCTGTACTACAGCGCCTTTATCTTTTTTCGTACAACGGTATGGGAACGCCGGGCGTTGGGGATCAGCGTCTGCGGCCGCCCATCAGGCTGCCGAGTACGCCGCGAATAATCTGATTGGTTATCTGTCGCGTGGCGCTTTTCGCCATGGTTTGCACGACGCCGTCGCGCTTACCGCCGCGCGGACCGGTAGTGCCGAACAAAATGTCCTTCAGGCCGCCGAGTACGCCGCCGTCCACTTCTGCCGTTTCGCCTTTGGTCGGTGGTGCGTTCTGTGCCTCGGTGGTCTGCTGAACGCCTTTCTGTAATTTCTCATACGCCGACTCTCTGTCGACAGCATCTTCATACTTGCCATACAGCGGGGAGTTATTGATAAGGCCGTTGCGTTCGTCGTCCGTGACCGGCCCCATACGCGAGCTCGGGGCAATCACCATCGCCCGCTCAACTACGGAGGGGCTGCCTTTTTCATCAAGAAACGACACCAGTGCTTCGCCTGTGCCGAGTTCCTGAATGGCTTTTTCGGTATCAAATGCCGGATTGGCGCGCATGGTTTGGGCGGCAGTTTTCACCGCCTTCTGATCTTTCGGCGTGAACGCGCGCAGGGCATGCTGCACGCGGTTGCCAAGCTGGCCCAGCACGTTATCAGGAATATCAGAAGGGTTTTGCGAAACGAAATAGACCCCGACGGCCTTGGAGCGAATAAGGCGAATCACCTGCTCGATTTTATCCAGCAGCACCTGCGGCGCGTCGCTGAACAGCAGATGCGCCTCATCGAAGAAGAACACCAGCTTTGGCTTCTCAAGGTCGCCTGCTTCCGGTAACTGTTCATACAGCTCCGACAGCATCCACAGCAGGCTTGCGGCATACAGCTTTGGCATCTGATACAGCTTTTCAGCGCTGAGAATGTTGATGATGCCTTTGCCGTTGCTGTCGGTTTTCATCCAGTCTTTGATGTCGAGCATCGGTTCGCCGAAGAAGTGCTCTGCGCCCTGTTGCTCCAGCGTCAGCAGGCCGCGCTGGATAGCGCCCACCGATGCCGGGCTGATATTGCCGTACTGATTCTGGAACGATTTGGCGTTATCGCCGATGTACTGAGTGATGGCGCGCAGATCTTTAAAATCGAGCAGCAGCAGGCCCTGATCGTCGGCGATGCGAAAGATAATATTCAGCACGCCAGACTGGACCTCATTGAGATTGAGAAGACGCGAGAGCAGCAGCGGGCCGAGGTCAGACACGGTGGCCCGCACCGGATGGCCTTTCTCACCGAAAATATCCCACACCACGACAGGGTTTGCGTGCGGCTGCCAGTCGGTGACGCCGATTTTGCAGAGCCGCTCCATGAGCTTCTCTGAGGCTTGCCCTTCCTTTGCCACGCCCGTCAGATCGCCTTTCACGTCCGCCATAAAGACCGGCACGCCAATCTCTGAGAACGATTCGGCCATCTTTTGCAGGGTGACGGTTTTCCCTGTCCCCGTTGCGCCAGTAATCAGTCCGTGGCGGTTCGCCATACCGGGCAGTAATTTGAGTTGTAGATCCTTTGTGCGGGCAATCAGCAGCGGTGAGCTCATGGGTTTTCCTCCGTTTATCCTGCGTCGAGTATAGGCCAAAGTGACGGAAAATTTGCTCAGGCAATTCCGGACTTTGCGGCGTAATACGCAAGGTGGCCTATGCTTTTGCATACGTATTTCAAATGGGTGGAAGGTAATGTCCAGATTCTTCTTTAATGACCGCAAACAGCTGGTCAACGATGCCGTAGAAGGCATAGTGTTATCCGCGCCGCACGGCAACCTGGTGCGCCTGGATATCGACCCGGCCATTCGCGTCATCGCTCGCGGTGACTGGGATAAAAGCCGGGTAGCGGTGATTTCCGGCGGCGGCTCCGGTCATGAACCTGCACACGCCGGGTTTGTCGGCAAAGGGATGCTCACGGCGGCGGTGTGCGGCGACCTGTTTGCCTCGCCGAGCGTCGATGCGGTTCTGAACGCCATTGTGGCGGTAACGGGCGATCGCGGCTGCCTGTTGATCGTCAAAAACTACACCGGCGATCGGCTGAACTTCGGCCTGGCGGCAGAAAAAGCCAAACGCTATGGCCTGAAGGTAGAGATGGTGATCGTCGCCGACGACATCGCATTGCCGGACAACAAGCAGCCGCGCGGCATTGCGGGCACCGCGCTGGTGCATAAAATTGCGGGCTACGCCGCCGAACAGGGAAAAACGCTTAACGAGGTGCGCCATATTGCGCAGCAGGCATGCGACAGCGTCTACAGCCTCGGCGTGGCGATGGAGAGCTGTAATCTCCCGGGCAGCGATGACGAAGCCGGACGCATCAAGCCGGGGCACATTGAGCTTGGGCTCGGCATTCACGGCGAGCCGGGCGCGTCGGTGGTCGAAAGCCATAACAGTAAAGCTATTATCGACAAGCTGGTGGCGGCGCTGAAAGCCAAAGTGGGCGACGCAAAAGTGGCGGTGCTCATCAACAACCTTGGCGGCGTATCGGCGCTGGAGATGGCGCTGCTGACCAAAGAGCTGGCGCATTCGGCGCTGAAGGAGCAGATTGGCTGGCTGATTGGCCCCGCCGCGCTGGTCAGCTCACTGGATATGAAAGGCTTCTCGCTTTCGGTTCTGAAGCTCACGCCCGCATTTGAGCAGGCGTTGCAGGCCGAAGTTGAAACCATCGGCTGGCAAAAACCCGTGGCGTTCGCACCGTTGAAAACACTGAAGCACGGCAAAATTCACGACAGCGTCGACACCACGCCGTCTGACAATGCACAGGTGAAAGCGCTGGTATTGAGCACGACGCAGACGTTAATCGACCTCGAAAACCGCCTCAACGCGCTGGATGCGAAAGTAGGCGACGGCGATACCGGCTCGACCTTTGCGGAAGGCGCGCGGGATATTGTGCAGCTCCTGAACGCGGGCAAACTCCCGCTTAACGACAGCGCGCAGCTCATGCAGCTTGTTGGCGAGCGGCTGGCAACGGTCATGGGCGGGTCGAGCGGCGTTCTCATGTCGATTTTCTTCACCGCTGCGGGCCAGGCCGTGCACGAAGGTAAAACGCTGCCCGATGCGCTGCTGAAAGGTCTGCAACAGATGAAGCACTACGGCGGGGCGGGTCTCGGCGACCGAACCCTTATCGATGCGCTGCAACCGGCGCTGGAAGCGCTACGGGATCAGAACCTGAATGCGGCAATCGAAGCGGCGAAAACGGGGGCCGAGAGTACGGCGAGAATGCAAAAAGCGGGAGCAGGGCGTTCTTCGTATGTGAGTAAGGAGAACCTGGACGGCGTGACCGATCCTGGGGCGGTTGCGGTGGCAGAGGTGTTTGCGGCGCTGAAAAAGGTCTGAAGGAGGATGCCCTCTGTCGCCGTCAGGCGAAGAGGGCTGAATAAAGAGGAAATCAGCGACGAACAGCGATCGCTTCGATTTCAATCTTCACATCTTTCGGCAGGCGAGCCACTTCCACGCAGGAGCGCGCCGGGAAGGTCGCTTTGTGCTCGGTGAAGAACGCTTCATAAGTGGCGTTAACGGTTGCGAAATCGTTCAGATCTTTCACGAACACGGTAGTCTTCACGATATCGCCTACTTTCAGGCCAGCGGATTCAACGATCGCCTGCACGTTTTCCAGCGACTGACGCGCCTGCGCGGCAACGTCGGCCGGTACTTCGCCGGTTTTTGGGTTAACCGGGATCTGACCGGAAGTGATGATCATACTGCCCAGATCGACGCCCTGAACATAAGGGCCAATAGCGGCTGGTGCATTTTCCGTCGCGAGTACTTTAGACATGTTATCTCCTGAATATACTCGTCATACTTCGGGCTGTAGGTGAGTGGCTTTGCCGCCGTCCTACAACCCGAATTATTTAGAGTATAAAAGTAATGGGTTTTATAGGGACCCGGCCATTATAGGGAGGCCGGGATCCATTACCAACCTCAATTAGTTGGCCAGCACCACATAATGAGAAAACTCTTTTTCGCAGTATTTGCATTTGAGTGCGATGTCATCAGCGCGTTTTTTCACTGCAAAACTGGAGTAAACCGGCTCAGCATGACTGATGCAGTTGCTGTTCGGGCAGACCAGCACGCCATCGATGCGCTCCGGCAGGCTCGGGCGTGATTTACCCACCACTTCATACTCGTCGATGCGGTTTACCGTTGCGTGCGGGGCATACAGCGAAAGCTGGTTAACCTGTTCGTCGGTCAGGAAGGTATTTTCGATTTTAATCAGGTCCTTACGACCCATTTCGCCCGACGGCAGGTTCAGGCCGATGGTGATGCGTTGATCGGTTTCGGTCAGTTTGAACAGGGTGAGGAGCTTAAAGCCGACCTGCGCCGGAATATGGTCAATCACCGTGCCGCGCTTGATGGCTTCAACCTGAAGTTTGTTATCGTGTGTCATCGTTTTTCCCCTTACAGTGCCAGGTCGCTGTTCAGAACCAGCGCCAGCAGAGCCTGGCGCGCGAAGATGCCGTTGCCCGCCTGCTGGAAATACCAGGCATGCGGCGTTTTATCGACGTCGGTGGTGATTTCATCAATGCGCGGCAGCGGATGCAGGACCTTCATATTGCTGCGCGCGCCTTCCAGATCCGCAGCGCGCAGGACAAACTGCGCCTTCACGTTGGCGTATTCGGACGGATCCAGACGCTCTTTCTGCACGCGGGTCATATACAGAATGTCCACCTCTGCCATCACCTCTTCGATGGTGCCGTGTAGGCTCCAGGCAATGCCTTTTTCGTCCAGCATATCCAGGATGTACTGCGGCATGGCCAGCGCGTCCGGGGCGATAAAGTAAAAGCGGTTGCCGTTAAATTTCGCCAGCGCCTGGGTCAGCGAATGGACGGTGCGGCCATATTTCAGGTCGCCGACCATCGCGATGCTGAGGTTTTCCAGGCGACCCTGGGTTTCCTGGATGGTGAACAGATCCAGCAGCGTCTGGGTCGGATGCTGGTTCGCGCCATCGCCCGCGTTGAGTACCGGAATGCCGCCGGAAAACTCCGTGGCCAGACGCGCCGCGCCTTCCTGCGGGTGGCGCATCACGATGGCGTCGACGTAGGTGCTGATAACGGAGATGGTATCCGCCAGGGTTTCCCCTTTTTTGCCCAGCGACGTATTGGCGCTGTCGGAGAAGCCGACGACGCTTGCGCCCAGGCGGTGCATCGAGGTTTCAAACGACAGACGGGTGCGGGTGGAGGCTTCAAAGAAGCAGCTGGCGATCACCTTATGCTTCAGCAGCTCCGGCTGCGGATGCGCCTTCAGTTTGGCGGCAGTCGCCAGCACCAGTTCAAGGTCTTCGCGGCTGAGATCGTTTATGGAAATGATATGTTTTTGATATAGCGGGTTAGCCATGTTTATCTCCTGACGCCTGGGCAAAAAAAAAGCCCCTTAAAAAAGGGGCTTCTTGAATTCGGGAATGCAACGGAAGAAAAACGGCAGACCAGCGCCTGTTTTCAGACGCGGTAAGACAGAATGTCGTACGCAGTTGACCATGCTTCCTCCCGGCAAAACGGCTGGCATTATACGCAGTTGGCTGCGGGGATCAAGGGGTTCATGCACAGAAAGGAAATCGTTTGCCTGCGGAAAGGTGCGTCAGGGCAAATATCCACAAAAAAGCGATGGTATGGCAGCGGGTTTGGGCGTATAAAACAAAAAAATGAAACGTTGTTTTATATTGAGAGGGTTTTATGATCGCCGGAAATATTCACCATATTCATAGCTGGCTGCCATCTGAGCTGCGCCAGGTCATTGAGCATGTCAAAGCACACGTTACGGACGCCACGCCGCTGGGCAAGCACGATATCGACGGCAACCGCCTGTTTTATCTGATTTCAGAAGACAGCACCGGGCCGTTTGCCGATCGCCGCGCCGAGTATCACGCGAAGTATCTGGATATCCAGATTGTCCTGAAAGGCCAGGAAGGGATGACCTTCAGCACTCAGCCTGCGGGCAAGCCGGACACCGACTGGCTGTCGGACAAAGACATCGCCTTTTTGCCGGAGGGCGTGCAGGAAAAAACCGTGGTGCTGAGCGAAGGGGATTTTGTAGTGTTCTACCCGGGCGAAGTGCATAAGCCATTATGCGCCGTCGGGAAACCGGCGAAGGTGCGCAAGGCCGTGGTGAAAATGCTGGTGGAGTGAGTGTGTACTTACTTTCTTTGCTGGGAGGCAAAGTAAGAGGGCATCAGACGATGCCCTTTTTTACATCAAAAATCCGCCTTCAGCACGACGCGATAGCGCGCCTTGCCTTCGCGCACATGCTTCAGCGCATCGTTGATTTTCGACATCGGAAACAGCTCCGTTGTTGGGGCCACTTTCGCGCGCCCGGCAAACTTCATCAGCTTGCGCAGCTCAGCCGGGTTACCCGTTGCCGAACCGGAGATGCTGCGGTCGCCGCCGATAAGCGTAAACGCAGGCACCTGTAATGGCTTCATCACCGCGCCGACGGTGTGGAAGTTGCCGCCGTAGGCCAGCGCTTCGAAGTACGGCTGCCAGTCAAGGTCAACCGCCACGGTGTTGATGATGAGATCGAACTGCCCGGCCAGCGCCTTCAGCGCTTCCGGATCGCGGCTGTTAACCACGCGGTCTGCACCCATCGCCAGCACTTCTTTCTCTTTCGCCGGATTTGAGCTGAATGCTGTGACTTCCGCACCCATTGCACGCAGCAGCTTGATGGCAATATGCCCCAGCCCGCCGATGCCGATCACGCCGACGCGGCTGGTGGCGGTGACGTTGTTAATCAGCAGCGGCTTGAATACCGTAATGCCGCCGCACAGCAGCGGGCCTGCGGATTCGATATCGATGCTTTCCGGCAGCGGAATGACCCACTGCCAGTCGGCGCGCAGCTTATCGGCAAAGCCGCCGCGGTTCATGATGGTCGGCAGCGAGCCTTCCAGACAGTTGATATGATTGCCGCTTATGCAGGCATCGCAGTGCCCGCAGCTGCGCGCCGTCCAGCCCACGCCCACGCGCTGGCCTACTTTCAGGCCCTTGCTTTGCGCCGCAGAGCCCAGCGCCGCCACGCGACCAATAATCTCGTGCCCCGCAACCAGCGGATAGCTCGACATGCCCCATTCGTTGTCGATCATCGACAGATCAGAATGGCAAATCCCGCAGTAATCCACCTGAACTTCAACGTCTTCCGGCAGCAGTTCGCCCGCATCGTATTCCCACACTTCCAGGTCTGCCCCCGCCTGTTTCGCGGCGTAACTTTTTATAATGGACATCGCACTTCCCTCACTATGGTGTTGAACAGGAAGTGTAGAGCATGCCACCGGGCGGCGCTTGGCAGAACGGGGCGGGAAAGGGATTGGGCACAGGGGCAAATGTGATGCAGTGCTTTTCTCCCTCGCACCTATGGGGTGAGGGGGGGAGCTAATCTTTGATTCGCCTGAAATCACTCACAAATCATCATTGCCGAAATTTTCAACACTTGACAGATGCCGTCTGAGATGCAGCTTGCAAGCCACCGTATGACAGGTATAATCCAACACGTTTCCGCATCACCCTTCTGTGCCGGAGTGGCGAAATCGGTAGACGCAGTTGATTCAAAATCAACCGTAGAAATACGTGCCGGTTCGAGTCCGGCCTTCGGCACCATCGGAACATCAATAGACGTCAATGGACGTCTTTTTTTGTGCCTGAAATCCAGTATCCGCAAGGCTTCCCTCGCTTTTTCACTCAACCTAAGTCAACCTGATTCAATCTACATCAACACACTGATGCGGGTACAACTGCGGGTATATCCCGGTTCGATAATGTTTGTACCCACACAGAACCCTTGAAAGGATACTCATCATGGCTCTGAGTGATGTGAAGGTTCGTTCGGCTAAGCCTGAAGTAAAAGCCTATAAACTAACTGACGGCGAAGGCATGGTTTTGCTGGTTCACCCTAACGGCTCCAAATATTGGCGTCTACGTTATCGTTTTGGCGGTAAAGAGAAGATGCTAGCGTTGGGGAAATACCCCGAAGTATCGCTGGCGGATGCCAGGGCACGCCGGGATGAAGCCCGTAAGCTATTAGCTCATGGCGTCGATCCCAGTGAGAACAAGAAAGCCGTTAAAGTAGAGCAAGAACAAGAGGCGATAACGTTTGAAGTGGTCGCCAGAGACTGGCACGCCAGCAATCAGAAATGGTCTGCATCGCACAGTGCTCGTGTATTGAAAAGCCTGGAAGATAATCTCTTTACTGCTATCGGTAAGCGGAACATTGCTGAATTGAAGACGCGGGATCTGCTCGTACCCATCAAAGCTGTGGAGTCATCCGGGCGTCTTGAAGTCGCTGCCCGTTTACAGCAGCGTACCACCGCGATTATGCGCTTTGCCGTTCAGAGCGGCTTAATCGACTACAACCCTGCACAAGAAATTGCCGGTGCAGTTGCTACGGCGAAAAGACAGCACCGTGCTGCTCTGGAACTTAATCGCATACCTGAATTACTTCATCGTATCGATCACTATTCTGGTAGACCGTTAACCCGACTGGCGGTTGAGCTCACTTTGTTGGTTTTCATCCGTTCAAGCGAGCTGCGATTTGCCCGTTGGTCAGAAGTGGATTTTGAAACAGCTATGTGGACGATCCCGGGCGAGCGTGAGCCACTGGAAGGAGTTAAGCATTCTCAGCGTGGTTCGAAGATGCGGACTCCACATCTTGTTCCCTTATCGCGTCAGGCCTTAGCGGTTTTGGAAAAGATCAAAAGTATGAGCGGGAATCGAGAGCTGATCTTCGTTGGCGATCACGATCCGCGTAAACCCATGAGTGAAAACACGGTGAACAAGGCTCTGAGAGTGATGGGCTATGACACGAAAACGGAAGTATGTGGGCATGGGTTCAGGACAATGGCGTGTAGTTCTTTGATTGAATCGGGATTGTGGTCGAGGGATGCAGTAGAGCGTCAGATGAGTCATCAGGAACGTAACTCTGTACGTGCGGCTTATATTCATAAGGCTGAACACTTGGGGGAGCGTAGGTTGATGTTGCAGTGGTGGGCGGATTATCTGGATGCGAATCGGGAGAAGCAGACTTCACCATTTGATTATTCTACGATTTACAAACAGTCTTTTGACGATAGATAAATATGAATTATTAAGAGAACCCAAGTCAAAATTTACAGAGATTAGTATTAATAATCAACTGCTGTTTGTTCAGACTTGGGTTGTATAATTAGAAAATAACCCCAGATTGTATTTCTTTAACGAGTTCTCCCACGGAGAATACTTTCCAACCATCGACTTTTACCGGTGTTAAATTTACTGCAATTTTTGAAACCGGCCAGGCAGCTTCTACGGTGGCAATAATTTCATGCTCCGCGTTTTGTAAGTCTAATCCCGGAACTGGTGGCGGGTATCCTTTGTGTTGCATAATGTTTATATCACCATGAATCGATGGATCTGTCAGATCGTAAATATCCTTCCAGGATTCAGCCTTCAAAAGCCCTTGTTGGGAACGTAAGCGTTGAATGATTGCCATGTCAGCCTGAGTGACAAATATTCCTTCGTGCAAAGGTTGCTTTCGATGGCAATCTTTACACAAGACGAGTAGATTTTCAGCTGAGTTATCATATTTAATACCATTTTTGTGGTGAACATCGCATAGACTTTTCATGGACATTAAATTCACACCACAATCACTACATTTGTAGTTAGCTTGTTCTCGAGTAGTTCTGGATATATCCTTCCAATTTTCTACATAGCCGCTATTTGATTTATCATAGATTCCTTTAGGCATATGGCGAAAGCAGGTACTATAATCTGAAAAAAATTCATTCAAAGAAAATGATTTAAATATTACTCTTTTCTGTTGTTTATCTATACTTCCTTTGTAATTAAGGCGTTCTAGGCAGTTCATACAAACTTTAAGAGCGACATCTTGGCTCCGACCGAGCCCATCATCAATTTCAAATAAGCCATCAACACGATTTGTTGCATGATACCGTTCAAATCGATTTTTTTGGCGCATGTCATCTAATGTTCTACACCAGGCAATATGAAATCGCTTCCCTTTCTCTCCATCTTCAATAGCCGCATCATAACGTCCGGTATGGTCTCTAATATACAAAAGAACCTGTCTCCCTTGGTAGGAAATAAGACCACTGCCGGGATCAAGATCTTCAATTCTAACTTCTTTACCTGCAGAAAGTTCGATATCAATTGGATCAAAAACTACAGGCGTTTCGTCAAGAAAAAAATCTACGCCTTCCGGCAACATTTTTCTTCCTAACTGAATAAGTTCAGAAATGTCGATAGATAATTTCATCTCTTACTCCTGAATTATTTTTCTAATCTGCAACTCGGCATTTGTTACAACTTTAAATGTTACTCGGCGAGAGCGATTGGGATCTTCTTTACCAGATTTATCAAGAATAGGGTGTGCGGAAGAATATCCAACGGCAGCAAATTTACTTTTTACCCACTTCTGGTGTGCTGCGCTTTCTTTTAAACCATAGACATACTGCAGTACTGCTCGTGTTCGCCCTTGCGAGAGTTCCATGTTATTAAAATAGGCCATGTCAGAATTGGACGCTCCAGTCCAGTCAGTACTTGTATGTCCCTCAATACGTACTTCAGTAATATGTTCCTGGTAGTTATCAAGAACTTTAAGGTAGCGAGGGAAGAAATTATCAAGGATCTGTTTAAATTTTGGCTTAAGCTCTGTGCTACCTAAACCAAATAAGACATCGGGTGATTTGAAACGGACCTCAAGAGTTTGTTTGTCAATTTCAGCATCCCAAGCTGGCAAATCCTTTGTAAACTCAGTTTCTAGTGCATTATAGAGTTGAAGTTGAGCATTTTCATAGGCGACAGCCACTTCTTTAATTTTTTCTTTTTCAATACGCACATAGTGCATGTAGGCGATAGAAATAAACATAAATACCATCATCAGACCTGCCATTAAATCTGACATTGAAACCCAATGTTCATTATCTTGATCTTTTTTAGGGGCCTGCTTGCCAAGGATTTTATCCATTAGCAATTATCCTCGTTTTTGATTAGCAGAAATTAATGTTTGCAGTTGTCCCATGACAGCTTGATACTCTTTGAGTAGTCGCTCGTAGTTACCGACAAAACCTTTGCTGATTGAGAGCAGAGCATTCCCTAGTGATTGCATCTCACGATTCATTTCGCGCTCTGTTGCTTGCTCAAAAGCATGTAACTGCTCGTTAATTGAACTACCAAATTTCTCAATTGACTCTTTCACCTGAGATGTCAGTCCCGCGCTTGCTTTATCAAACGAAGATTGCATTGAACCAAACATGTTATCGGCATTGCTGGATAATTGTTGATTAAATTTCTCACCTGTCTTACTGAACATATCAATAACATTAGTAGTGTTTTGTTCCATATTTCGATGCAATTCTCTTGAGTGTGTTTCCAGAGATTTCAGGAACTCATCACCACTTTGTTTCATCTCCGTAATAGTGTCTCCTAGCGTGCTGGTAAGAGTTTCAGAGGAATTGCTGACATCATGCGCCATTGATGCAAAAGCTTGCTGTGTCTGAGTCACTGATTGTCTGAAACCTTCAGTGCCTTCATCAAGGGCAACTCGCATCGAATCAGCATTGATAAGTATCTGCTGACTGGTTTGTTCAAGAGACGCGCTGACATTCGCGGCACCTAATTTTAAGAGTTCACCCACTTCAGACATTTTTGTTTGAATTTCAGGTAAAACATCAGTTGCCTTATCGCGTATGGCGACAAAGGTTTCCAGATGACGGGAGAGTTCACCAATTTGGTGCTGATTCACTTGCAGCACGTCACGAAGCTCAGCCATCGCAAGAGGAATCTCTTTGCATTCTTCCCAGATCCCTGCGACAGCTTTTCTGGTTTCGACTAAAGATTCAACACTTTGTTGGTATTGCTCACCCATCTGCTCAACTTGGTTTTTATAGTTTTCCTGCCAGTCGACAAGTTTTTTTACAGAAGTATCAAGTGCTTTGAAATTCTCACCGAATTGTTCAGTTAAATTATTGTTGAAATCAATAATAACTTGCCTAAGGGCATCGATAATTTGTTCGGTTGCTCCTTTTGCCATCAGGTCTGCAAATTGCTGTAATTGTTCCCAGAGCTTATTACTGAAATTAGAATGGTTAGATATTTGTGCCCGGGAGGCATCACTGATTTCATTACGCAGTAGTTTTATTTGGGCAATAATGGAACCCTCTTCGCTACCACTCATGCCAGAGATTAACTTCACTAAATGTTTATTTTGTTCTTTTAATTCTTGATGGATATGCTCAGGAGTAACCGACGCTGGAGTATTATCCTCCAATAGGCGACGTTTATTGGCAAAAAAGAAAGCATCTAATCCATTAAACAAAATTGCGAAAAACATTCCAACAATACTGGTAATGAATGCTGTTTTAAGACCTCCTAATAATACAGGGATGCTGGCATCAATGCTTTCAGTATTAAAATTAAGCAATCCAATAATGATACCGATAAAAGTACCCAGTATGCCTAATGCTCCCATTAATGTTGGAGCATATTCTCGGAATTTGTTATGAATATTTTTATGATCACACCACCACGCAGCACAAAATACAAAGATAACAGCCCAAATAAAAATGTTTGTGACAAGTGTGGAATCAATTGATTGAAACAAATGTTCAAAAAGCTGAGCTAACATTGTTGTTCCTGTAATAATCACAATTAGTAATACTGGTGTAAAAATTGTATGTACACCTTGTAAAATATGTGGCCTTTAAGCCAGTGAATCTTCGTTGATTGTATCAACTTTCGCCAAGATATACATGATTTCTATCATATTTGGTTGGTCTCAGGCGTTGAGCTTTCCTGCAATCATAGTAATCTGTTACTAATTGTATCAATCGAAGGCAGGTTGCTTGTGAAAACTCCAGTTAACCCACTTTTGCGATGGCTCAATGCGTTTTTTAGCAGTCGTTCATTACCCGGAGCTGATGGGAGGGCGCTGTATGCTTACCGTTGTCATGATGCAGAGTATGAAAGTTTGGCTGCTCTTCTTCGTGCCCATGTTCCACGTAACTACTCCAAAACCATATTCATTTCTTACAGTGATGTTTTGTTCAGCATATATGCCGCTGAGTTTATCCGCCGTAACCATACTGCAGGACATCCAAGATGGGACGTTATTTTAGAATCGATTGGCTGGAAGGTACCTTACGCACATCGACAAAAGCTGGTAAATGATGGGATTCGTTACTGGAAAAGAAAGGTGAGAAGTCTGGGTCAAGCATCGGGTTATCTGCATACTCTGGCTTGCGAAGGCGGTTTGCCCATCCGGATGATTGAAAATGAAAGTGGCTATTTAATAACCTATTTCAGACGAATTTATCAGGCACTACGTGGGCAATCGTCAAGGCGTCCTGCAGAAAAAATCGCACAAGAACTGGGTGACACTATTCCTGTGACAATGCAAAATGAACTCGTCTATGAAATAGCTGGTGAATTTTGCGAGACACTTCATACGTTACTCAATGAGCATCCCACTCATGGTCAGGACCCCGTTTCCTCACTACGCAAACAATATCCTGACTGGCATCTTCAACTTCCGTTGGTACTCCCGGAAGAGAATGCCTCAGAGATTGTAAGACGATTACTTTCTCAATCTTCAGAGCCCCGTATATCAAGCAATGTGCTGGTTGAAAGGATATGGAATGATGTTGATGACAGTTGGTATTGCGATGCCCGGTTTCGATTTCCGGCCACAATGCGCACTGAACAGCTAATATCCCTTTTTGAAAGCAATATTCAGCCGGAACAAACACGACTCATCATTTCTGCAAAATGGAGAAATGGTGGGGCCCGGTTGGCAATGCTAAGCCGTTATGAACAGCAAGATTGGCGAGTGGAGTTATTACCCTTCGCTATGCAAAAACTCTCTGGGGCAGATGCGATGACCGAAATATCGTTGTCGCTCCATGAAGGGCCGATTCTGCTAGGTCACGTAATTCCCAAAGGGGGTTATGAGCTTACCGAAGATTTACCATGGGTTTTTGAAGCGATGAATGAGAGCGAGTCGCAGTTAAAACTTGTCGGCATGGGATCTGTTAGTTCCAGGCAAAACTCTCTTTTTATTTCGCTACCGACAAATAGTCATTTGGATATTAGTGGAGAAGGTGAGTTTGATATCCCGAGGTTGCTGAAAAATAGTGAACGTAGCTTAACTAAAATAAGCGGAGTATTCAGCGTTGTTTTACATGATGGCGCAGTTTGTACGATTCGCACGCAGCAAATTTATGATTCTGCGATTGAGTATTATATAAAGCCGACAGAGATCGATCTGGTAAAATCTGATTATCCTGTCCATCGTGCCTGGCCAAAGATCGGCTGGAAAAAGGATATGCAGCATGGCATTGTCCCAGAGAACGAACTTTTTTGGCGATCTATTCGTTCAGGTAACAACTCTTGGTTTTCTGTCGCATCAGTAATGCCGAAAGGGCAGATAGAAGTCAGGCGAATAGTCAATGGTGAGGTTTTATTTAGCGGTAAAGTTGTGATTTTGCCAGCAGATTTCGATATTCAAATTATTCCCGAGACTGCTCAGCAAGGAGTTATTGTACTCTCTGGTATAACGGATGCAAGGGTTGATAAATATTCAAACAATGAAAAAGTAACACTTAAATCAGATTATTTGCAAAACGAGTGTGTTATTGATTGTAATTCATCACAGATGCTAGAGAGCACCATCAATTTACGAGTATCCTGGAAAGATGGTTCTAATCTTAAATTGTTATTACCTAAGCCCGTTAGCGGTGGACGGTTTGTAAGTAATGATGGTTCTGTTCATTTTGACGGTGTTGCATCTATAGCACATTTGCATGGCGTGGACGCTGAGCTGTTAACAATATCTTGTGCCGGGAAAGGATATCTTAATATCGAGTTGTTGGATGAAAACCCGATGTCTGAAAAATTTCATTATTTACATGCGGATATTCCATTGTTATCTGGCCGTAATGAAAAATTGCAACAGATTTCACTTTATGAGAATTATAATCTGCTGAACGCCATGCTTGCATGTGCATGGAAAAATGATAGTACATTACGTGTTGATTTTTACTCTGACAGATTTGGTAAGGACAAAACAACACTCAATATTAAACGCTACGATGGCCGTTTTATTGAGGGTGATGAAAGATTGCTGGTTGATATAAAAGATTCTATTGTTTTTCCTTACCATAAAATAGACGACATGGTTGTTGAAGCCATTTCTCTTAATACTCCTGACTTATGCACAGTCCTGCTGAAAAAAGATGAGTCTGGTTATGATTTCTCGACGTTGAATAATCAAGGTGGCCCATGGTTAATTGTGGGTAAAATTGATGGTGCAATTCGTATTGCACCAGTGATTAAATGGATGCTACCTACATTACAGACAGATGATTTATTTCTAAATGCTATATGCAACGCATCGCCAGAACAACGCAAGGAATATTGTAATGCGCTGTTTTTGGAAATGAAAAATAATCCTTTGCAAAACTCTTGTTATTTGTTGGTTGAGTACATTAAAAAATATAAGTTGAATAATAGCTTGCCTTTGCTGGAACTGGATTTATTTAGAGAAATTTCGAGTAATTATTGCGTGGTTGTTCAGTTGTTAATATCATCATGTCTTTCTGGGGATAGTGATGCTATTTATGATATACAGGAGGAATTACCCTTCTCATGGGGATGGATTCCTGTTTCAATATGGAAAGATGTCTTTGAACAGTGTTGGTATTCTCTGGAAAAACAGATTAATGATAAGGCATTTGCATTAAATATACTACAGCCATTTATTGCATTTATAAATCATCAAGCGCATATCGATCGTCGATTAGTTCCCATCGCTAATATGTTGCTTACACATAGTGAGATATTACCTGCAGGTTGCACTGTATTGCCATCTGTAAGCCGCGAGCAGTTTAATGATGCCAAACAGATGTTATTAAGAAACCCAGATAGTTTTGGACGTGTCAGCATTTTTTCTAAAGAGCTTTGGGATAGTGCTATTACTCCAGACCTTAAATCTGTTTTTAATAAATTTTGGATCGAAAACACATATCACACTCGTTTTGAAAAACGTTTTAATTTGATGTTAGTCGCGGCGCTGCTCTCCCAAAGAAACAATAAACTTATGCATCAGCTAACTGCACTTTTTGAATTTCACTATCAGCAAGCCCCGCAGCAATTGGGGGTTATCTATCAGTATTATTTTGAACAAGCAGGAGTATGTCATTGATGAACGTTCAGCAACTGCATTATGCGCCACTTCTAAATCAGCTTCATCAGCGTGCGGTGAGGTCGGTGGTAAGTCAGCTGGCATTGCGGAGCAAGTCGTTGAGTCAATATCTGGAATCTCAATATTTCCAGCCTCCAGGTCTGGGGGGGTCACTGCTTGCAGATCCGGTATTCGAAAGTACGTTTGGCTGGATGCCTGCGGATGAAACAATGGAGGATTTGCGTGACAAACTGATCTCCAGCCCGCTGGTTGATGCTTTGAGCAGTGCGCCAGTGCCGTTTGGTCATCAGCTAACTGCGTGGCGAACGATTCTTGAAGACAAGCAGTCCCTATTAGTGAGCAGTGGTACAGGGTCAGGAAAAACAGAATGTTTTATGGTGCCGGTGCTGGAAGATCTTATTCGTCAGCAAAATTTGACCCGGCAGTCACTAACAGGGACGCAGGCTATTTTCTTGTATCCGTTGAATGCGCTAATAAATAGTCAGCAAGAGCGGCTTCGCGAGTGGACTCGCGGGTTTAAAGGGAAGATACGCTTTGCGCTATATAATGGCGAAACCCGGCATACCAAATATGAAGTTCAGGAAGACCAGCTCAAAGTACCTGAACAGGCATTGAGTCGGGAAGCCATTTATGAAGCCCCACCGTCCATCATGGTGACGAATACCACGATGCTGGAATATATGCTGATTCGTCGCAAAGATGCCCCTGTCATTGAAAAGTCCCAGGGAATGCTGAAGTATATCGTCCTTGATGAGGCTCACAGTTATATTGGCTCTCAGGCAGCTGAATTAGCGCTGCTTTTACGTCGCGTCATGCAGGCCTTCAATGTTGGACCTGGTACAGATAAACCTGTGCAAATCATTGCTACCTCGGCCACTATTGGTGAAGATTCTCCTGAAGGTAATAAAGAACTTGCTAAATTTGTTGCCGATCTCGCGGGGGTCACAGAACGTGATGTAAAAGTAGTTCGCGGCTATCGACAAATACCGTCGATATCGGAGTCGCTTATTGGTCATGAATATCCCACTTCTTTAGCATCGCTTAACTCACTGAGTTCTCAGGAACTTTACCAACAGCTTTGTCATTATCGGGTGGCCCAGCAATTGCGTCAGGCGTTAACTCGCCCCGGATGCCAGGCGATACGTTTGAGTGAACTGCTCAATGTTGCCAGAAGAACCTGGCCAGACATTAATCATCGTGAGCTGTTGCAGCTTCTCGATCTGATGGCGAAATCGCGAGAGGGTGAATCTAAATTTTCACTAGCTTTTATACCATTACGTATGCATGGGTTTATCCGAACACTCGCGGGCCTATGGGCATGTTCAAATAAACAATGCGCACATAAAGCGAGTGAATTAGGTGGGGGTGACTGGCCATTTGGTCAGGTATGGTTTGAACAACGCCAATATTGCGACTGCGGTGCGCCGGTGTTTGAAGTTTTACGTTGCTCCGGGTGCGGTTCAGCTTATTTGTCTGCCAAAGAGGAAGTGCGCGGTGATGGAACGAACTGGTTGGTAGCGCAACCTGCTGCTGCCGAAGAGGATGAATTCGCTCTTGATCTCGATGTTTATTCTGAAGATGAAGATAACAACGAATTAGAAAATAACTCCCAATTTGATCGTCTTATAGCGAGCGATGGTGAAAAATATCTCATTTCACTAGAGGAAGCGACGGCGGGTAAAATCGACCGCGAGGCGCAAAAGCACTATGAGTTAAATCTGATAAGACCTGAATCTCGAGGTGAGGGACGCAATAATTCCTTTGCTTGTGTTTGTTGTGGTGACACCCAACGGAAAAATAATCCTTTGTTCCGTCCGCTTAGACTCGGTGCGCCCTTTTTTTTAAATGAAATTATTCCTACTCTGCTTGAATTTTCGCCTTTACCGCAAACAAGAGAAGAGCAGTTAGGTCCGTTTAATGGTCGACGCTTGCTCACCTTTACGGATTCACGTCAGGGAACCGCCCGTATCTCTGCCCGATTACAGCAGGACGCAGATAAAGCTACGTTACGAACCCTTTGTTATCAGGAACTGGCAAATATTAATGAGCCATCAGTAAAGCTCAGTCCGTCACATTGTGCATTGTTAGAGAGTTTTATTACCCAGTTTTCTATCCCTCCTTTAAAAAATTCCATCGACGCACTGAGAAAAGCGATGGTTTCGAATGAGAAGCTTAGCCCAGCAGACGTTCAGGCGCTTAGAATTATCGAGCCGATGGTTAGTTCCTTAAGTCAGGAACATGCTAAAGCGATGCAAATACTCCTCGTCAATTCAGGCAATCAGCAGAAGAAAACCATGTCGTGGCTAACTCTGTCTGAACAACTTGTTGGCAGTGTGGACCTTGCGGACAGAATGAGAGGCAGTTTTAAAGACTTGTCTGGACTTGAGCTTACTAAACAACAGTTTGCTGATTTTTGTTTATACAGTGAGTTTGGTCGCCGCCCTAAAAATGCCTGGACCCTCGAAAGTCTGGGGCTGGTGGCCATTTACTATCCATTTATTGATAAAGTCACAACCTGCCCGCAGGACTGGAAAACATTATTACCCGACCCCGATAAGCAATTACCGGAATGGCGTAATTTATTGAAGATTACCCTTGATTTCTTTATACGTGAAAACAGTGCCGTTTTTTACGAAAACGAGGAGTACCCTCGCTGGATGGGGGCACGTTTTCCGGTAAAAATGCTGCAGGGACCAGATAAAAAATATAAAGGGCAGAAACGTGATCAACTTTGGCCACAAATACGCGATCGCCATTATAACCGGGTAATTAAGCTTTTAATTGCCGTCTTTCCGGCAATACAGCCTGAGCAGGCTCACTGGAAAGCGTTGGTTAATCACTTAATGATTGAAGTCTGGGAAGCTATTCGACCATGTCTGCGTCAGTTTGAATCTGGTTATCAACTGGACATTAAACAACAAGCTGAATTTTACAGTCCAAAGCAAGTCTGGCGTTGCCCCTATACTCGCCGTGCGTTAGATGTCACTTTATTGAGTTATTCTCCGTATTTACCAGGTAGCAAAGAGATAGCACCTGAAAAAGCTGTATTGATTGAAATGCCCGAGCTTCCTGTGCGTCACTGGCGTTTATCCGGTGGTGGAGAAATGGCGCGAGAAGAGCGCCTGCACTGGTTGGAAAGTAATGAACTAATTCAACATGCTCGGGAGGAGGGGGTATGGTCAACTCGCAGCGATAGATTGGCCCTGAAAGATAGCTGGTATCGTCTGGAGGAACACTCAGCGCAGCGAACACCAGAGAAGAACCAGTTCAATGAAAAGCAATTTAAGGCAGGGAAAGTTAATGTGCTGAACTGTTCCACGACCATGGAAATGGGCGTGGATATTGGTGGTATGAGTTTGGTCGCGATGAATAATGTTCCTCCGGCTCCGGCGAATTATTTGCAGCGTGCTGGGCGTGCTGGCCGTCGCGGTGAAAGCGCATCTGCGGCCATTACGTTATGTAAAAACACCGCGCATGGAATGGAGGTATTCAAAGACCCTCTCTGGGCGTTCAACACCGTTGCGAGTGCCCCACGGGTTCGTTTTGGTAGCAGTAGTATTGTTCAGCGGCATGTTAACGCATTGGTTTTAGGTGCGTTTTTACGAGCTGAAGTTCCTGATGCGACAAAACTGAGTTGTAAATGGTTCTTTGAAGGTGATGATAGCCAGTGTCTTCGTTTTCTCCATTGGTTAAATCATCAGGCCGATCAACTGGCGGACAAACTTAAACGCCTTACCCAGGGAACTGTTCTGATGTCATTGACGCCGACACAGCTCTTGACTCGTACGCATACGATGATGCAGCTGGTTGATACTCGTTGGAGAAGCCAACTTGCCATACTGTTGGAAAACGTCGAAGCGTTGAAAGCAGATAACAGCGCGTGGGAAGAAACGCCAGCAGGTAAAGCCATCACTTATCAGCTTCGTGATTATCGCGGGGCTTATCTGTTTTCTAAACTCATCAGTGAAGCGTTCCTGCCGGGTCATGGTTTCCCGGTTGGCGTGGTCAATTTCAATTATCTGACCGCGGATGAACTGGAAAAACGTCGCGCAATAAAAACCACTCAGGCTGACCCTAATGAAGGGGGAGAAAACTTTTCTCGCCGCATTGAAAAACTGCCCAGCCGTGACCTACCCACAGCATTACGTGAATATGCTCCTGGTGCTGATGTGGTATTGGGCGGAAAAGTGTATCGTTCCTCGGGTATTATGCTTGGTAAAGTACTTGCCAGCGGGCAGGAGCTGTCTGGCGATCATCATATTCCGTGGTTTTGGCATTGCCGTAAATGCGGCGCGGGAGCGACCAGCGCCACCCGCCCTGTCGAATGTAGCCACTGCAAGGCAGAGTTACAGCAGCTTGATGTGAAACGGTATTTACAGCCTGTCGGTTTTGCGACAGACATTCGTTATCAGGCACATAATGATGTATCCATGCCTGCGCAACTTCCCTGGAAAGATCCTCGTGTTCTTGTACCTTCTTCGGTGTGGGTCTCCTTACCCGATGCTGGACTCGGACGTTACCGTTTTAGTCATAGCGGGGAATTGTTCCACTTCAGTGAGGGTGAATTTGGTCATGGCTACGCAATTTGTCTTTCCTGTGGCCGGGCAGAATCTCAAACCCAGCCCCAGCGTACTCCGGAGAATCTAAAGAACCCGGAGAAGGAAAATACGCACTACCTGTTGAGAGGCGGTAGTAATGATCGGCAGGGGAACAATAAATTGTGCCACGGTCATGTTCATAAAGATCTGTGGTTGGGATATAGCAGCCGTACAGATATGGTTGAGCTGCAACTCAGTGATGATAATGGCTTATTGATCAGGGAGGATGTTGCCGCGCGTTCCCTTGCGGTTGCTTTGCGTGAAGGATTAGCGCATAAATTGGGTATCGAAAATACTGAGCTGGGCGTGACGACGCAGCAAGCGCGCGATATCGATGGCTTCACTGGATATTCTATCTTTATTTACGATAATAATGCTGGTGGTGCGGGTTATGCAGTGCAATTGATCGATAATTGGTCGGATGTCTTTAATTACGCCAGAAAATTGCTCGATTGCAGCTGTGATAAATTCTGTCACCACTGCTTGCTCAGCTACGACAGTCAGCATTATGTCGGTAAATTAGATCGTCACCAGGCATTAACTCTGCTCACTAATCTTCGTCTACAGCGGCTTAATCTCGCGCCAGAATATCAGTACTTCGGAGAAAGTAGCCGGGTTGAAACCAACCCACTCAGTTTGCGTATTGCGCAATGCCTGAACAGCGAGATTTATGATTCCTGCTCGTTGGTTCTTGCTGGGTCGCAGGAACAGTGGAGTTTTGCGCAATGGCCATTATTTAAAGAGTTACTCCAGTTTGCTTCCTCTGGGGGCAATGTTGAGTTGCTGATTGCCACGCAGCTGGAAAACATGGCTGATAGCACCAGACATCAGCTTTCCGCGCTAGCGGCGATACCGGGTGAACGCTTGCAAGTGAAATCTATAGCCACTGCGCAACTTGTGCAAGGGGAAGGGATCTTGTTGGCACAGGTCACTCGTGAGGGGCAAACCCAACAGTGGGCCGCTGCCGACAGTGCCACCGTTTCGCCCGGTGAATTATGGGGACAAAGTTCGGCATCGCCGGTAGTGACGATTAAAGGAGCGTCCAGAAAAACATTCTCGGGTCAGACCTTGAGTGCAGAAGACTTACTGCCAGCATTGCCCGCCGGGGCGGTACGCATCAATCTCAGCCAACAACTTGACGGTCAGGTGGAAGGTTTTGGTTCGCGTTTCTGGGCACTGATAGCTCAGCAGCATGCTGGCTGGAAGAAGGTTTTTACTAATCGACGCGAAATTACTCACGTCCATTATAGTGATCGTTATCTCAATAGCCCATTTACTGTACGTTTGTTAGGTGAAATTTTGACGGAATTGGTTGAACAGGGGCTGGCAGAACGTGCCGAACTCACTGTTTCAGTTAAAAAGTTAGAGTACAGTTCTCGCCAACACGATTCACTCTATAACGCATGGCTTGATGAGCAGGATCGCCAGCAAGTTATGACCACGTTGCTGGAAGAGGGCTACCTTGGGCCAGCCTGGTCAGGGAAAATCTCATGGTTAGCAGGAGATAATCAGAACACCGATCACGGACGTGAACTGACCGTGACCTTCAGCGATGGCAGTGAACATTATGTGTTGCTCGATATGGGACTGAGTTACTGGCGTTGTACAGGTGACACATTCTTCGATTTTTCAGGACGAATACCGAATCAGGTCGAGCGCCTGGCAACATGCCGGGCATTGGTTATAGCCCCGGATAATGGATTGAAGAGTTATATCATCGCAGGCTAAACGAATTCTCCCCCACCGACTCAGTGTGGGGGAGTTGACCCAGCTCACTTTTTAACTATCGCTGTTTGAAATTTATGCGTTATTTCTGCGTATTACATTCCATTTTATCCCCCCTGACGCCACCCTTCATGTTATCTTTAAAGCCCTCTTTTTTATCGCAGTGTGCAGCGACATATCGCTCGGGATAGTGTTATCACCACTGCCTCATACAGACAGAAAAACCGATGAATAAGCAAAATTATGCACCTGGAATGCGGGTGGTTATTCGTGATGCAGAGTGGCGCATTCGCCGGGCGGATGACAGCGGAGATGGTGGTTACCTGCTGACCTGTGATGGCATTTCGGAGCTGGTACGCGGTAAAGAAGGGCTTTTTCTGACAAAGCTGGAGCAAAAAGTCGAGATTCTTGATCCAGCAAAAACAAATCTGGTGGAAGATGAGTCAGCCAATTACCAGGCGGCTCAGTTGTACATAGAGAGCCAACTACGGCAACGCGTCCCGACTGACAGCAAAGTCCATTTTGGACATCAGGCTGCGATGGATTCAATGCCCTTTCAGCTCGATCCCACGCGCATGGCACTGGCGCAACCGCGCCAGCGGATATTAATTGCTGATGCGGTAGGGTTGGGTAAAACGCTGGAAGCCGGTATCCTGGTTTCAGAACTGATTCGCCGTGGACGTGGCAAACGCATTCTGGTGCTGGCGGTTAAATCCATGCTTACGCAATTCCAGAAAGAATTCTGGAGCCGTTTTGCTATTCCGTTGACGCGGCTTGACTCCGCTGGTCTACAAAAGGTGCGTAACCGCATCCCAACCAACCACAACCCGTTCCATTATTTCGATAAGACCATTATTTCCATCGATACCCTGAAACAGGACATCGAATATCGCCATCACCTGGAAAACGCCTGGTGGGATATTATTGTTATCGATGAAGCGCATAATGTCGCTGAACGTGGGACCAGCTCTTTGCGCAGCAAACTGGCAAAATTGCTCGCCGGGCGCAGCGATACGCTGATTATGCTTTCAGCTACGCCGCATGACGGTAAGGCTGAAAGTTTTGCCAGCCTGATGAACATGCTCGACCCGACGGCCATTGCCAATCCGAAAGAGTATGAATACGCCGATTTTGCCGATAAAAATCTGGTTGTGCGTCGCTTCAAAAAAGACGTAAAAGATCAGATGGCTGGCGAGTTTCCGGAACGTAATATCGTCAAATTGATGCGCCCGGCAACCGGAGCTGAAGAGGAAGCCTATCGCCGATTGGTTGAGAGTCAGTTCCGTGACGATGATGATGAAGACTCGCGGTCAAATAAAGGCCGCCTGTTCAAAATTACGCTCGAAAAAGCGTTGTTCTCCAGTCCAATGGCATGTGCCAGCGTGGTGGCTAACCGCCTGAAGCGGCTTGAGAACCGCAAAGAAATAAACAGTCAGAGCCAGATTAACGAATTAGAGTCACTGCTGCTGGCGCTCAATAATATTGATGCCAGCCAGTTCAGCAAGTATCAGTTGTTGCTGGAGACCATCCGTAACGATCTCCGTTGGAAAGCGAATAACACGGAAGATCGTCTGGTGATCTTTACCGAGAGTATCAAAACGCTCGAGTTCCTTGAGCAGCAACTGCGCTCCGATCTCAAGCTGAAAGACGATCAAATTGCCACGTTGCGAGGCGATCAGGGCGATACAGTTCTGATGGAAACCGTCGAAGCGTTTGGCAAAACCCAGTCTCCGCTGCGCCTGCTAATCTGCTCGGATGTCGCGTCTGAAGGTATCAACCTGCACCACCTCAGCCATAAAATGATTCACTTCGATATTCCGTGGTCGCTGATGGTATTCCAGCAGCGTAACGGACGTATTGACCGCTACGGACAAAAACACCAGCCACAGATCCGTTACTTGCTGACTGAAGCCAGTGAACCGCAGATCAACGGTGATATGCGCGTGCTGGAAGTGCTGATCAATAAAGACGAACAGGCGCAGAAGAATATCGGTGACAGCTCCGAATTTACCGGCAAATTTACGCAGGAAGAGGAAGAAGAGCAGGTTGCTGAATTCATGATGCAGGACGATGGTGCCAGCCTGTTCGATGATCTGTTGAATAGTAATGTCACTGAAAATACTGAACACGACCTGTTTAGCGAAATCTGCAGCGCAGTGTCCAGCGATGCTTCGACCGTGACCGAAAGCGACATTAGTCTGTTTGATAATGAGCAGGCATACTGCGAAAAAGCGCTAGGCTATCTGAAGGCCCGCGGTCAGACCGTGCAATACGATACCTTGCCTGATAACACCTTATCGCTGGTCGCACCGGAGGAGTTACGCCGTCGCTTTAACCAGTTACCGCCGGAAATTGCGCCGGAAAACTGGCAGCTTTATCTAAGCCAGGACAAAACTGTTATTACGGAAGCCATTTCGCGTGCGCGCGGTGAGCAACATGCCTGGCCCGATGTGCAGTATCTCTGGCAAATTAACCCGGTCGTGCAGTGGTTAGACGACAAAATTCAGTCTGCCTTTGGTCGCCACCAGGCTCCGGTGATGCGCCTGCCGCACCTGTTTGAACCTGATGAGGATCATTTCATCCTTTCCGGGTTGTTCCCGAACCGTAAGTCGCACCCGATGGTGAACCCGTGGCTGGTGGTGAGTTTTAACCGCGAAACGTTAAGCGGTAGCCTGCCTTTTGCTGAGTTCCTGAAACGACATCCGCAACTGAGTAGCAAGCTGACTAACAGTGGTGGTAAAGATCGTAACCACCAGCGCCAGCAGGATCTGCTGGAAGCGGCAATCTCCCATGCGCGGGATGTGTTTGTTCACGATCGAAATGCTTTTGAGGAGCATATCAATCAGCAGCTCAATGAACATCTACAAAAGCTGGAGGTTCTGCGTGGGCGTCAGCTGAGTCAACTGGAGCTGGATTTTGCCGATAATAAACAGCTGCTTTCAGTGAAACAGAACCGCAAAGAACAACGTCAGCGCGAAATCGAACACAATTTTGACAGCTATATCCAATGGATTGAGGACACCATGACCACCGAAAAAGAGCCCTACATCCAGGTTATTGCAGTAATCACCGGAGCGGAGGGCTAATTATGGCGCTGGTCGGTATTAATAACGAAAACGAATTTTACTCTAACCACTATTTGGGCGAAGTCTTTACCAGCGATATTCGCGATGTCCTGGAATCCTGGATTGAGCAGGAAAATGCCGCTCGTGAAGCTGAACGCGCTGCCCGTGAACAGGGCAAAGAGGTTGAGGCGGGCTACCGCGCGCCGTGGAACCAGCTTAACAGCCTGGCGACAGAGTTTTTCCGCAAACTCACTGATCATGAAAAACAGCGCCAGATCCCGCAGCGTCTTGCCGATCAGCGCACTCGCTGGCAGCCGCTGTTAAAGGCATTGGGTTATGAACTCAATCCGCACATTCAGATGCTGGATGACGATACGCCTTTGCCGGTACTGGCTCGTTACAACAGTACCGACGGCAGCCCGTGGCTGTGGATTGTTGAAGCACATGATCAGGATGAAGGAACGCTGGATCCGCTGGCGCTGTCGCTGCTGACCGCGCAGTTCCCGGCAGATACCGATAAACATAAGCGCGACAGTCTGCGTAAAAAAGCGAACGGCGAATACCGTAGCTGGCAGGATCTGCTCTCCACGGTGGTCTTCACGCAAAATGAACCGCCGCGTTTTGTACTGCTGCTTGGCAATCGCCAGCTGTTATTGCTGGATCGTACTAAGTGGGCGCAAAACCGTCTGCTGCGTTTTGATTTTGAAGAAATTTTAAGCCGTCGTGAAACGGATACGTTGAAAGCGACGTCGGTGTTGTTACACAAAGACTCGCTGTTACCCGGCAGCGGTGCGCCATATCTCGATTCGCTGGATGACAATTCGCACAAACATGCGTTTGGCGTGTCGGAAGATCTGAAATATGCCCTGCGTGAGAGCATTGAGCTGTTGGGTAATGAAGCGATGCGTTATCTCATCGACAACGAGCTGGCTTATTATACCGGGAAACGTGCTATTAACCCGGATGAGTTGAGCCGCGAATGCCTGCGGTATATGTATCGTCTGTTGTTCCTGTTCTATATCGAAGCGCGCCCGGAACTGGGCTATGCGCCGATGACCGCCAAAACCTATCTACAGGGCTACAGCCTGGAAACGCTGCGCGATCTGGAGATGATCCCGCTGACCAGCGAAGAAGATCGCAATGGGCGCTACTTCCACGATAGCCTGAATATGCTGTTCAAACTGGTGCGTGACGGCTACAGCGGCGGCGTGAAAATGCAGGGCGACCTGGAGAGCGGCGACCGGATCACTATTCATAGCCATCAGTTCAGCGTACCGCGCCTTGAAAGCCATCTGTTTGAAGCGAGTAACACCCGTATTCTTAACCGCGTGGTGTTTCGCAACGAAACCCTGCAACAAATTATTCAGGCGATGTCGTTAAGCCGCCCGGGTAAAGGACGTTTCAACCGCCGGGGGCGTATCTCCTATCGTCAGTTGGGTATCAACCAGTTAGGTGCAGTGTATGAAGCGCTGCTCTCCTATCGAGGATTCTTTGCCAGTGATGACCTCTACGAGGTGAAAAAAGCTGGAGAAGAGTTTAACGAGCTGGAGACTGGCTATTTCGTTAGCAAAGACGAGATCGGTAAATACCACGACGATGAGAAGGTCTACGAAAAAGACGGCAGCCTGCGTATTCACCGTAAAGGCAGCTTTATCTACCGCATGGCCGGGCGAGACCGCGAAAAATCAGCCTCTTACTACACCCCGGAAGTACTGACCCGATCGTTAGTCAAGTATGCCCTGAAAGAACTGTTTAAGGAGCAGATTGATCCGATTACCGATCCGCATGCCAAAGCCGATGCCATCTTAAACCTCACCGTGTGCGAACCGGCGATGGGCAGCGCGGCGTTCCTTAACGAAGCCATCAACCAGCTGGCGGAAGCTTACCTGTTCCACAAACAGCAGGCGGAAGGTCGCCGCATTCCTCAGGATCGCTACACCCAGGAGCTGCAACGGGTGAAAATGTACATTGCCGACAACAACGTATTCGGCGTGGACTTAAACCCGGTGGCGGTGGAGCTGGCGGAAGTGTCGCTGTGGCTGAACGCCATCAGCGGCGATGCATTTGTACCGTGGTTTGGCTACCAGCTGCACTGCGGCAACTCGCTGGTTGGGGCGCGGCGTCAGGTGTTCAACAAGAGCGAGCTGACCTACAAAAAAGCGAAAGATCCGAGCTGGCTTAACAGCGAACCGGCCGAGCTGGCGATGAATATTCCACGCGAAGAGAAGCAGATTTTCCACTTCCTGCTGCCGGACAGCGGCATGGCCAACTACAGCGACAAAACCGTTAAGCAGCGCTATCCGGATGATTTCAAAGCGTTGGACAGCTGGCGCAAAGAGTTTACCAAAAGCTTTGCACCGCATGAGATTGCCGATGTGCAGCGCATTAGCGGCAAAGTAGAAGCGCTCTGGAACACGTTCCGTCAGCAGCTGAAAGCCGAGCGCCAGAAAACCGCCGACAATTACCCGGTTTGGCCTGCGGATAACACGGCCCAAGTCCGCTCTTCTTTAAGCAGTAAAGACGAAACCTTCAGCGGTCGCCTTGAAGATAACAGTAGCTATCAGAAACTGCGTTGGGTGATGGACTACTGGTGCGCGCTGTGGTTCTGGCCAATCGACAAAGCGGATGAACTGCCGGATCGCGGCATGTGGCTGATGGAGATGGAGACTCTGCTCGATGGTATTGTCGTCACGGAAAGAGTCACTGAAGCCGCAGAACAGGCCACCGGCGATCTGTTTGCCGACGAGGGCATGGTGCGTGAAGAGTCTTCGCTGTTTTCCGGTGCTGGTCGCCTGAAAACCGATGTGCTGTTCCGCCATTTGCCGCGTCTGGCGATTGTTGATGCGCTGAAGAAGCAACATCGTTTCTTCCACTGGGATCTGGAATTCAGCGATCTGTTCGCCGAACGCGGCGGCTTTGACCTGATGCTCGGAAACCCGCCGTGGCTGAAGGTGGAATGGCAGGAAGCTGGCGTGCTGGGCGACTACGAGCCGGAGTTTGTGCTGCGTAAGCTCAGCGCCTCGAAGCTGGCAATGTTGCGTGCTGATACCTTTAACGCCATTCCGGCGCTGGAAGATGCATGGCGCAGCGAGTATGAAGGCTGTGAGGGGATGCAAAACTTCCTGAATGCGCAGCAAAACTACTCGGTGCTGCGTGGTGTGCAGACCAATCTGTATAAATGTTTCCTGCCGCAGGCATGGCGCTTAGGGGCGCAGAAAGGCATGGCAGGGTTTGTTCACCCAGAGGGTGTGTATGACGATCCTAAGGGAGGCCTCTTAAGAGAAGAGATCTATCCAAGGTTGCGTCTGCATTGCCAATATCAAAATGAGTTTTCTCTATTTATTGGAACAAATGATCACGGTCGAATGAAATTTGGTACACATGTTTACTCTATTACCAAATCGAACGAAGTGGGATTTATTAATATAAATAATCTTTTTATTCCCTCAACACTTGATGAATGCTTTGAACATTCAGGCGATGGATTGGTTGGTGGAATTAAAGAGGAAGGTTACATACAAGATGTATACTACAGCCGATGGAATACTAAAGGTCATAAATCCAGGCTTATACAAGTTACAAAAGAGCAGCTAGCATTATTTGCTCGTTTATATGATGAAGCTGATACTCCGGCTTTACAGGCTCGTCTTCCCGCGTTGCATGCAGAACAACTTGTCGCGGTATTGGAAAAATTTGCCAATCAGCCGAGGAGATTAGGTGATTTGCAAGGCCAGTATTTTTCTCTAGAAATGTGGCATGAAACAAACCAGCAACTTGATGGCACTATCGAGCGGAAAACAATGTATCCAAAAGATGCTTATCAATGGGTATTGTCAGGTCCCCATTTCTTCGTGGGTAATCCTTTCAACAAGACACCAAGGGCTATTTGTGAAGCTAATAGTCATTATGATTGCTTGGATTTATTAACCCTCCCAGATGACTATCTGCCGCGAACAAACTACATTCCGGCATGTGACATTCAAGAATATGCTAAGCGTACCCCACGAGTTACGTGGACTGAACAGGGTGAAGATGAGCCGAAAAAGGTGACAGATTATTATCGTTTTGTTAACAGGAGAATGTTTGGTGGGTCTTCTGAGAGATCTTTTATCTCTGCAATTCTTCCCAAGGGATTTGCAAACATCAACACATGTGTCGCGACAGCGTTTGAGTCAACTAATATTCTGGTTAATTTCACCGGCCTTTCACATTCAATTGTTTATGATTTCATTTTGAAATCAACTGGAAAATCAGATCTGTATGGTGCGCAACTCGGTGGGTTCGTTTATACAGAAATATTTGGTGTAAAAATAAGGACCTTATTATTAAATGCTCTTTCAAGTGAATACGCCGAGCTCTGGCAATCCTGCTATACCCCAGATTTCAACACTCAGCGTTGGAGCCGCAACCTCCTGCAGCTACCACAGGACATCTTCGCCAACCTGACTCCAGAATGGCAACGTAACTGTGCTTTGCGTTCTGATTACAGCCGCCGCCAAGCGCTGGTGGAAATTGACGTTTTGGTGGCGCAGGCGCTGGAATTAACCCTCGAAGAACTGCTCACCATCTATCGCGTTCAGTTTCCGGTAATGCGACAAAACGAAGCCGATACCTGGTACGATCAAAATGGCCGCATCATCTTTACCCCAAGTAAAGGGCTGGTGGGCGTTGGCCTGCCGCGTACCGCGCGTAAAGCCGACCTGAAAAACGGTTTTGTCTTTGATGTCGATAGCCCTGAATGGACCGGCGGCGACTGTACCGATCAAGCTATCGGCTGGGATGATGTCAAGCATCTGCAAACCGGCACTGTCAGCGTCACTTTTGATGACTATACCCGCAGCGATGAAGGCGAGCGCCGAACCGTCACCTGGCAGGCACCGTTTATCAAACCTGACCGTGAAGACGACTATAAAGTCGCCTGGTCATTCTTTGCACAAGATAAGGAGAGCGCCTGATGCTGCCTTCCGTTGTTAGTCGGCAGGTTGCCGACAGCGTTGCTTCCTTTTTACGGGCTGCCTTTCCGCTTAACAGCCCGCTGTTTAATGGTGAAGAAAATAATAACGTCTCGATGCTGGAGAAATTTCTGTCCCAGCCGGAAACGCTGCTGAAAGGGCCGTATCTTTCCGCTCAGCTGCCGTTTCGTAAAAGTGACTTACCGCTGAACTTCTTCCCTAACCTGACGCTGCCGTTCCCACCGCACGCGCATCAGGCGCAGGCGTTTCAGCGTCTGGGTATCGAGACGCCTCAGCCGACGCTGGTGGCGACCGGGACGGGTTCCGGTAAAACGGAATGTTTTATGTTCCCGCTGCTTAACCATTGTGCTGGGGCATCAGAGGCCAGTGTTAAAGCGATCATCATTTACCCGATGAACGCCCTGGCAACCGATCAGGCCAGCCGTTTCGCTAAAACCATCGCCAGCGATCCGCAACTACATGGCAAAGTGACTGTCGGCCTGTTTGTCGGCGACAGTGAAATCGAACCCAGCAAAAAGATGTCTGCGGATAAAGTCATCACCTGCAAACATACCCTGCGTGAGAACCCGCCGGATATCCTGCTGACCAACTATAAGATGCTGGATTACCTGCTGATGCGCCCCGGCGATCAGAAACTCTGGCGCTATAACCAGCCTGGGTCACTGCGTTATCTGGTGGTGGATGAACTGCATACGTTTGATGGTGCCCAGGGGTCGGATCTGGCCTGTCTGGTGCGCCGCTTAAAGCATCATATTGGTGTCGATGACAAGCGTTTTGCCTGCGTGGGGACGTCGGCTACCGTAGGTGACGAACTGGGACAACTACTCGATTACGCGAAAACGATCTTTGATCAGCCGTTTAGCGATGACGCGGTTATTCGCGAAGATCGCTACACGGCGGCAGAGTATCTGCAGGGTTATACCATTGAGTACAGTCAGTATCCGGGCCAGGAGGCCAGCGCTGTGCTGGATCCGCAAGCGTACGCCAGCCCGGTAGATTATCTGAACGGACAAATTCCGCTGTGGTTCCCGGATAGTTCACTGCAATTACCTGCCGATCTGGACAGCGATCTCGGACGTGAAAAGCGTATTGAGTTGGGCTCACTGTTACGTCGCCACAGCATCCTGCACGTACTCCTTGAGGATTTGCAGGGGGGAATTTTGTCGGAACAGCAGTGCCTGGAAAATCTCCAGGTGATGCTGGCGGAAAGCGCCGGGCATGCAACCCGCGTGCTGCAAAGCATTCTGGCACTAATTGCCCAGGCACGCCTGGAGGTTCCAGAAAAACAGGAAGATCGGGAAAAGCGCCTGCAGGCGAATAAAGCGCGTCCCGTTCTGCCTTTTGTGCAACTACGTTCTCAGCTGTGGTTGCGCGAGATGCGCCGCCTGGTTGCCAGCGTGTCAAAAACACCTGAGCTTGTCTTTGCCGATGATGTCGCGGTGGAAGATCGCGAACATTATCTTCCCGTTATTCACTGTCGTGACTGCCATGCTACCGGTTGGGCGAGCCTGCGACATGGTCAGAGTGTTCAACTCGAAACCGACCTGGATGGTATTTATCGTCAGTTCTTCGAAAAAGGCCGTTCTATTGTGCTTGCCTTCCCGGATAACAACGATAAACCGGTCAGCGGTGTTCACCAGAAACTGTGCCCTTCCTGTTTAAAGCTTAACAAGCAGACTAACGTACAGTGCGGGCATTGTGGCCATACTGATCTGCTACAAGTACTCATCCCGGATATGCTCAAAGAGCGTAAGGATGAGCTGGAATTTGCTAACGAATGTCCGTACTGCAACAGCAAACAGGGTATTTCGATTCTTGGGTCGCAGGCAGCCAGCCTGTCGGCGGTGATGATCCATCAACTTTATGGCAGCCAGTTCAACGAACATAAAAAGCTGATTACGTTTTCTGACTCGGTACAGGATGCCGCACACCGCGCCAGCTTCTTTACCGCCCGAACCTGGCCGTTGATGGTACGCGGACAAATCGCCAGCGTGTTGGGTGAAAAAGAAACGTTACCGTTGGATGCCTTTGCGGCACGCGTCTGCCAGCAGACGCGTGAACGTTCACCGGATGATGCTCATTTTGCCGCGAGCTTCATCGCGCCCAACATGCAGTGGATGAACGATTACCAGACGCTGAAGAACGAAGGCCAGCTGGCAGAGAGTTCCGATTTACCGGAGCTGGTTTCTCTTCGTCTCGACTGGGAGGTATACAGCGAATTTACCCTACGCGCACGAATTGGACGTACGCTGGAGGCCACCGGTTACGCAGCTGCAGGAATTGATATTGCACGTTTCAATTCAGCGATAACGGCGCTTCACCAACAGCTTGTCGAAGAGCTGGGTGATGAAATGGTTGGGGTTAGCGTTGAGCAAGTGGCACACCTGGTAATTGGCGTCCTTTGGCATCAGCGGCAGGCGGGAGCTGTTCTGCATCCGGCGTTCGAAAGTTATCGGCGTGAGGGTAAGACCTTTATGATGACGCAGAAGGAGCGAACTTCGCGCTATATGCCGTCTATTGGTCCGAAAACGCGTAAACCCGCCTATGCCTCGTTTGAAAAAATAAATGGCTTCCATCGCCTGATTGGTGCGAAATCTAACCCCAGCTGGTATCAGCATTGGATCAACCGAACGCTCAGCAACGGCAATAATCTGTTTATCAGCAGCCTGGCCGAGACGGTTTTACGACGTCTGTTTGCGACACTGAAAATGGCCGGGTTGGTAAAAGACTTTGACACAAAAGGCAAAGAAGCTTGGGGGCTAGTACCTTCAGCGCTGGTAGTGAGCCGAGATGTTGTTCAGCTAAACTGCTCTTGCTGTCGTGAGGTTGTTCGGGCACCGGCCGATCAGGGGTGGCACTGGCGAAACGCGCCATGTCTTTCTCTGCGCTGTGAAGGCCGCTATCAGGAAGTTGAAAATGCTGTGACCTGGCACTGGGATAATATGGACATCGCGCGTGTTCAGGGGGCAGAGCATACCGGATTACTGAGCCGTGAAGATCGTGAGGCTACGGAACAATCGTTCTATCGTGGTAGTCAGCCATGGAATATCAACCTGCTTTCGGCAACACCGACGCTGGAGATGGGGATCGATGTGGGTGACCTTTCTACAGTATTACTCTGTTCTGTTCCACCCGCGCAGGCTAATTACTTACAGCGTATTGGTCGTGCCGGACGTAAAGACGGCAATGCACTTAACATCACGGTGGCTGAGGGGAACCCGCACGATCAGTTCTTCTTTGAAGAGCCTCTGGAGATGATGCAAGGGCAGGTACAGGCCCCTGGTGTGTTCCTGAACGCAACGGCTATTTTGGAGCGTCAGTTGGCCGCATTCTGCATGGACAACTGGGTGAAAACAGGTGTTCCGGTATCTGCTATCAGCAAAAACGTGAAGCAGATGCTGGACGAGCTGGAGTTTGGACACAAGTCTGGGTTCCCTTATAACTTCCTGCGTTATATTGATCAGCATCATGTGTATATTGCTCAGCAGTTCTCATCCATCTTCCCTGATCTTACGGAAGACACTCGTCTACAGTTACTGTCATATTTGCAAGGGGCACCAGGGCAGCGTTCTCTGGTTCAACGTATCGAACAAGCATTAAAACTGCTGGTGGAGGATCGCAAATCGTTGCGTTCCCGAATTGATAAACTCAAGCGCAGTATCGACAAGCTGGATAGCGACCCGCACGATCAAAACTTTGACAGCGATATGCGCGAGTTGACTTCGGAACGTCAGGCGCTAATGACGCTGGTGAACCAGATCAATAACAAGCAAACGCTTAATTTCCTCACCGATGAAGGATTACTTCCCAACTATGCCTTCCCGGAGGCCGGTATTACGCTGCGTTCTGTGCTGTGGCGGCGCAAGGACGGTGGGGAAACGCGTGAGTATCAGAACACGACCTACGAATACGAACGTCCGGCTTCAACGGCGCTGGCTGAGCTTGCCCCGTTGAATAACTTCTATGCGGGTGGGCATAAAGTTGAAATCGAACAGATTGATCTGAAAGTGTCTGAGCCTGAAAACTGGCGTATTTGCAGCCACTGTAACTACAGCGAGAATATCGATCAGACTGGCGATCAGCATAAATACTGTCCAAAATGCGGCACACCAGGTTGGGCTGATGCCGGGCAAAAAACGACATTACTGAAGCTTCGTCAGGTTTATGCCCGCTCAAGCGCGCGTGACAGCCAGATCAGTGATGAGAGCGATAGTCGCGAACCGGCATTCTTCCAGCGACAGCTACTGGTCAGCTTCGAAAAAGAGGATGTATCGGCCGCTTATGCTATTGATGAAGGAGAAATCCCGTTTGGCTTTGAGTTTTTGAGCAAAGTGACTCTGCGAGATATCAACTTTGGCAAAATGGCGGATGATGCCAATGAGCTGATGATCGCAGGAGAGGCAAAGAAACGCACCGGGTTTAAAGTTTGCCTCGGCTGCGGCATGGTGCAGCGCCCTCGAGATCATGAACCACGTCATGACCTGAGCTGTAAATATCGCGCTGAACCCGAAAAAGCGAAGTTTGAAGATTATCTCTACCTTTATCGCCAACTGGAATCTGAGGCATTGCGTATCCTGCTGCCAGTGACCAGCTACAGCAACGATCGCGTGGTGGAAGCCTCCCTAGGGGCAGCCATTCAGCTTGGGCTTAAACATTACTTCAAAGGTAACGTGGATCATCTGAAAGGCGTGGTGTATCGCGAGCCGGAAAATGAGGGCGAATCCTGGCGTCAGTATCTGGTGATTTACGACACCGTACCAGGGGGAACCGGCTCACTCAAAGAATTGATGCGTACACCTGACAACCTGCTGAAATTACTTGAGCTGGCCTACAAGGCGCTAGTGGAATGCAGCTGCAACCATGATACGCATAAAGACGGCTGCTATCGCTGTGTTTACGCTTACCGTGACCGCGGGCGTATGAAGTATGTATCAAGAGATCAGGCGCGTCTCTTACTGGCGAAAATCCTGAAGGCCAGTGCTGCTATACGCGTTATTGATTCCATCAAAAACATTTCGCTTGATGCCATGATGGGGAGTGAACTGGAAAAACGGTTCATTCACTGCCTGCAGGATAACAAAAATCTTCTCGTGAGCCGGAGTTATGCCCATCAGAATGCAGGCTGGATTATTAATACCCGTACAGAACCGGCGATGAGCTGGCATCTCAAAGCACAGGTTGATTTAGGGGTTAAAGAAGGAGTAGGCATCCTTAGCCGACCAGATTATGTGCTCTATCCTCTGATGCAGTCAGAAAAGATAAAACCGGTAGCACTTTTCCTGGATGGTTTTGCTTTTCATAAAGATAGCGTGTCGGATGATGTCCAAAAACGGCAGGCGATTAAAGACAGCGGTAATTTTTGGGTATGGACAGTGACCTGGGCAGACCTTCAAGAACAAGGTATTAAACATGTACAGAATGTTATGGGGCTTGGTCATAACCCGGATATGAAACAGCCTAAGTTTTATAACCCGTTCCATGATACAAACTTTGCTACGCTTGAAGGTTCATTCAGGGAGAGAAACAGTTTTGCACTGCTACTCGATTATCTCTCTGATCCCGGTAATAAAACTCTGCTATGGCAGAAAATGGCTGCTGCCTTTGCTTGGGTGTGGCTGGATCCTAAAAAGTCGCAGGATACCGGAGCCAAACAAAAGTATGCCTATGAAATGCAGGAGAACGCTCCCGCTTATCGGTTGAATGCACTTTTGCCTGATGAACCTTTTGTATTTGGAGGTTTACTGGATAGCTGTAGTTCATCACAACAGTTCATTGAGCTGGCAGCTGTTGTACCGCAACAAGCCATTAAATCAACGACAAGCATTGAACAAATGCGAAATTGGTTGAGGCTGCATATTTGCTTTGACGATCGTTATCCCCAGGATAATGGCTATGAAGCCGGATTTAATGGTTTCTGGTGGATGGTGAATTTACTGCAGTTCCTGCCAGATATGACATTCACCAGCCGTAAAGCGGTCCATTTACCGCAGAAGCCTGAAGCGGTAAAAATGCAGACTTCGGTGGTAGTGGATATTCAGCCTGACGAGAGCTGGGCGGATATACTTGAGTTTGGTTTATTGAGCGCAGAAGAAATCGCTTTGCTTCAGTCGTTATCGCTTCCGGCACCGACAGTCGGATATGAATTACAGGATGACGATGGCGAAATTATTGCGGAAGCCGATCTCGCCTGGCCATTACAAAAGCAAGCCCTGATTATCGATAATCAGAGCTTTACTGCTTTATTCGAAAGTAAGGGTTGGCACGTTGCTTTCGGGCCAATTGACGAAAATACATTGCAGCATCTGTCCGGAGGTGACAAATGACGATTCCAACGCCAAAGGTGGCACTTTCTGATGGTTTTCTGGGGGCTTTTGCGCGGATTCCTAAAGCGCAGCAAAAAAAGGTCCAGGAATTCATCTCCAAGTTCCGCCAGGATCCGACGAGTAATGGGCTGAACTACGAAAAGATCCACGATGCACGCAGCAATAATGTGCATTCTGTGCGTATTGACCAAACCTACCGGGGGATCGTCCTGAAACCTGAGCAGGGTGCTCTGTATATGCTGATGTGGGTGGATAAGCACGACGAAGCCTACGACTGGGCGCGGCGACACGAATGTGCGATTCACCCGGTAACCGGTGCGATTCAGGTGATTGATACCAGCTATATCAAACCTACCCCCGAGCCGACCGTTGTTGATAAACCCAAACTCTTTGCTGCTTATACGGCAGAGCAGATCCTCGCGCTGGGCATTCCTCCTGTGTTTATTGAGCAAGTGATGGCTCTTGTAGATACTGCAGGGCTGAATCAGCTGGAAAGTGTGATGCCTGCGGAAGCCTGGGAACCCCTACACTGGCTGGCAGAAGGTCTGGATTACCAGGAAGTGCTGGAGGAGTTTAACGATCACCGTGATGAGCCTGTTGATACCAACGACTTTATTGAGGCGATGGAACGAAGTAAACGTCGTTTCCATGTCGTTGAAAATGAACAGGAGCTACTGCAAATGCTCAATGCGCCACTGGAAAAATGGCGTGTATTCCTGCACCCGAGCCAGCGAAAACTGGTGGAGTCTCCGGCAAATGGTCCGGTACGTGTATTGGGTGGTGCAGGCACGGGAAAAACAGTTGTTGCGATGCATCGTGCTCGTTGGTTATCCCAACGCCTGGCCGATAAACCCGGTAAAAAAGTTCTGTTCACAACCTTCACCCGTAACCTGGCGGCGGATATTCGCGCCAACCTCCAGCGTTTGTGTAGTCGTGAGGAGATGGCGCGTATTGAAGTTGTTAACATTGATGCCTGGATGAGCGAGCAACTGAAACGCCATGGATATGATTTCCGCGTGGTGTATGACAGCGATGAAGGAAGACGTAAATGCTGGAACTATGCCTTGCAGCAAGTCCCTGCTGAATTGGGATTACCGGATAACTTTTATTCTGAAGAGTGGCAACGTGTTGTTCAGCCGAATGCAGTTTACAGTCGTGAAGAATATCTGAAGGTGAGCCGTATTGGTCGTGGCACGGCGTTATCACGTATTCAGCGCGCGAAAATCTGGCCTGTGTTTGAAGAGTTCCGGGCACAAATGGCGCGAGCCAAACTGCGAGAGATGGGAGATGCCATGCATGAGGCTATCATTCTGTTTAAAGAAAAACAGGTGCAATTGCCTTATAGCAGTATCGTAGTCGATGAAGCTCAGGATATAGGCGCACCGGCCTTTACCCTTATTCGTAGCCTGGTTCCAGAGTCTCCTAACGATCTCTTTATCGTGGGTGATGGACATCAGCGTATTTACCGCAATAAAGTCGTTCTAGGTCAGTGTGGGATTAACGTTCGTGGGCGCCGTAGTAAAAAACTGAAAATTAACTACCGGACTACAGAAGAGACGCGACAGTTTGCTGTCGGGTTGTTAACCGGCGTTAAGGTTGACAACCTGGATGGTGAAACTGATGCCAGCAACGATTATTTATCATTGCTTCATGGTGAAAAACCCATGATCACTCATGCTTCAGATTTTAAAGAAGAGGCTGCGACGATTATCAAGCAAATTCAGGCGTTGTTAGCCAATGATGTCCGTTCCCAGGATATCTGCATTACCGCTCGTACGAAGCATGCTTACGAGCGTTATGCTTCTGCTCTGAATGATGCTGGAATCGAGACCTATAATTTAGGTCAGGATAGTGGTGATAGTGATCAACGCCCTGGTGTGCGTATGGCAACGATGCACCGCATTAAGGGGTTGGAGTTCCAGTATGTGTTTCTTGCGGGCATCAACGATGGTGTTGTGCCGGAAGTCAAAGCAATTGCATCTGATGACCCTGTAGAACAGCGCGATGCATTATTTAATGAACGAGCGTTGCTCCATGTGGCTGCAACGCGCGCGGTAAAAGGATTGTTTGTTTCGTCTTACGGTAAACCTAGTTTTTTACTGGAGCCTGAAAGCGAGTAATCCAGCCAGATAACCAGAAGCTACAGCTTCTGGTTATCTGTATTTTAGCACTTATCAATATCGGCCATTGATTTGCTGATTTGGTAAGTGCCAGGAAAGAAAGTGGAACATGGAAGGGCTTTCGCAGTGCACAGATTGCGTGTGGTTAGCCCTGTGGGCATAAGCGACTGACGAAACGAGATGTACATCGAGAAATTTCTGACTGAATACGATGACTCGCTAACGGGTGAGTTGAATGTTGATCCGCTTGGGCAATTAGTCATCTGGTCGTCTTGGGGGCAGGACATCTTTCATAGCCGTATTACTTCTATCGCAAATGATGTACGGCAATACACGCTGAATCTGCTGCATCACAGCGTATTGCGCCAGCTACTGGTCGATGAAAAGCTGCAAACTTCAGGCGCGATGAAAGGTCTGTATCCCAAAAAGCAATTACAGGAGTTTAGAGTTGCCTGTCTGATCCATCTGGAAAATATCTATATCTACTCTATGCTGGCGGCTGAAAAAAGAGGCGTCACTCTCACTGGTGTGCAGGGTATTAATAAAGCCCGACCTAAATGGAACGCTGCAAATAAAAATCCTCAGATATTTTTTGGTCATGAAAAAAGTAGTGAGTTACTGACTAATCAGATCGCTCTTGGTACCAATGGTCGCTATAAATCGCCAATGATGAAAATGCAGTTTTTCTCTGCTGATTATCATTATGATCTACCGGAAAACAAGCCTGTGTGGCAAGCCGCAGAGGCATTTATTCGAAATGTACCAGAGCTGAAAGAATTACATGCAGCGGCCATAACTTATATGCAATCGCTAATGCAGGTTTCGCATAAGCGCGATTTGAACCCATTTTACGAAGATATTCCTGTCGGCCTAAAAAAGGCGTATGTAAAGGCATTCCGCGATCCGAAAATGGTCGGGGATTATTCGCGGGAATTTTGGCTACAAAGAACGGGGTTAGATAAATATGCGGCAGGTGCTATTTATCGGGTACTCAAGCAGGAGCGTTCGGATGAGTTAGAGCTTACAGATGCTGAAGTTTTCAAACGTGCCATGCAAGAGGCAAAAAGTGTGCCTGAAATGAATGAAAGTGACCTTAGGGCGTTACAACATATCAGTCAGGCGGAGCCATTTTTATCCCTGATCGACCTGATGTTTTCAGGCTTACGCCGACAGAGTAGTCAGACATTGGCAGAATTTCGTCAATTCTGGCAGGTGCGCGGTCTGACTGAACTTGATCTGCCACAAAGGGCGACTCAGCTTCTGGAAAATGATGTGCTCCTTTCCTCGCTTTCCGGTACGCCCGACAGACGATTTAGGCAACTATTAGCACTGGCCAGTATGCCGTCGCTGGAAGATCAGGTTCGAGGCTTGCTGGATTATCATCACAAGATAATGGAGACGAGGAGGCAGTTCCCGTGGCTCATGCTTGAAGGTGATGATATTTTGCTGCAGGTACCACCATGTTCGCTACGCGAAGATCGTCAGAATAGCGACTGGGTAAACCGTTATTATCTACCACAGTTCAGACATTTGCTGAACGGTTTATGGGGGCATTCTGCATGAAGCTGTTAGATGTCTTCAAAAAGCAAATTGCTGATATGGGAATGTTGAAACGTGTCTGGCTCACCACCTTTAATCTGGATATCTCTTTTGTTGAAACGTGGGTACTTCCTGCTGTGTTGGGTATGGACCCGCCCGTTAGTCGTATGGATTACGAAGGTCTGCAGCGTGCGCTGAATGAGAGTGGTATTGATTTCCGCATCTACTGCGATCCGCGCATGATTGCGAAAGAAAAGCCGAAACGTACCTCCATTGCGGTATATCCGGTGTCGGTGCGTAAGCTGGCTCAAAGCGAAGAGTCTTATCTGGATAAAGAGCGCGGGCTATTTCACCCAAAAGTATTTTATCTCGAAGATCACTACAGAAAGATTATTGTGGGTGCGGGCAGTGCCAACCTTACGCTTAGTGGGTGGGGGCGAAATCAAGAAACTGTGGATTTTCGTTGTGTTGCGAGTAATGCCCAATACCAGCAGGTAAAACGATTTTTTACCACAATTGATAACAGTCTGAATGACGGAGAATTTTTCCCAACCCGTCGCAAGTTTCTCGGTGATGATCCTGATTGGTCATTTATTCACAGTTTGGCTGGTTGCACACTGCTAGATGCATTAAAAAACGGCGGTGAGATTCATACACTCAGTGTTTGGTCGCCTTATCTTGCTGAGGATTTAGCAGGGTTTATCGACAATATTGGGCATGAAGTGCTCGTAGAACTGGTTCCGGATTTGGTTGAGGGACGTTATATCCGCACTCGATGGAGTGACAGTATTCAGGCAATGATTACAAATAAAAAGCTTACCGTGTATCGCTCTCCAGTGCCCAAGGACGATAGGGCATTGATGACCCACGCCAAGCTCTGGCTGGCGAAAAGCAATACCGGTATGCAACTTGCCGTGGGGTCCTGGAATTTCACCAACCCGGGTTGCAGCAGCTTACCTGAGGCAAACTGGAATGTAGAAGCGGGAATTGTGCATCCGGTCTCTCGTAACATCTCGATTTGCGGCAAAGAATGGGATGATGTTAATGAAGAGAATTTCGCCTGTGAAGCATTGTTGGAGGAAGAGGCGCTGGAGCCGCATGAACTTCTACCTTTCGATCTGAGCGTTATTTTTGACTGGACTCGATGTGAGTATCAGATTTCCGGGCAATGGTTCGGTGGTAAGACTGCGTCAGGTTATCAACTGATATTGCCCGGTATCAACGGGGCAAATGAATTGGTATGGAAAGCTACCGGTATAGGTCTGAAATCGCCGCGGCAATTGACGGTATTAAAAAGCAATGCCGTATTGGATAACCCCTTTTATACCCTTCGTAGAACTGGAATAACCGACTGGCAGGGCATGATCGTTGAAAGCGGTATTGAACACCGGCGTGCGTTGAGCTTTAAGTCGCTAGATGACTTACTTAACAGCTATCTGAATTCAGCGGATCCCGCATTGAGTGATCGCCTTATGCTGCGCTGTGCTGGAGCGCAGGATGAAGAGCAAAGTGAAGGGATGGCGCAAGTCATGAATTTAGATGCCACTAGCTATTTCCGCCTCTTTCAGGCTATCCAACAACGGCGCAACTGGCTAGCAGACGCGGACGATGGCACTCAGCTGTATTGTCGTTTGTTCAGTGAACCAGGTTGCTTACAGGAATTGGCTGAAATAGCCAGGGAGCGTATAAATCAACCGACTCAGCCAGTATTTAACTGGTTTCTGGCCCAAGAAGTTAACACTCTGGCCGCTCTGGCAAGAAAGCGTGTTAAAAGCATCCGTCACAAACAAGGGGCTGAAGCCATATCTGTGGCTGTGCACTTGTGGGAGTCTCTACAGGTTGTAATTCCACCTCTAACTAGCGATGCCGCTAGCCTGCGTTATCTCGCAGCTATCAGGGAAGACTGTAGTTATGGCGAATAAGTTAAAACAGAACATTACTCCGGTTGAGGTTTCAGCCGCGATGAATTTCGATGCGACTGATATGCACTGGCAGTATCAATCCGGTGCTTCCAGCATGGCGGCGAAGCAGGCTGAGGGGGTGGCTGGGTTGTGGAATTTGCTGAATAAACAACGATTGGCACTCCTTGCTGATGAAGTCGGCATGGGGAAAACTTATCAGGCGATGGGAGTAATGTTGTTGTTATGGCAGGCAAAACCTGATGCACGCATTCTGATTATGGCACCTAACAGGACGCTCTGTGATAATTGGGAGAGAGAATTTTGCATTTTCACAGAGATACACTATCGGGCTGAACATAATGCCTTTACCTCTTTAGAGGGCAAGACAAAATATGCCCCACAAATTCATGGCAGACTGGCGGAGCTGGCGGCCGCTGTGGAGAAAAATTCTCACCATTTTTACCTTACTACTATCCATTCACTAAGCGGTCTGGTCCCTCCAGATGAAAAAAAAGATGCTTTAAACGCTGCCGCGTCTTATGGCGTGTTATATCGTCAGCAAATTAAGCAAGCTCTTGGAAAAGAAGGTTTTGACTTAATTATAATAGATGAGGCGCATTACTTTCGTAACCGAAGCGGATCACAGCGCGCCGCCGCCGCTCAGGCCTTCTTTGGTGATGCGCAGGACCGGCTGGGGAGCAATGTACTGCTGTTGACGGCAACCCCTAATCACTCAGCATCGCGAAATCTTTATGACATATTTAGCTACTTCAGTGATATGCCAAAACGTTATGCAGAGGATGATGTCCGTGCGCTGATGAATGATTTTGCCATCCGCAGACTGCGCAAAATGCAGGGCAGAGAGAGCAGCCACAGCAAATATGAATATCGTCATGAGCGCGCTAGCATTTCCAGTTTTACTAATAAGATGGATGCTGAGTTGTTTTTTGCTCTATATCAGAAACAACTCGTGGTTCAACTGGACAAAGAGAAAAAGGCAGGTGGCGGCAGGCGCATGCTATATGGCTATCTTGAAGGGTTTGAATCAACGGGCAGTACCGCAAGTGAGCGGGATAATAGTAGTGATGAAGAGGGGCAAATCCATAATGACTTCAACCACGCGCCGGATTCTGCTCTGCTCAATAGCTTGACCCGGCAGTTTCACGATATCTATAACCGCTTTCCAGATCACCCCAAATACGACGCGCTGGTAGAGGCCTGCTTTACCAGTGATCCGTTCAAGCAGTCTCAGCCGCTACATTGTAGTAAGCATTTGGTTTTTGTTCGTCGAATACCATCTGTGCGCGAAATTACTCAGCGCATCAACGCACGTTATGATGAAATAATGGCTGAGCGATTGATGAATGTCTGGCAGCTACCTGCAAAGGCGCTGGCAGAATGGCGAGAGTCGGGTTGGTCCCGAGATATTTTTGTTAAGCTTTTATCGGAAAAATCCAATGAAAAGTCCGATTTTGATGAGCATATGCTGGAGGACGGGGAGACAGATGAGCCTGAAACGGATAACGAGCTAAAGCTTTCAAGTAAAATTGCCGAGCTATTTGTTATGAAGAAAACGGGCCTGCGCAGTACCGACTGCGCCAACGTTAGTTTGCGTTTCCGTCGCCCTGAAAGCCTCTTTTCATTATTTCTTGAGCCTGCATTGGATGGTACGACCGGGACCTATCATTATCATTACCGCAAAGAGTCTGGTGAACGTCAACGTGACAGCTATGGTGATGCCGCGAGAGATGCCCGGCTGCAGCAGTCGACATCAGCTAAGAAAATCAAATATATCAGTGCATTGCCCACAGCCTGGGGATTGATGTTTCATGAGCTGCCGCGGCCAGCAAAAGAGCAATTGATTAAGTGGCGTGACCAGCCTAACGGTATGGCAATTATTGAGAACTTTGCCAACTATCTTCGCACGGGTTACCTGTTTGCCAGCCCTGTGATCATTGAGCTCTATTGCTGGTTTACAGAGTTCAACCGTCGACCTCAAACAGGTGAGGTCCAGCAGCGATATCAGCATTTTGTAGAATGGGTCACCCCAAAATTGAATGGATCACTGATGCTACGTTATTTTGTGGCTGCCATTGAAACTTTCGAAACGCTATGCGTAAAAATTGTTGGTCAGAAACTAGATAATACTCAATATACTTGGCGCGAGTTCACTAGCTTGAGTAGTCCAAGTTGGTATGCCAGCGGGCAGTCACAAAATCGCGAACGTTTAATTCGTGGATTTAATTCACCTTTCTTCCCTAATGTGCTGGTAGCAACCTCTGTGTTGCAGGAAGGCGTGAATCTTCATCTTCAATGCCATCAAGTTCATCATTATGGCATCGCCTGGACTCCTGGTGATAACGAGCAGAGGAATGGACGGGTTGATCGCCTCTTTGGTCGAATCAATACAATGCTTCAAGTCCAGGGGGCGGCTGAGATGATTATCAATTATCCCTACCTTGCAGGTACCTTCGACCAGGATCAGTTGGCATCATTTATACGCCATAAACACAGTGTTGAAGAGAAGTTAGATAGTTGCGAGCTGGAGGATTTTGACAGCGAAATTGATATTCAGGAGGATCCTCAAGGTTGGCAAAAATGGCTACGGCATCCTTGTAAGGATAAAGATAAAGAAGATCCTTACCCAGCCAAGTTTGATCAGTAGTGTTTATCATTTATGCGGTAATAATATATCAGGTGGTTACGAGCAGTTTTTTGCAGGAAACTGTTTTAAATAGAAACTGGGGTCACAACACCACAGGTCAGGCAGTATTTTTTTCCATCGCAATCATTTTTACATAAAACGCAGTGCCAGAAAAAAACAGTGGTGCAGACACCAGCTCTGCCAGCATAAATCTCAGTTTTCTTTGTCGGCAATCATCCTGACCCTGAGGGGGCCAGAGCGTTATCGTCGAAAGCAATCAAGGAGTTGGCAAAAATAGTATTGGTTCCTACCAGACAATTCGCAGGTCTAACCGTCCCAGCAGGACTGACAGACACCGTGCGGTTGGATGGTTTAAAGGTGTTATGAGGGTGGGAGTAGTGTGGTTCTCACACGATGAGATGCTGGCGTAAAAAATTGCCTTACTTAGAAGACATTCTTACGTGGCCGTCTGCTTGAAGGTCGTTCGGGGACCTCATTGCAACCGAACAGTAACAGCCCATATTTCTGCTGGGTTTTGGTCATATACACCAGTACAAACCGGCTTGCTGTGCCCAGGGATAGGTATTCTGAGTTTTACTACCATCCAGCCAGAACACGACATGAGCATGGTAGTGGTGGTCTTCTGTCCATTCGATAACCCAGAAGAAACCGACCACCGCTTCGAGTTGCATCATACGGTTCATCAGCTTTCGGATATCTCATTCGAGTTGCCGATGATCCCGCAGGAAAAACTTAGCGGTATGATCCTGGTAAAACAGATCTGTTCGGAGTGCCAGCAGGCAGGAATAGCGCTCTATCAGTTTGTCGATATGGTTGTTCAGAAGTGACTGTCGAAACCAGTCTGGCTCCCATCGTTGTTTGTTTTGCATAGGATGAATTTCTTTAGTGCTGGCGAGGGCCAGTCAATGGAATGCACCTGGCCTTCAGGAAGAGCCATGGCTGGGGGAACCGCATGGATTAAGAGGATGGTTGTAAAAAGGGAGTGCCTATTAATTATATTAATTAACCTAAATTAATTTTCACTCCCCAATAACCCTCAAATCCCTTGCATGACTATGGATGAAGCCTGATTCAGTGGCTCCGCTGTCGTCCGCCATGCAAAGCAGACATACTCGTCCATCAGACTGGTCAGCGCAGGGTTTTCAGCCTGCCGGTCATTGATCCAGATATCCATCTCCTTGTCTTTTTTGAACCTGAGGTTGTCGGTCCAGTCATCAAGGCAATTACCCAGCATCAAATCGTACCAGCACAGCCAGACCAGCTTCAGACGCAGCTCGCTACCGCCGAACTGGCGGAACAGACTGATGAGCTTATTTGCCAGAGGGCGTTGTTTTAAACGCACGCACTCAGACAGCAAAACCCCCTCCAGCATTGGATGGTGAGCCAGCAGATGCTCCTGGGTAAATAAACTGACACTCAGGTCATCATTAACAGTCAGTGGGGCTGCTGCTCTGCCATAAATAATCCGGTGCAGGCACTGGGGGACAATAGCAATAACCTCTTCCTCTCCCGGAAACTTAAGGCTGCCAACCGTCAGGGTATGATGGTGGTAGATATTCTGGTGACACATACCCGATCTGACCGTCAGCTTCGTAAAATCAGTCAACCAGACCTGATAATATTTATAAAGTTCTTCGTAACGTGGTTTGTAATCTTTCATTGTTCATATTCCTTCTGGCTTTAATGACAGACAGCAGAAAACCTCCGAACGAGTCGGATAGTTATTTTTTTGCCGGGGGTTAGGTCAGAGTGGTGTTATTTACGGGACTGGTTAATGCGTTCCTGAAGCCAGTTTTCTACTTCGCTTTTTAACCAGCGAGAACTGCGCCCCAGTTTGACTGGTTTGGGGAAGTCACCATCTTTAATCAGCTTATAGAACCATTTATCCGTAAGTCCCGTTAGCTTCGTGAGGAACCGCATATCCACCAGTTGGTCATCAAGCAAAGAAATTTGTTCTGTCATAATGCTGTCTTCCATTGTGGGATTATTCTGAGCTGGTGGTTGATTGCTCGTTACTACCAGCCCTTCCACATCAATGGATTGATACGTTAAAAAGTGCAGAACGTGAGTTACAGCGTGCGAGGACGCCCCAGTCCACTGGGGGGCGGTACCTCACTGGCTCCGTAGTGATAGTGACCGTGCTTTTGCTCTTCTTTGGCGAGATAGCTGATAATGTAGCGCAGGTTATCAATGGCTTCGGTGGACTGACCCCACGCCCGTAGACAAATTCTGTCCTCACGACGAGGCCTGTTCG
>NZ_DALZVG010000030.1:0-51163 GCF_032012665.1 Scandinavium sp.
GGCGGGGTCAGTCCAACTATAGGGCAGGATCGTCTACCGGGGCGGGGTCAGTCCATTTAGCGCTGCTGCTGTTTAAGTGGAACCGAATCGGTTCTGATGGCAGAAAGGCTTTAGTGGAGTCGGTTAGATCGCTGGATTAAGTATTTGATTGTTTTTCGATCCCGTCAGGTTGGCGACACCAAAGCACATCAAAAAAGCTTCCCCACCACCTTAATAAAGAAAAACACATCGCTGAAACTGCTTATCCCTCTGAACAAACGGCCAAACGAGACATCCGCTTTAAAGCGGGCTTTCACGCCTGACTTATCCTGCACGCGGTTACGATACAGCCCCAAAAAATGTCGGGCCTCAACCAGCGCGTGCCGATACAAAAACACCCTTATTTTTTTGTGCTGCTCCAGTTCCGCCAGCCGAACGATCTCCGCAATCACCTCAACATAGCTCACGGCCCGAACGTCGTAGTAATCCGGCCGGTGCGTGATAGAGGCCGTGTTGCTGATATAGATGTAATCCTTAACGTCCACTATGCGGAACCGGCCGTTGCTCGCCGCGAGGTGAACCGTCCACAGAATGTCTTTATGGCTTTTGCCGGCCTGGAAACGCAGCGAATGCTGTCTGATGTAGGATGACCTGACCATCTGTAGCCACAGGTAGTGCGGCCATTCGCGATGGATAACGCAGTGTCTGATCCACTCATGCCCCGACAGCGTTTCCCCACAGGGCTGCTTGCGGTGAATCGCCTTTCGACGATGCTCAGCGCCAGAATGCCAGCCGTTAAAAATCGCCACGTCGGCCTGCGCTGCGGTTGCTGCCTGCCATCGCTTTTCAATGAACCCGTCGGCGATATCATCGTCGGCATCAAGGAAAACCACCCATTCACCCCGATGAATGGCTAAAGCCGCATTGCGGGCAGCGTAGACGCCCTGATTAGGCTGCCCGATGAGGAGCAGCCGCTCATCCTGGATTTGGCGAATAACGCCCGCGGTATCATCGGTGGAACCGTCATCGACAACGATAAGTTCAACAGAGACGCGGGTTTCGCAGAGGAGTTTATTGACCAGGCTACCAATGGTCGCAGCGGCGTTGAAGGCAGGGATAATGACGCTAACGTCGATGTGATTCTTCATATCGGGCTACGATTTCCCTTCATGGTTATCTGTGCGGTGTCCGATGGGGATAATGCGTTTTTCCCTGATTTCCCGGTCATTCTCAAATAAGCACTCGTCGCAGAATTCTTTATCGAGGGCGAACCACCGCTCAAGGACGCTTCTTTTTTTATTGCATCGTGCACATCTCTTCATCTTTCTGCGCCTTTATGACCTCGAGATTTGGATTATCTGGAAAATGGACGCAGCAAGCCCCGGCTGGATAACCAACCGTAATTAAAGACTTTTTTGCGATCAATAAACGGTAAGGATAACCAGCCAGGGCATCCGAAAGATAATTGTTTTTATAGATCAATTTATCGATATTGATCGCTGGTGTCGATCAATAAGGCGTGCAATTACACGATTGACATGTCCGCTGTGCCGGGGCATGAGCAGGAGCATTTTGATAGATGGAATGGCTGCGCTTCGTTGTTTGACGGATGGCTTTTTCATTAAATTCAGGTGTAAATAGTGGTGTGCCTATACGCTCCTCCTATTCTTAAACTATAGGGCCGGATCGTCTGTCGGGGTGGGGTTAGTCCAGTATCTGGGTTTGAGTAAAGTTTGGTGCTTATTGATATACACAGGGGAAAGATCGTAAATCTTTCCCCTGTGGTGAAGGCAAATTTTTTAGGGTCCAAAGATTACTGTTAGAGCCGCTATTTAGCGGTCTTAAAACGCCTCCCAGTCGTCGCTTGTCTCTTCTTTTGCCGCTTCCCTTGGAGTTAAAGGCAAAGCCGTTGCGTTAGCCTTAGATTCGATAGTCGGATGATTTCCGGCCTTTTTCTCATCCTTAATGCGGAAGATAGCAACTGTCCGGGACAAGACGTCAGCCTGGCCTTCCAGTGCATGAATATCTGTCGATGACTGTTGTACCAGACTCGAGTTCTGCATGGTCACCTTATCCATTTCAACCACGGCAAGCCCAACCTGCTCAATACCCCGGCTCTGTTCTTTGGAGGCAGAGGCAATCTCGCTCATCAGATCGGTTACGTGTGTGGTGGCGTTGACCACTTCATTCATCGTTTCACCCGCGCTTTCGGCCAAGGTAGAGCCAACATTGACTTTACTGACTGAGTCATCAATTAAGATTTTGATCTCTTTTGCCGCCTGAGCGCTGCGCTGGGCAAGATTACGGACTTCGCCAGCTACGACAGAGAAACCACGGCCTTGTTCACCCGCTCTTGCTGCTTCAACTGCGGCGTTAAGTGCCAGGATATTAGTTTGAAAGGCAATGCCGTCGATAACGCTGGTGATATCAGCAATTTTCCGCGAGCTGCTGGCTATCTCATTCATGGTCGTCACCACGTTATCGACCACTTTTCCGCCGCGCTGTGCCGTGCTGGATGCGTTAAGCGCCAGCTGGTTGGCTTTTTGCGCGTTTTCAGCATTCTGCTTCACGGTTGAGGTGAGCTCTTCCATACTGGCGGCAGTTTGTTCCAGTGAAGATGCTTGCTGCTCGGTGCGTGATGCCAGTTCGCTGTTACCAAAAGCGATCCCTTTTGCCGCTTCGTTGATGGTGTCGGCGCTCGCCCGAACATTACCCACGGTGCGAATCAGTGAACTTTGCATGTGACGCAGGTGATCGGCAAGTTGTCCCATCTCATTGGTACCGGAAACCTCGATACTATGCATCAGGTCGCCGTCGGCAATGTGGTAAATGCCGGCGCTAATTTTACTTAATGGTGTGATAAGCACACGGCGAATACCGTTCCAGGCTGCAAATATAATTAGTGCTATCAGGAGCAGTGCAACAGCGGAGGTCCACAGCATGGTGTTATAAACGCGATTGCCGTTTTCAACAGCATTCAGATGAGCTTTTTCATTAAGGTGTAAGTAGTTAACGTATTCCCGGTCGAAATTATCCTGAAAGCTTTGGGTTGGCTGCGCGTTTGCTTTCACCATATCGCCAACCTTAATAAAGCCTATCAGCTCCTCAAGTGCGTTACAGTAGAGGTTGAACTGGCGTTTGAGCTCGCTGCGGGCGCTTTCGTCAACATCGCCTGGGTTACCCTGGGCTTCATAATTTTTCCAGCGATCTCTGGCCTGTTTTAGCGTTTCGTTGGCTGAAGTCATCAGTGTTTGAATCGTATCGCCTGAACCAATGTTTGCCTGATCCATCATGTAACGAATACCAGCGCGGCCAATAGTGGATCGAGTTTGCAGGAGGGAGACAAGGGTATCGCTGAGATAAGAGTGTTGTTGGTTGATGGCATTGAGAGTACTGCTATTTTCACGGTCCGTGTTCAGAGCATGGAACCCAACCCCATAGGAGGTAATCTGTAAAGCAACAAATACTCCAAATACAAATAATAAAACTGTAACTATCTTTATACGGTTTAGCATGGTTTTACTTTCTCAAAAAGATCTTTTTCCAGGGGTTGAAATCTATGAATAAGCAATAGATTACACATGATTTTAACATGCAAAAAATGACTACAATCCGTTCATGAAGGCGCAGAAATGCCGCTGTACATATATTCTTTGATTTCAATAAGCTATGGCGGAAAGCATGACGTGAGAAGATTAAAATAAAAATGCATCTGCCATTAATATGGAAAGGAAAGAGTGATAATGCACATCCCTTCTTTTTATTAATATTGAAGTACCATAAGCAAAGCTATATTTCTATTCTGCAAGCAAGGGCTGAACTGGTTAGCCCATGGCTATATTGATTGTTTTTATATTATTTATTTCGGCTGAGAGGATTAATGCACAGCCTGTTCCGCAGGAAAAGGCTGGCTACACGCTAATGTTATAAACTTTACCCGATGTCGCGAGGTTAGACTGGCCATCCGAGCTGTAAACCGGCAGTGTGGAACCTGCTTTATTCACCATCTTCATCAGCTGGTCGCCTTTTTTCATGTGAAGATCAAGAAGTTCGGCTACTTTGCTATTTAAATCATTTGCCCTTTTTACTTTCCTGATAATTTCTTCCCAGGAGGCAGCGATGCGTGGATTATGTTCATATGGCACGCTTATTTTCAGAATAGACTCCTGCTGCTTACGCAGATCGTCATAGTGGCTAATGGTTGAGAGTAGCTGGCTCTTATTATCTGAAACGATTTGCAGGGAGACCGGGTTAATCTGGGTTCGCTGTAGCTGGGCAACCTCTGCGATAAGAAGTGCCTCCAGATCGACAAGGGAGCCCTGCAGTTTCAGTAAAATAGTGCGTAAATTTTCCATTTTCATTTTTTTATAACATCAAGAGAGTTGAAAGATGTCATTCACCAGAGCCTGAGCAATTTTATCGGTATCAAACGTCAGTTCGCCTGCTTCCATTGCTTGACGGATTTTATCAATACGAGCATGGTCGATATCCTGAGAGTCATCCGCCTGGATCTGCTGGGCCATCTGGCTGAGTTTGACGTTAGTACCCGTATCCTTATCGGTGGTAACAGATTGAGTACTGACGTTTTCCGTCTTTGCTCTGACAGTAAAGTCCTGATGTGCATTAACTGCAGTCACGGGAAGAGCGTGTTGTGTTCTGTCTATACTCATTGTTCAATCCTCGGCGGTTTACGGTGGCGATGGGCTCTACTGATACTATCGGGCGTCGACAAAAAAACTAAAATTATTCTTTAAGGTTTATTGTGACGACCCCATCAGCTGAGAGGATCCCGCTGACTATTTGTCCACCATGGGTTGCGACTCTGAGCGGTTTGTTGGCGGCGGCATTGTTTAACGCCTTGCCGCGGGTGCGTATTTGGAAGCCATTGCCTTGAGCCAGGATCTCCACCAACTGCCCGGTTACGGCCGCCCAAGGGCGACGTAGCTGGCTTTGGGTCACTGCCTGCCCGCTGCTAATCGTGCGAGTGGCGGTATTTCCGACGATACTCTCTTTCGAAAAAAGCAGATCGGCAGGGAGCCGGTCAAGCGATCCGGTACGGGCGATAATATCCTTTTCTTGTACGACGCTGCCTGGCTTAATGGTTCGGACTGCGCTCCACCAACCTCCCTCCGCACTGACGTTCACCTGTATAAACTTCTTACGGTTGCCGCAGCGCGCAATAATACTTTTATTGCCCGTTAACCGGTCGTTATTACCGGCAATAGAAAGTTCGGGGTCGGAACAAAGCGTTGCCAGCTGAGCGGGTGCTGACAGTATTTTCACGTGCTGAACGACGTTTGCTTCAGAAGGGAGCTGGCGATGTGCGATAATCAGCGCGGTGATATTCTGCGCCAATCCTTCTTTTTCTGTTGACTCCATGGCGGCCATCGCCTGAAGGTGAAAAAAACCGCTAAGCAGCATTAATGCTATGACAGAAATAGTGCGTACAGATAGCATAAAATGAGCGAACCTCAGCTTTATATAGCGTAGAAAAAATACTTGTCATCAGGATTTATTGTCTTAGAGTATATGATAAAACTCGCTCATTCTTAATGCTCAATATAGCGTCATTTGTAGAGCCATTTCTGCGGATAAATGTCTCAAACTGTGTCCTGAAAAATCCATATCGCTAAATACGTTTATTTTTGTCTTATCTTTGCAGTATAGAAATAGTTTATTCACTCATAGAATGTGCGAGTTAATCTTCTTAGCAGAAAGTGAGTGTTTTTTATGCTCGATAAACTCGACAATGCGCTGCGCTTCCAGCAAGAGGCGCTGAGCTTGCTGAACAAAAGACAGGAAGTTCTGGCATCGAATATTGCCAACGTTGATACGCCGGGATATATGGCCCGTGATATTGATTTTTCCCAGCAATTACAAAAAGCAATGGACAGAAATGTGCCCACTAATGCGCCTTTATCTCTTGCTTTAACATCGGGAACACATATTGCCGGTACAGCACCTGCGTTTGATGATGGCCAACTATTATATCGCATTCCGGATCAGCCAAGTGCTGATGGTAATACGGTCGATATGGACCGGGAACGCGTGAGTTTTGCGGATAATAGTATGAAATATCAATCCAGTCTTACGCTTCTTGGTTCCCAAATCAAAGGCATGATGACAGTGATCGGTCAGGGATAATTATTATGTCAACCTTCAGTATCTTTGATATTGCTGGATCCGCCATGGCGGCGCAGTCGAAACGTTTAAATATCAGCGCCAGTAATATGGCTAACGCTGACAGCGCAGTAGGGCCGGATGGCCAGCCTTACCGTGCTAAACAGGCCGTTTTTGAAGTCAATAGTGCACCAGGTCAGGAGATTGGCGGTGTGCGTGTAAGCGACGTGGTGGAAAGTGCCGAGCCTGACCGAATGGTTTATGAGCCGGGCAGCCCTCTTGCCGATGCTAATGGCTATGTGCGTATGCCTAACGTGAACGTGGTCGGTGAAATGGTCAATACCATCTCCGCCTCCCGCAGTTATCAGGCCAACGTAGAAGTGATGAACACGGCCAAATCATTAATGCTCAAAACCTTGACGATCGGTCAATAAAAGGACAAGCAACGAAATGGCTGTATCACCAGTAATGAATTCTGCACCGAGCAGCATGGCTAAAACCGTGCAAAGCACTGGCAACACGGGCAATACCGCGAAATCCGCTCAGGCATCAGGTGGTTTGGGCACCGGGAGTGATATCGGCGATATCACCGACAGCTTTATGACGCTGTTGATTGCCCAGATGCAAAACCAGGATCCCACCAACCCAATGGATAACAACCAACTGACCTCTCAGCTGGCGCAGTTCAACACTGCCGCTGGGGTACGCGATCTGAATACCGCGTTAGATCAGGTCGGTGGTCTGGTTTACAACATGCAGCAGATGAATGCGGCGCAATGGGTTGGGCGGACTGTCTATATTGAAGGCGATAACAGTGTCTCAACGACGGAAGAAGGGAATAAAGACTTCTCCTTCGCGCTGGATTCCGATGCAGATACTGTGACCGTTACCTTAACGGATAAAACGGGTAACGCTTACACGGCCGATCTGAGAGATCTTAAGGCTGGCGTAAACAGCTTCTCCCTTGATGATTTAGAAGACTTTAAGCCGAGTGCGCCGCCAGCGGACACCGAATTTAAAGTGACCTATTCGGCGAGCAATGAAAGCGGCGATGTGCCGAAAATTGCGTCGCTGAAAAAATCTATCGTAGATGGCGTTTCCTTCTCGAGTCAGGGCGCAGCGCTGCGTCTTGGGGACGGAAGTACCACCTCCCTCGGCGATATTTACTTGATTGAGTAATCGTTCTGTAGTCATACCCTCTCGTTTTCAGGAATCATATAACAATGAGTTTCTCACAAGGTCTCAGTGGATTAAACGCTGCTGCACAGGCTCTGGATGTTGTCGGTAATAACATTGCTAACTCCCAGACCGTTGGTTTTAAATCAGGCACTATTGCTTTTGCTGACGTATTTGCAGGCTCCCAGGTAGGCATGGGTGTACAGGTTGCTGGTGTTAACCAGAACTTTAGCGATGGCGTATTAAGCCAAGGCAGCAGCGCTCTGGATATGGGTATCCAGGGCAATGGTTTCTTCCGTTTAGTGGATGATGCGGGACGTATCTTCTACAGCCGTAACGGCCAGTTCGAGAAAGATGCCAATGGTTATATCGTAAACCAGCAGGGCCTGAAGCTGACAGGTTACCAGGCAACCGGTACACCTCCGACGATTCAGCCTGGTTCCCCAGTTGGCCCTATCGAAATCCCAACCGGCCAAATGGGCGCGAAAGCATCCGACTCGGGCTCAATGTCCGGCAATATTTCTTCTGGGGAAGAGGCAATCGATCAGACTGCAAACCCATTCGATCCGAAAGATAGCAAGAGCTACAACTATGTGCAGCCAATGGATGCCTATGACTCCCTTGGTAATAAGCACACGATCAACGCGTATTACGTAAAAACCGCTGATAACAAATGGACGGTCTACACCAATGACACCACGTCACCACAGAAGGACGCGGGTGGGAACGATATGTTCCAGAAGGTGGACTTAGAATTTGATGCGTCCGGCAAACTGACGACTAACCCTGCCAAAGTGCAGGTGTCCGGTGAATCCTATAAAGGCGGTCTGCCGCTGGATTTCGAATTGGATCTTGATGGGCTCACTCAGCAGGCTTCTGATACCTCTATTGATAAAGTCTCCACTACCGGTTACGCACCTGGCCTGATGAATGGCTACTCTGTGGGCGATAACGGTCAGGTCATTGCAAGCTACAGCAACGGCCAGTCTCAGCTTATCGGTCAGGTTGTGCTGGCAAACTTCAACAATGCGGGTGGTCTATCTGCGGAAGGGAACAACTGTTGGTCAGAAACGCCTGAATCCGGTCAGCCAGTCATGGGGGCATCCGGTACGGGTAACCTGGGAACGCTCTACGGTAACCGTCTGGAGGCGTCTAACGTCGATCTGAGCCAGGAGATGGTTAACATGATCATCTACCAGCGCAACTACCAGTCCAACTCCCAGACCATTAAAACGCAGTCTGAACTCCTTCAGATCGTTAGTAACCTCGGTTAACGCAGGGCATTTATGGATCGCGCAATATATACAGCAATGGGCGCTGCGAATGCCGCTCTTAACCGCCAGAGCGTTACGTCTAACAACCTGGCTAATGCCACTACGCCCGGCTTTCGCGCCCAGCTCTCTGCTTTTCGCGCTGTCCCGGTTGAAGGTCCTTCCGTTGCCACCCGTACCCTGGTTACGGAGTCGACGCCTTATCACGACGACTCTATGGGGGCCATCAACCAGACGGGGCGCAGCCTGGATGTGGCGTTGCCGCAAAATGGCTGGTTGGCCGTCATGATGCCGGATGGCAGTGAGGGCTATACCCGTGCGGGCAATATTGAGGTGGATAGTGAAGGTTTGCTGACCGTTCGTGGTCGTCCAGTGATGGGCGATGGCGGCGCTATTAACGTACCGCCGCAGTCAGAATTGACCATTGCACCAGATGGAACGATTACCGCCCGTGGCCCTGGCGATGAGCCATCAACACTTGCTCAGGTTGGGCGTCTGAAAATGGTGAACGCCAAAATTCAGGATCTGGAACACGGTGATGACGGGTTGTTCCATATCAGCCCAGGCTCTGCAAATGCGGGCCAAAACGTACTGGCGGCGGATTTGAATTTGCAGCTGATCCCCGGTGCGCTGGAGAGCAGTAACGTCAGCCCGGTGAATGCCATGGTGGAGATGATAGCCACTGCGCGCGGTTTTGATATGAACATGAAAACGATCACGACCGTGGATGACAACGAAAAAAAGGCTAACCAGCTATTAAGCCTGAGCTAATCAGGCAAAGAGGAAATTGAGTATGATCCGTTCTTTATGGATTGCCAAAACCGGTCTGGAAGCGCAGCAGACCAATATGGATGTTATCTCGAATAACCTGGCGAACGTAAGCACCAACGGCTTTAAACGCCAGCGCGCTGTTTTTGAAGATCTGCTGTATCAAACGCTGCGCCAGCCAGGCGCTCAGTCATCTGAGCAGACCACCATCCCTTCTGGCCTGCAGCTCGGTACGGGTGTGCGCCCGGTGGCGACTGAGCGTATTCACAGCCAGGGTAGCCTGACTCAGACCAACAGCAGCAAGGATCTGGCAATCGAAGGCCAGGGCTTCTTTCAGGTGCAGATGCCGGACGGTACTACAGCTTATACCCGTGATGGTTCATTCCAGATCGATCAGAACGGACAGCTGGTGACCTCCAGCGGCTATCCGATCCAGCCAGCTATCACGCTGCCGCAGGATGCTGAAAGTATCTCCGTTGGTAACGACGGTATCGTTGGCGTGAAGGTAGCAGGGCAGACGGCATTACAGCAGGTTGGACAGATAACGTTGACCACCTTTATTAACGAATCCGGTCTTGAAAGCATTGGTGAAAACCTCTACCGCGAAACCCAGGCCTCCGGTGCGCCGAACGAAAGTACACCAGGCCTGAACGGTGCCGGGACGCTCAAGCAGGGTTACGTCGAAACCTCCAATGTCAACGTAGCCGAAGAGCTGGTCAGCATGATCCAGACTCAACGCGCCTACGAAATTAATAGTAAAGCGGTGTCAACATCCGATCAGATGTTGCAGCGCCTGTCACAACTTTGATTGTGGCCATAAACGCCCACGCTTGCGCGAGGGCGTTTATGGTTGCGATGCTAATGCAGTGGATGAAATGAAAAACCAGCCCTTTACCTCAGGAATCGGATCTCGTACTGACCAGGCCTGTTCTCTCTTCCGTCATAAGACTGGCTCGCTTCCGGCGGTAGCTGCGCTGGTACTCGTGTTGTCTGGATGCGCCTATATTCCGCATAAACCTCTGGTGGATGGCTCAACGACCGCCGCACCCATGCAGGTAGCAACCACCACGACAAGCGGCTCTATTTTTCAGACCGGTCAGGCGATGAGCTACGGCTACCAGCCGATGTTTGAAGACCGCCGCCCACGTAACGTGGGGGATACGCTCACTATCGTGCTACAAGAAAACGTGAGCGCCAGTAAAAGTTCTTCAGCAAGCGCGAACCGCAACGGCTCGACGGGTCTTTCTATGGACACCGTTCCTGGCATGCTTTCTGGCCTGCTTGGCGGAGACCGTGCGAACACAGCCGTCAGCGGCAAAAATGACTTCTCCGGTAAAGGTGGGGCTGCGGCCAAGAATACCTTTAACGGCACTATTACCGTTACCGTGCAGGAGCTTCTTGTGAACGGCAACCTCCGGGTTGTAGGTGAGAAGCAGATTGCCATTAATCAGGGTACCGAATTTATCCGCTTCTCTGGCGTGGTGAACCCAAGAACCATCAGCAGCAGTAATTCGGTGATCTCAACGCAGGTCTCAGATGCGCGCATTGAGTATGTTGGTAACGGATATATTAATGAGGCGCAACAGATGGGCTGGCTACAGCGGTTGTTCCTGAATCTTTCACCCTTTTAATGACTAATCCATGAAAACTTCATTTTTCACTTTCGTAATGGGGCTGTTTTTTATCGGCATCGTGAGTCTGATGCCAGGTAAAGCCCAGGCGGAACGCATTCGTGACTTAGTTTCCGTGCAGGGTGTGCGTAGCAACGCCCTGATGGGATATGGTCTGGTGGTGGGGCTGGATGGTACGGGTGACCAGACTATGCAGACCCCTTTTACTACCCAAAGCTTGAATAACATGCTTTCTCAGCTTGGGATTACTGTGCCACCAGGCGTCAATATGCAGCTTAAAAATGTTGCGGCGGTCATGGTGACCGCCGAGCTGCCTCCCTTCTCTCGCAGTGGCGAAAAAATTGACGTAGTTGTGTCATCGCTGGGTAATGCTAAAAGCCTGCGTGGCGGCACGTTATTAATGACGCCGTTAAAAGGGGTGGATAACCAAATTTATGCGCTGGCTCAGGGAAACCTGCTGGTCTCTGGCGCAGGAGCGCAGGGCGGCGGCAGCCGGGTTCAGGTCAACCAGCTTAACGGCGCGCGCATCAGCGATGGTGCAACCGTTGAGCGTGAGGTGCCTATGAATTTTGCTTCCCAAAATGTCCTGAAGCTACAGCTTAACGACGATGACTTCACTACGGCCCAGCTGATTAGCGATGAGATTAACCGACGCATTAACGGCGGCACCGCTGTTGCTGAGGATTCCCGTACCGTTAAGCTCTTTGCGCCGTCAGACAGCTCGGGACGTGTGCGTTTCCTGTCACGTGTACTTGATATTCCAGTTCGTGTTCAGGTGATGGACGCTAAAGTTATCGTCAACTCGCGAACCGGCTCCGTGGTAATGAACCGTCATGTGGTACTCGATTCCTGTGCCGTGGCTCAGGGCGACCTGGCCGTTGAGGTTTCCAGAACTAACGAAGTCAGCCAGCCGGATACGCCATTTGGCGGTGGGCAAACTGCGGTGGTGCCGAATACTCAGGTTTCCATTCAGGAGCGCGGTGGCTCGCTACAGAAAATTTCTACCAGTGCTGATCTCAACCAGGTTGTTCGTGCGCTTAACAGCCTTGGGGCAACGCCAAACGATCTGATGGCTATCTTGCAGTCAATGAAGAGTGCAGGGTGCCTGCGAGCTAAGCTGGAGACCAACTAATGGACGCGAAATCTTTAGTTTCCGGCGCGGCCTTTGATGTTCGTGGGCTGGACTCGCTAAAACGCGAAGCCCGCACGAACTCCGCTGAAGGCCTGAAGGCAGCGGCAAAGCAGATGGAAGGCATGTTCGTGCAGATGATGCTAAAGAGCATGCGCGATGCCACCATGAAAGATGATCTGATGCACAGCCAAAGCTCGGATATGTTTACCTCCATGTACGATCAGCAGATCTCCCAGGACATCGCTTCCCGAGGATCGCTGGGTTTTGCCGATATGATGGTAAAACAGCTTGGTGGCGAAGTGGACGCGAAGCCAGTAACAAAAGGCGTGGCTCCCGCGCCTTATAGCCTGCTTCCAGGGCAGCAAAAAATCATAAACAGTGCCCCGATGCAGCGTGCTCCAGGGGCTGTAGAGCAAATCACGTCGGCAGTAACAGGCAGTGGGGATAATCAGAGCTTTATTTCTCGCCTGCTGGGGCCTGCTATTTCGGTCGCGAAAAAGAGTGGGATCCCTCATCAATTGATTATTGCTCAGGCGGCGCTGGAATCCGGCTGGGGAAATAGAGAAATTCCGACCGCAAATGGGAAGTCAAGTCATAACCTGTTTGGTATTAAAGCAACACCGGACTGGCAGGGTGAATCAACGGAAATTACCACGACTGAATATATTAATGGTGTGGCGAAAAAGGTGAAGGCTGCCTTCCGTGTTTACCCCTCTTACTCCGAGGCGCTGGCTGATTATGCCTCCTTATTGACGCAGAACCCGCGCTATAAGAATGTGGCGCGCTCATCCTCTCCGGAAACTGCGGCGCATGCTCTTCAAAAAGGCGGATATGCGACCGATCCGAGTTATGCAAGAAAATTGATACAGATCATGGGACAGGTTAAAGGCTCAGTTAATCAGGGACTGAATGCCTATAAAACAGACCTCTCATCATTATTTTAAGAAAGATATTTTAGTTAATTTATCTCTGACCGATAAATGTTATAGGACAAGATTTTTCCGAGTGGTGCTGGCTAAAAGCGTTGCCAACTGAGCACCGAAAATAATATTGGTGAGTTATGAGTCTTATGAATTTGGCCCAGAGCGGGCTCAGTACAGCAATGCTGGCGATGAATGTTGTGGGTAACAACCTCAACAATGCCTACACCCCAGGCTACAGTCGCCAAAGCCTGATTTTTGGCGAAGCTGGCGGGCGTACGACCGGATATGGCTTCTTTGGCTACGGTGTAAAAACCGACGGTGTACAGCGTGCTTATGATGGTTTTATCAACAACCAGATGCGTAACATTTCCTCAGAGTATTCCGCGCTCGGAAGCCGCTACCAGCAGTTTAGCCAGATTGACGATATGCTGGGTGACGATACTTCAAATATTTCAGTCTCCTTAGGCAATATCTTTGGCGCGCTTGAGAAAATGAGCAGTGATCCGGCGAACCCGGCGGCTCGCCAGGAAGCACTTTCACAGTTCAAAGCCATTAGCTATCAGTACAACAGCAACAGCAGCACGCTTGCTGGTCTGGAAAAAAGTACGAATACACTGATAAATCAAACTGTAAGCGACGTAAACTCCTACGCTAAGCAGTTGGCCAACCTTAATGAACAGATTGGCAAGATTTATGCGCAAACGGGCACGCTGCCTGCGGATTTGCTCGATCAGCGCGATCTGGTGTTAGGTCAGCTGGGTGATTTGGTGGGCGTAAAGGTTAACGAAGACACCGGCAATGGACGCGTTGACGTCACTATGGCGAATGGGATGCCGCTGGTTAACGGCGATCGTGCCTACTCGCTTGAAGCATCCGCTTCGCCAGAAGAACCGTCAAAAACGATTGTGTCCTACGTTGATGCGGCAGGTAACAAGATGCCGATTGACGAGTCAAAATTCACTCAAGGTCAGCTAGGCGGACTGTTTAAATTCCGTAATGAAGATTTGGTTGATGCACGTAATCAGCTAAACCAGCTGGCATTGCAGATGGCCAACAAGTTTAACGAAGTGAACCATGCCGGTTATGACCGTAACGGCGATCAGGGTGGCGATATCTTCACGATTGCCGATCCGACTGCAATTACTAACCGTAATAACGTGGGGGATGGCACCCTTGACGTGAGCTTCACGGATATTTCGCAGGTGGTTGCACAGGATTACGACATTACCTTTAAAGGTCCTGGTGCCAGCGACTGGGAAGTGAAGACCAGCGATGGGCGTACCATCACACCAACGATTGGCTCTAACGGTGAGCTGGAATTTGATGGGATCTCCATTAGCCCGCAGGGGACGCCACAGCCGGGTGATTCTTTCAAATTGAATCCGGCAGATAATGCTGCAGGGAAGTTGAAAGTGGCCATTGATGATGGTGATCTGATTGCGGCCTCAAGCTCCTCCGATCCAAGTGATGAGAGCAACAACGAAAATATCAAAGATCTGATCGCCATTAAGGACGCTCGCCTGATTGGTAACGGTACACTGTCTGAAGCTTATGCAAGCCTGGTCAGCTCCGTAGGTTCCTCAATGAGCAGCCTGAAGGGGAATGCGGCGACAACTGGTAAGGCTTACGATGCAATAGCAGAACAGCAGCAGTCAGTAGCCGGCGTTGACCTCCAGCAAGAGATGATCAATTTACAGATGTTTAATCAGTACTATCAGGCGAACGCCCAGGTATTGCAAACTGCAGTAGATATTTTCGATACGCTGTTAAGCCTTAGATCTTAAGTCGGCTTCCATGTTCGTATGAACGCGGTTTGAAAAGCGTAGCCCGTGGAGGGAATGTTTTCTCACACTATAAAATGGGTTGAAAATCAAATATTGGTTTTTCATGTTGAATTGTATGATGACATCTTATTGCGATGGAGTCGCAACAGGATGTCATCAGTCTGTAGCCACACGGCAGTGCGGCTTAAAGTACAGTAAAGGAAAGCGTCATGCGTCTTAGCACTTATTATATGTTCCAGAATAATGTCAAAAGTTTATCCGATGCGATGAAAATGGGTAACGACATTGGCACTCGGTTATCTTCACAGCGCACTTTATTAAAGCCGTCAGATAACCCAGCTGGAGCATCGCAGGCGGTGACATTCCAGAATGCACTTTCAACCATGAACCAATATGACACCGCTCAGCTGTATGCAAAAGATTCGCTTGAGCAAGAAGATAATATTCTGACCTCTGTCAGCAATATTATGACCAAAAACCTCAGTGAGAAAATTGTCTCTGGCGGTAATGGTACAATGAGCGATGCTGACCGCCAGGCTTTGGCAACGGAACTTCAAGGTATCCGTGACAGCTTGCTGGATTTAGCGAACAGCAAAAATAGTAATGGTCGCTATCTTTTTTCCGGTTATAAAACGGGAACCGAGCCTTTTAGTAAGGATGGCAGTTACAACGGCGGTGATACAGCAATGACACAAAACGTTGCTGATAGTACCACCATGCAGGTTGGTCATACCGGTCGTGACGTGTTTATGAGTGGTTCTTCAGATGATATTTTTGCAGCGCTAGATAATGCCATTCAGGCATTAAATAACCCGATTGTAACAGATGCCGATCGTGAAGCACTGCAGGATACTCTCGATAAATCGAATGTCTCTATCAAAAAAGGTATTGATAATTTAGGGCGCATTCAAGCGGAAGTCGGTACCAACCTGCAGCAGATTGATGCATTGGCAATGCATTCGGCAAATGACCGTATTAGTGTTGAGTCACGTTTACAGCAAACGGTCGGTTCAGATCCTGATACTCTTATTACCCTGGTTACGCAATCGAAAATGGCCGAGTTTGCTTTACAGACCTCAGCTAAAGTGTTTCAAAGTATGCAGCAAATGAATATTTTCAACTACTTGCGTTAACATTAATCAACATTAATGAATACATTAATTTAACTGATTGTCATTAGTTGAATGTGACCGCATTGTATTTTTTATACCTTTTGCCCGGTTACGCTTGCACATAGCTAATTTTTTATGACCGCTTTACGTTCCGAGTTGATTGCCAGAGAGTGACCGAGAATTAGAATCAATAGCATTATGTGTACTCACTCTGTAGGTGATGAAGAACATTTGCCCTGATAATTTTACATTTTTTTAGCAAATCAAAGATGTGGATTGGATAAGCTCATGAGCCCTTATCAGGCTATTTGTTTTAAGAATGTTCTTACATAATGTGAGGCGGATTAGCTGGTTAGGTGTAGTGTGATTGTGAACGGTATTTATACACATGATGGGGTGATGCAAAAGAACGAATTATGGTCAAAGTATCGTTATTTAGTTCGTAATGAAGCTCTGCGTCTGCAGGTAAAACTCCCCGCCTGCGTAGAATTTGATGACCTGATTCAGGCTGGCACCATTGGCCTGCTTGGCGCAATTGATCAGTTCGACCCGAAGAAAGGTATTGGCCTTGGTGCCTATATTACGCAGCGTGTTCGCTGGGCAATGATTGATGAGTTGCGCGAATATGACTGGGTGCCTCGCCGGGTTCGGAGTAATTCCCGAGAGATTTCCAGCACTATTCGAAAAATAGAGCAGGAAAGTGGCGCTCCGGCGAGTGAAAGTGATGTTGCGGAAATGATGGGCATTTCGTTACGTGAATATCAACAAATGTTGTTGGACACGAATAACAGCCAAATATTCTCGTTAGACGAACTTCAGGAAGAATTTGCAGATGGCGCGGAAATTGTGGATGCTCAAAATGAAATGCTCAATCCGCTCCATGAGCTGATGAAGGGAAAGTTAGCTCAGAAGATCAGTGCGGAAATGAAGTATCTACCTGAAAGGGAACAACTTTTATTAAATCTTTACTATCAGCAAGAGTTGAATATGAAAGAGGTTGGTGTTCTTTTAGGCATCACCGAAACGCGAGTGAGTCAACTGCACAGTTTGGCCATTAAGCGACTGCGCGCAAGGATTGATACTGCTGACGATCGCCGTTAAACATCTTGTAATTAAAGGGATAATAAAATAATAACTGAATAATGATATAGATCCATTTTTGAAGTGTTATTGTATTTGTCGCCCCGGGTGGATTGCTTTCGCCCGGAAAAAAGTAAGGTGTTGAAAATGTAGACTGGAGTAACTATAATACGCATAGAGCATCCTTTATATCGAAGATAATATTCCTCTCGTTATAGGTCGTAATTGCTTTCCCCTACACGACTGTATCGGTTGCTATTCCATATCCGGATTCGCTATCTCAGAAGAGTATTATCAATCTATGTGATTCTGAATCGCTGCCTGGATGATTTATGGGTAAAATATATTAGTTATAGTGATGTATGTCACGTTTGGAGACATACTATCTCTTTACTTCATCCTTTTTTTAACCTTTATTATTTGGTTTGAATAAAAACTCAATTTGATTCCGTGCGGTTACCCGTGACGCGGATATGGTAACAAAGAAAATGACTATCGAAAAAGTAGATGACCAGCTTCAAAGAATTCACGACATCAATTTATCCTATCTGCTATTGGCGCAACAACTTATCCGGGAGGATAAATTCGCAGCAGGCTTCCGTTTGGGCTTAACTGAAGCAACTATCGATACCATTAAGGATCTTTCGCTTCCTCAGTTGATTAAATTAGCCTCGACAAATCAACTTATTTGTCGCTTGCGAGTGGATAGCGAAATTGTTATCGACAATCTTACAAAGGACTCCCGGATTGAAGCTCTGCAGCAAATCCATACTGGGATAATTTTGTCTACGGATCTGCTTAACTCGCTAAGTGAGCAAAGAATCAACCCTTCGTGATGACCTATTGGATTTAAAGATGACTGAAAAAAGTATTCTCCAGGAAGTCAAAGAAGTGCAGATTGCCATGGAGTTGATTAACTTTGGCGCACGTATGCAAATGCTGGAAAGCGCGACAAACCTGAGTCGTAGAAGGCTATTGCGTCTTTATAAAGAGCTGCGTGGGTGTCCTCCTCCTAAGGGAATGCTGCCGTTTTCAGAAGACTGGTTTATGGCCTGGGAACGCAATATTCATGCTTCAATGTTTTACAATATTTACCTGTATCTGCAAAAAACGGAATCCTGTCGCACGATAGAGGCCACGATTAAAGCCTATCGTTTATATCTGGAACAGTGTCCTGTGTCTCCAGGCGAAGGGCCGGTGCTGGGATTAACTCGTGCGTGGACGCTGCTGCGATTTATTGACTGCGGCATTATCGAACAGACGGAATGTTGTGTCTGTGGCGGCAACTTTGTTGTCACCAACGAATATTCCAAAAATGCATTCACCTGTAGCCTTTGTTGCCCACCTTCGCGCGCGATTAAGAAAAACAAAGTTGCGGATGTGTCTGCCGAAGCGCAACTGAACGCATAAACGACAAATGATTTACAACAAGCGGTTCACGTTTCGGTGTAACTCGTATGCAGTACAGCCTTCTGATTGTGTTTCTTGCAGGCGAATTCAGGATATATTCATTGCTGAGGGATTTTGAGTGTTAGTCATTATTGGTTATCTTATTGTTATGCTGACAGTTTTCGGCGGGTATCTCTTGTCTGGAGGTCAGCTTGGTGCGCTTTATCAGCCAACGGAATTGCTGATCATCGGTGGGGCGGGCGTGGGGGCCTTTATCGTCGGAAATAACGGTAAAGCGATTAAAGCCACCATGCAATCTATTCCGCATTTACTAAAAGGCTCGCGCTATACCAAAGATATCTATATGGACCTCATGGCGATGATGTATCTCATCCTGGCCAAGGGTAGACAGAATGGCCTGATGACGCTTGAAGCCGACATTGAAGACCCACAAAACAGCCCAATTTTTTCTGCCTATCCACGCTTACTGGCCGACCAGACGATTATGACTTTTGTCGTTGACTACATGCGTCTGATGATCAGTGGCAGCATGAGTGTCTTCGAGATGGAAGCGCTGATGGATGAAGATATTGAGACGACCGAACATGAGCACGAAGTCCCCGCGGGTAGCCTACATACTGTAGGTGATGCCCTGCCAGCCTTCGGGATTGTGGCGGCGGTAATGGGGGTGGTCAACGCTCTGGCGGCGGCCGACCGTCCTGCCGCCGAGCTTGGGGAACTTATCGCTCACGCGATGGTTGGAACTTTCCTCGGTATTCTGCTGGCTTACGGCTTTATCTTGCCCCTGGCAACACTATTACGTCAGAAAAGTAGCGAAGAGATCAAGATGATGCAGTGTATCAAGATCACACTGTTGTCCAGCATGAACGGCTACGCGCCACAGATTGCCGTTGAGTTTGGCCGTAAAACGCTGTTCTCCTCAGAACGTCCTTCCTTTATCGAGTTGGAGGAACACGTGCGCCAGGTGAAAACCATGTCCAATAGCCAAACGGACAGCGCATCATGAATAAACAGCAGCACCAGACGATTATTGTCCGCCGGAAGAAAAAACATAAGCATGGTCATCATGGCGGCTCCTGGAAGATTGCCTACGCTGACTTTATGACTGCGATGATGGCCTTCTTCCTGGTGATGTGGCTGCTTTCAACCTCTACGCCTTTACAGCGTGAACAGATTGCCGATTACTTTAAAATGCCGCTGAACGTTGCGCTGGGGAAAGGGGATAAGGCGAGTCTTAGCAGCAGTCCAATCCCCGGTGGCGGTGAGGATATGCTTCGTAAAGAAGGGGAGGAGCTGAAGAAAAAACTCGAAAAGCTCGATAAAAAGAAAAATATTCAGACCCTTATGCGTGCTCAGGAGAAACTGGAAAGCCTGATCCGCAGCGACCCACGTCTCAGTAACTTCCAGTCTAACTTGCGTCTGTCCCTGACCGACGATGGTCTGCTGATCCAAATTATTGACAGCCAGGATCGCCCTATGTTCAAGATCGGCAGTCCAGAGCCGGAAGCTTACATGCGTGGCATTCTTCAGGCATTGGTGCCAGTGCTTAACGATCTCCCAAACAAAATTAACCTGACCGGGCACACTGACTCCTTACCTTATGCAAAAGGTGAGCTGGGTTACAGCAACTGGGAACTCTCTTCCGATCGCGCTAATGCGTCAAGGCGTACCCTGGTTGCCGGTGGCATTGCGGATAATAAATTCCTGCGAGTGATTGGAACGGCAAACATGATGCAGCTGGAGAACGTCAAAGCTGATGACCCTATTAACCGACGTATCAGCGTTCTGGTGCTTAGCAAAAGTAAAGAGAAGGCCATTCTCAGCGAAGACACCGTCTTACAGAGTGCATCGAACAACCAGGATAACGAAAAAATAAAGTCTGAGCTAAAAGCGATGTCGGTTGCCGCTGGACAAAAAATATCACCGCCGGCCCCGGATAATACTTCTACAGGTAAAGGTTAAGAAAAATGGACGTTAGTGATTTTTACCAAACATTTTTTGATGAAGCAGATGAACTGATGGTCGATATGGAGAGCCATCTTCTTAATCTTGACTGTGAATCACCTGATAAAGAGATGCTGAACGCGATTTTCCGTGCAGCGCACTCGATTAAGGGCGGGGCAGGCACCTTCGGGTTCACTATCCTGCAAGAGACTACGCACATTCTGGAAAATCTGCTGGATGAGGCCCGCCGTGGAGATCTGCAGTTAACTGGCGAGATTATTAATCTGTTCCTGGAGAGCAAGGACATTATGCAAGATCAGCTGGACGCTTATAAGTCCTCAGAGAAGCCGGATGAAGAAACCTTCCGTTATATCTGTGAAGCATTGCGTAAAATTGCACTTGAAGCTAAGCAGGAGCAAGCAGGAGAAGCTAAACCTGCACTAACTCCTGCACCTACCGCCGTTCCTGCCGCACAATCGGACAGCGCTGGGCTACTCACCGTTGCTCTGACCGCGATTCCTGATGCAGATAAAGAGGCATTGTTGGAAGAACTCGGTAACCTGGGTGATGTATTAAGCCAGGAGCAGCGAGGTGATACGCTGCTGGTCCAGTTGAGCACCACGACATCCTCTGACGATATTCTGGCAGTGCTGTGCTTTGTGCTGGAGCCTGAACAAATTTCTATTACCTCTGCGCAAGCGGAACCTGCTGAGTCAAAGCAGGTTGCAGAACCAGCGGAGATAAAAGCAGAACTGCCTGAGACAAAAGAAGAGCCAGTGGCCCGGCCGGGCGGTTCATCAGAGCAGGTCGTACCAGCCACTAAAGCGAAATCTGCGGTCAGAAGCCAGGTGGCGGAATCCGGTAGCCTGCGCGTGGCGGTTGAAAAGGTGGATACCATCATTAACCTGGTGGGTGAACTTATCATTACCCAGGCAATGCTTTCCCAGCTTTCTGCTTCTCTCGATCCCGCGGAGCACGATCAATTGATCAGCAGCATCGGGCAGATGGAGCGCAACGCGCGCGATTTGCAGGAATCGGTGATGTCCATCCGTATGATGCCGATGGAATATGTGTTTAGCCGCTTCCCGCGTCTGGTCCACGATTTGGGCCGTAAGCTTGATAAAAACGTTGAGTTGACGCTTAAGGGGGGCTCCACCGAGCTTGATAAGAGCCTTATCGAACGCATTATTGACCCTCTTACACACCTCGTGCGTAACAGCCTCGATCACGGTATTGAGCCAAAAGAGCAGCGTCTGGCAAAAGGCAAACCAGAGCAGGGGAACTTGACGCTTTCCGCAGAGCACCATGGTGGCAGCATTGTCATCGACGTCATTGATGATGGTGCGGGTCTTAACCGTGAAAAAATCCTGGCCCGAGCGAAAGCGCAGGGAATCGCCATTAGCGAAAACAGCAGTGACGAAGAGATTTGGATGCTGATCTTTGCCGCAGGTTTCTCAACGGCGGAAAAAGTCACCGACGTTTCCGGGCGCGGTGTGGGTATGGACGTGGTACGCAGAAATATCCTGGCAATGGGTGGACACGTGGAGGTGCACTCGGAGCAGAATGTTGGCACGACTATTCGTATCGTTCTGCCGCTGACGCTCGCTATCCTTGACGGTATGTCGGTGCGCGTAGGACATGAAATTTACGTGCTGCCGCTTGGCACCGTTATGGAATCGCTGCAACCTTCAGAAAGCGCGCTCTACAACATGGCGGGCGGTGAGGTGATGCTGCAGGTGCGCGGTGAATATCTGCCGCTGCTCGATCTACAGCAAATTTTCGGTATTCCTCGCGATTCACAAACGCCAACGGATGGCATCGCTGTCATCCTGCAAAGCGCGGGTTGCCGCTACGCGTTGCTGGTCGATCAGCTCATTGGCCAGCACCAGGTCGTTGTGAAAAACCTCGAGCTTAACTATCGCAAGGTGCCTGGTATTTCAGCCGCGACCATTCTGGGAGACGGCAGCGTGGCGCTGATTCTGGATATCGTGGCGCTGTTTACGCTGAGCAAAGATAAAAAATTAGCTGAAAAGCATTAATCTGGATTGGTTAAGCGAGGTTATGAAATGAATATTTCAGGCACAGACAAAAATTTTGGTGATAAAAACGTGGGCCATGAGTATCTGGTCTTTACGCTGGGCAATGAAGAATATGGTATTGAAATTCTGAAAGTTCAGGAGATTCGCGGTTACGATCGTGTGACCCATATCGCCAATACGCCGGGCTTTATTTCGGGCGTGACGAATCTGCGCGGCGTGATCGTACCCATCATCGATCTACGCGTGAAGTTCCAGCTGGAATCTGCAGATATTAATGACAATACGGTCACTATTGTGCTCAATCTGAAAGAGCGCGTGGTCGGGATTGTGGTGGATGGTGTTTCTGATGTGATATCGCTGAACGCCGATCAGATTAAGCCTGCTCCGGACTTCTCCACGCTGCTGTCCAGCAAATACCTGTTGGGTCTTGGCACGATTGATGAGCGCATGCTGATTCTTGTGGATATCGAGAAACTGCTGAACAGCGAAGAGATGGATATTGTTGAGCGTCTGGCCGAGAGCGAGTCGGAGCCAGAACTTGGATAAGTAGGTTGTGGTTGAACCACGCATTAAAAATGCAATGAGAAACGGGCGATAGCAATATCGCCCGTTTTTTTGTGCATCGAAATCTCTCTGCCTGGCCGGGGAGGGCGGTGAGGCTTGCGGACTAAAGCGCCTGGTGATGAGTCAGAAAAACCTGCGTTCTGGCAATTGCCAGGCAAACGTATCTTCGCGGAATCAAAAGGGGAGGCTTGATGAGGAACAAAAAAAAGCCAGGAGCCGTAAATATCAGGTCGTTTACGTCACTAAAAATATCCGGCAGATTTCTACCGTGAAAAATACAAAGCGATGGGCAATATTTTTGACAATGGCAAGATGGGATGTATGTGAATATTCTTGAGGCTGAATGCGGTGGGGGACCATATTCATTTACCTCTGGTTATTCCATCGAAGATAAGTGTATCGGGCGGAATGGGCTATCTGAAGCAAAAACAGTCTGATGTTTTACGAATAATTTTGGCGTGTGAAGTCTAAATAATATCATCGGGGGAATTCTGGCATCGTGGGTATTGTGTGGGTACGGTGGGGAAAAGTGTAGCAAGGCGTAGGATAATTAAAGTATCAATATTAAATGTATAAGTATCTGTAACTGCTACTAATTCCCTGTTCAGAGGGCCATAAACAAAAGGTTAAAAATAAAGGCCAGGTTATAATGCGCGTGTTTTTTTCCTCTTGGTCACTATCAATACAAATGAATGAAGGGGTCTTTCTCTTTTTCTATTGATGGGTACCCAACCTGGCAGGATTGTATTGCGGTGTACCCTTAGCGACTCATTGGTTTAATACTGATCTTCAGGCAAAAAAATACCCCAGTCGGATGACTGGGGTAGACAAAACGGGCCAGCAAAGCCGGACCCGTGTTGAAGCATGATTAACGCAGCAGGGACAGAACGTTCTGTGGAACCTGGTTTGCCTGAGCAAGAACAGTGGTACCAGCAGACTGCAGGATGTTCGCGCGGCTCATGTTAGAAACTTCAGAAGCAAAGTCAGCATCCTGGATACGAGAGCGAGACTCGGACAGGTTGTTAACGGTGCTGTTCAGGTTGCTGATTACAGAATCGAAACGGTTCTGTACCGCACCCAGACCGGAACGCAGTTCGTCAACCTGAGCCAGTGCATCATCGATGGTCTGCAGCTGACCAAGACCAGCAGCAGCCATTTCATCAGCAGTTAATGCATCAGCACCTGCAGTGAATGCTACTGAAGAAGGGGTGCTAGTAGCATCATCTGCAGGGGTAACGACAGCAGTCATTTCAACTGCACCTTTATCACCTACTGCATAGAACTTGGTTGCACCAGTGTCATCAGTGTGTTGATAAAGAACTGCGTTGTCGCCTGCGATACCGGTAACACTCGCATCTTTCAGTTGGGTTGTCAGAGCGTCCATGTCGGCTGCGGACATTTTGGCAGTAGCAGTACCATCGTCGATGTTGGAACCTTTAGCAACTTTAGTTGCAACTTTAGTTGCATCAAAGCTGTCCATGCTCAGGGTAGAAGCATCGATTTTGCTCAGGTCGATATTGATGGTCTGGCCATCGTTGGAACCAACCTGGATGCTCAGAGTCTGGTCTTTGCTCAGTACTTTAACGCCGTTGAACTCAGTCTGTTCGGAGATACGGTTGATTTCAGACAGACGTGCGTCGATTTCGTCCTGGATGGACTTACGGTCAGAATCGGAGTTAGTGCCGTTCTGGGACTGTACGGTCAGACGACGGATGTTCTGCAGGTTGTCGTTGATTTCGTTCAGCGCACCTTCAGTTGTCTGAGCAATAGAGATACCGTCGTTAGCGTTACGGGACGCCTGAGTCAGGCCGCTGATGTTAGCGGTGAAGCGGTTAGCAATTGCCTGACCTGCTGCATCGTCTTTTGCACTGTTAATACGAACGCCTGAAGACAGACGCTGGATAGCAGTACCCAGGGAAGACTGAGATTTGTTCAGGTTATTCTGTGCTACCAGGCTCAGTGCGTTAGTATTGATAACTTGTGCCATTGTTCTTTCCTCATCAATTAATTAGTTAATATCACGATAACTTCGCAATATAGTGATGCGTCATTCCGTTCGCATATTAAAAATATCGGCATCAAAAAAATCTTCTAAAATTTTTTTTAATTATTTTTGCTTTTAGAGCAAATTTTGCCCAACATGGGAATTCCTTCTTTATAGGACAAGGGAAGGCACAGAACCCCCGTCGATTTTGGAACAGTAATTTTACTATGCGGCTAAATGGCGCAATTATTGCGGCTATTTCATTGTATTGGCTTTCGCTCCGTTCTGAGGGGGGCGAAGGCCTGGGAATCTATCCGCTGAATAGCGACAGAGTGTGTTTTTATTGGGGCTTAAGGTTGATGAGATAACCACAAAAAATTAAGCTTTATGTCGCTCAAACCGATAACTAATAACGAGCCTCAGTCGATAATTGAATTAAACAGGAGAGTGTCATGGGGATATCATCATTAGGTATCGGTTCCGGACTGGATACAGCTGCAATGCTCGACCAGCTTCGGGCCTCAGAACAGATGCGTCTGCAGCCTTACGCGATCAAGCAAAATACTTATAAAGCAAAGATTTCCGCGTGGGGACAAATTTCCAGTGCGATGTCCGATCTGCAAGCCAGCGTTAAAAAACTGACCGGCGATGCTTTTAGTGCGCTCACCGTGAGCTCAAACAAAGCGTTTACCGCTACGGCTGGCGCAGGCGCACAGGCGGACACTCACTCCGTTACCGTGCACCAGCTGGCAACCGCACACAAAATTAAAACTGCGGGCTTTGACGATGCGGATACTTTGCAGGGCAGCACCACTGGTGGCACCCGTACTATTACCATCACCTCAGGCGACGGAAAAGAAACGACCGTTGAGCTGTCTGATGATGAAACCTCACTGTCACAGATTGCTAAAGCGGTAAACAAGGCAGAAGGCAATGTGACCGCTTCTGTACAGCGTACCGATGACGGCTACCAGCTGGTATTCACCGCTAAAAATACCGGCAGTGCAGGCGAGCTTTCCGTCAGCGTGGATGGTGATGACAAGCTGGGGTCTATCCTTAACACCTCTAACGGGGGCAACCCGTCTGACGGCCCTGATAATGGTGACGCAATGACGCTCGTGAGCAAAGCCCAGGATGCGATGCTCACCGTAGACGGCAGTGATTATACCCGGTCCTCTAACAACATTACCGATATCATTACTGGCGTGACCCTGGATCTGAAAGCGGTATCCGAAGATGACAAATCAGAACAGCTCACGCTGACTTCAGATACTTCGGCGATTAAAAGCAGCGTAAAGGATTTTGTTGATAAGTATAACGCCTTAATCAAGCTGACCTCTGCGGCCAGCAAGTATGTGCAGAATGATACATCCGGGCTTGGTAGTGATGACATTGCTACCCAGAACAGCCAGAACGGCGCGTTGATGGGTGACTCCACCCTGCGTGGCATGGTTGCTGAAATCCGTACGACGATCAACGGCACCTATGGCGATCGCGGAGTCGGCGGCAGCGACGAAGATGCGTTTACCGCGCTTGCAGACATTGGGATCAAAATTGATGCCGCAACCGGCACGCTGACGCTTGATGACAATAAGCTGGATAAGGCCATTGCCGATAACCCGGACGGGATTGGCGATATGTTTATTGGGCGCGGCGAAAATGAGGGCATGGCGACCAAGCTTCAGGATATCGTCAATAAATACGTCGGCGATCCGGATGATAAAGACAACAAGGGCGTTATCAAGCTTTCAACAGACGATCTGGATGAACAGGTCAAGCTGATGGATACCCAGCTGGATAAAACCCAGAAGCTGATTGATGCGCAAGTAGAACGCTACCGCGTGCAGTTCCAGAATCTGGACAGCACCATGTCGCAGCTCAATAACCTGAGCAACCAGCTTAACTCCTTGCTTGCCACACTGTAAGGATATAGGTAACCCGGTGGGGATTTTCCTCGCCTGATTATGAGCAGAGAAGGGAGTGCTTCTTCTCTGTTCGCAGGAATGCTATTTAGCAATAAAAATTTGGTTGGTGAGAACCAGACCTTTCTTTTATACGGGAGGGTTGTCATCGGTCTCGCGGGAGGTTTTTCCCGTCATCTCTTTATAATGGAGCCAATGTGTACTCGAAACAGGGAACTAAGGCATACGCCAGCGTTGACCTTGAAAGCCAGCTGGCAGGGGCGACGCCCCATCAGCTTATTACGATGCTTTATGACGGTGCGATAAACGCGGTGCTGCGGGCAAAAATCTACTTTGAAAGTGGTAATATAGCCAGACGCGGCGAGATGATTTCCCGGGCTATCAACATCATTGATAATGGGCTACGCAGCGCTTTGGATCATGAAAAAGGGCAGGAGATTGCACTCGATCTTGAGCGGCTTTATGAGTACATGTCCCGAACGTTGCTTCAAGCAAATATTCGTAATGACCCTTCGTCACTGATTCAGGTTAGCGAAATATTAACGAACCTTGCCACCACATGGAAAGATATTGAACCTAAGAAAAAGCAGGCAAACTATGGCTAATGTGTTACCCCTGGAGTATGAGAAAGTTTATCAGTTGAATGAAAACCTGCTTACTTTGGCAAAAGAGAGTAAATGGGATGAGTTTATTGAATTAGCGGAAATGTATGTAACGGCCGTTTCTGACGTACTGGCAAAACAACCTGCGGATATGATGGAAAAGGAGAAGGAGAACTTTGCATCTCTGCTCCAATGTCTTGTGAATAATGAAGTGGAAATCAAAAAAACGCTCCAGAAGCGTCTTGATTTTCTGAAAAAAGATATGTCTTCACTGCATATCGGGAAAAAATGCAGCGAGGCCTACACCCGGCAGTACATCGCCGCCTTCCATTAATGACGCAGAGGCTATTTTACCCATGTAAACATAGCCTTTGACTCTTCTCCTCGCTTTCCTTCCCTCTTCTCCCCAATGATTATCCTGCCCGGTACGGGCGGACTGCCTGCGTTGGCAGTATATAGCCTTTGGCAACTTGTACGTAATCTGCGCCAATACTTAATGAGTAACGGTTCGTTCTCTTTAATTGTTAGTCTTATCCCTTATTGGCTGAATGGCGTGTTGAAACAGGCGATAAATATTCCTGCGCCTGACGTTTTATTGGGGGAGATGGTGAAGGGGATTTGGGTATTGAACGTTGCGTAGGGCAGAATTATTATCCGGCATAAGTGAACCTTCTGTTATTGCATAATAAAAGTCCAGAGATTCAGTCTGGACTTTTTTATGTCACTCAAACTTATAGGTAATTGATAGCTCGTTTTTTACTACCGTCATTGGGTTGGAGAGCCGTCCCGGCGTACCTACATAGTAGACGAAGTAAAAAGGGCCGCGGGCCAGAAAGGTGTTATGTACCTCGAGCCGCCCGGACAAAGACGAGAGGGGCAGGCAGCGCTGCTGGCTGCACAGTTTGATTTTCAATCCTGCGGGCTGCGGGCGGAGCAAGGTTATCTGCCAGGCTATCCGGTGAATGCGCCCGTGGGGTGGTAGATTGGGCTGTAAAGGGCGGCTGACCAGCTCCTGTTTGCCCATGTGCAATGTGCCGCCCACAGAATAACCGTTCCAGCCGCCACCGCTGGCAGCGCAGGCCAGCAGTGGGGAGAGCAGAAGCGATATTGCGGTTAATTTTGGCAGTATCACTCTTTCGCTCCGATTATAAAGGCCATACGTACCATGCGATTACTGGTTATCTCCTGGTTTGCCAGTACTGTCAGTTGTGGATATACCCGGCGCAGGAAGCGCGAGAGCATAAAGCGCAACGGTTGGTTCACCAGCAGTACCAACGGTGCGCCAACGGCGCTTTGCTGCATGATCGCTTTTTCGGTGTGCTGCAAAATCGTATTGGCAATGCCTGGCTCAATGGCGCTGCCGCTCTGAGTGGCCTGAATCAGCAGCCTTTCGAGATTGAGATCCAGGCCAATAGCTTCAATGTCACCGTTGCCCGGGAACCACTGCTGAGTAATGGCGCGGCCCAGGCGAATACGTACCAGGGCGGTCAATTCGTCCGGATCGCTCTGGGTGCTGATGCATTCTGCAAGCGCATCGACGATCGTACGCATATCGCGAATCGAGATCCGTTCGGCCAGCAGGTTTTGCAGCACCTTATGGAAGATATTGAGTGAGATGGTTTCCGGGATCAGGTCTTCAACCAGCTTCGGCATCTCTTTGGTCAGGCGCTCCAGCAGCAGCTGGGTTTCCTGACGGCCAAACAGCTCGTCGGTGTGCATGGCTATCAGGTGGTTTAAGTGGGTTGCGATTACAGAACTTGGATCGACCACGGTGTAGCCCAGGATCTGCGCGTTCTCACGCAACACTTCATCAATCCACACCGCCGGAAGACCAAAGGCCGGATCTGTCGTTGGTGTGCCGGCAAGTTTACCTTCGGCACAGCCAGGATCGATTGCCATCCAGCGTTCTGGCTGAACTTCACTGCGGCCAATCTCAACGCCTTTAAGTAAAATACGGTATTCCGTTGGGGCAAGATCGAGGTTGTCGCGGATATGGATCGCTGGAGGCAGAAACCCCATCTCCTGGGCGAATTTCTTACGTATGCCACGAATTCGGGTCAGCAACTGACCGTTCTGATCGTTGTCTACCATTGGGATGAGACGGTAGCCCACTTCCAGGCCTAGTACGTCTTCATGCTGTACATCGGCCCAGGAAGCTTCCGTGACCGCAGATGCTTGATCTTCTGCCTGATCCAGCGTTTTTTTATCACGCTTAGCGGCGTCTGTAGGGGCGTTAATCTGGCGACCACGGACCCACCAGGCCAGCGTCAGCAGACCAGCGGTAAACAGCAGGAAGACGAAGTTCGGCATACCAGGGATCATCCCCAGCAGGCCGATGACCCCTGCGGAGAGCATCATGACGCTTGGGTTCTTGAACAGCTGGCCCATCATCTGCTCACCCACGTCCTGCTCGGTAGCAACGCGAGTAACAATAACACCAGCGGCGGTCGAGATGATAAGTGCTGGGATCTGCGCAACCAGGCCATCACCGATGGTTAGCAGGGTGTAGGTTTCACCCGCTTCGGCAAAGCTCATGTCGTGCTGGATAATACCGATGATAAGCCCGCCGATAACGTTGATCACCATGATCAGAATACCGGCGATGGCATCACCGCGCACAAACTTACTCGCACCATCCATAGAGCCGTAGAAGTCAGATTCCTGGGTCACTTCTGAGCGGCGTTTTTTCGCTTCCTCTTCACCAATGATCCCGGCGTTCAGATCGGCATCGATAGCCATCTGCTTACCTGGCATCCCATCCAGTACGAAGCGCGCGCCCACTTCGGCGATACGTCCGGCACCTTTGGTAATTACCATGAAGTTGATGATGATGAGGATGGTAAAGACCACGATACCGATAGCGAAGTTACCGCCGACCAGGAAGTGGCCGAAGGCATCGATAACCTGACCCGCAGCGGCTTCCCCGTTGTGTCCGTGCATCAGAATGATACGCGTAGAGGCGACGTTTAACGCGAGGCGTAACAGGGTGGAGAAGAGCAGCACGGTCGGAAAAGCTGAGAACTCCAGGGTGTTCTGGGTAAACATCGCAACCAGTAAGATCATCAAAGACAGGACGATATTAAAGGTGAACAGCAGATCCAGAATAAAAGCGGGTAGGGGCAGGATCATCATGGCCAGAATGGTCATGATCAGCACGGGCCCGGCCATTATCTGCCACTGGGTCTGTTTCAGGTTGGGTAGATGTAGTTTGGTGGCTAAGTTTGCCATCACGTTTGACTCTCTTGTACTTGTTCAAAATCCAGCGCCGCAGGCACCGGCAGATTTTTAGGCTTTTTAGGTAACACACCCTGGCCTTTGCGCCAGTTCCTCAGGCCGTGTACCCATGCGAGAACTTCAGCGACGGCTTCGTAGAGTGCCGAAGGGATTTCGTCGCCAATTTCGCAGTGACGATAGAGCGCTCGAGCAAGCGGCGGTGCTTCAAGCATCGGAATTTTATGCTTCGCTGCTTCTTCACGAATGCGCAATGCCACTTCACCAGCGCCTTTCGCGAGCATGATGGGCGCACCTTTGCTGCCTTCCTTGTAGCTAAGTGCGACCGAATAATGCGTCGGGTTATTAACGATAACGTCCGCATCAGGAATGTCGGACATCATGCGGTTACGTGCTGCTGCACGCTGTAGCTGCTTAATGCGCCCCTTCACGTGCGGGTCGCCTTCATGAGATTTGTGCTCGTCGCGGATCTCCTGACGGCTCATGCGCAGCTTTTTAAGGTTGCTCATTATCTGGTAGACAACGTCGTAGCCCACCAGTGGGATCAGCGCTACAACTACAACGAGTAAGCATCTGGAGATAAGCCCGGTGCTGTTTTCCAGCGCGCTGGGGAGTGGCTCATAAACCAGCTGAATCATATGGGCTTTGTTGCCGATGAGATACAGGGAGCTGGCTGCGCCAACCAGAACGACTTTCAGGAGTCCTTTAAGCAGTTCGGATACGACCTGCATAGAAAACATGCGCTTTAGACCCGAAAGCGGATTCAAACGCTTTAAGTCAACTTTTAATGCCTTGCCGCTCAGATTTATCCCGCCGAGTATGGCTGGCGAGGCAATCCCGGTAAAAAAGAGCCCAAGCAGGATAGGCAGCACAGAAAACATCGCCATGCTGAGAAGCTTACAGGCCCGACTTAGCGTCACATTGAGGTCCGACACCAGCAGACTGTCAAACGTCAAACCGTCATGCAGCAGAAGCATAAGACGGGAGGCAACATGATGACCGCCAACCAGCATCAATAACCAGCCAATCAGCAGCATCAGGATAGAGGTAAGCTCTTTTGAGCGAGGAATCTGCCCCTCTTCACGGGCTTTTTGCCTTCGGTGGGGTGTGGGGTCCTCTGTTTTTTCTACATCACTTTCTTCAGACATGGTTTTTGCTAAACAAACTACGGTAATGGCGGACTAACACGGCTAAAGAAGGTTCAGAAACCCCGGCGCTACGTGATAAAGCAATAATGGACTGCAAAGTTAAAAACCAAGCGACTCAAGCAAATCGTCAACCTGATCCTGGGAGGCGACTACCCCTGTGACATTCGGGTTAATCTGCGGGCCATTTTTCAGGGTAGGGGCATTTTCTTCCCGAACTTGCAGTACCATTTCAGGCATATTTTCCAGCAGCACTTGTACCAGTTCGCGCTCAACGGTTTCGATAAGCTGCATCATGTTCTGGATAACCTGGCCGGTGAGATCCTGGAAGTCCTGCGCCATCATGATTTGCATCAGCTGGCTGTTGGTTTTGCTGGCGATGTCTGGCGTGTCGCTTAAGAACTGGCGAGTATCATCGACGAGTTTCCGGGCGTCAGTCAGCTCAACCGGATGCTCAAACCAGTCATCCCAGCGGCTTTTCAGCCCGTTAGCCTGGGTGCTCAGTTCATCTTGCAGTGGGCGGGCGATTTCTACGCAAGTGAGAGCGCATTCCGCCGCCTGCGAGGTTTTTCCGACAACGTAATTCAGGCGATCGCGGGTATCCGGGATGACTTCTGCGACGTCCATAATGGCGCGATCCAGTCCCAAATTGGCGATGCTGTCACGCAGCAAACGTGTAAGATGACCAACTCGTGAAAAGATATCTTCCTTGTTGTTATCGTCTAAAGGTCGGTTCTCCGCTGTATTCATATCGCTTACCACCCAAGCTTTTCGAATATTTTAGTGAGCTTCTCTTCAAGAATCGCTGCAGTAAATGGCTTCACAACGTACCCATTAGCACCGGCCTGTGCGGCGGCGATAATGTTCTCTTTTTTCGCCTCTGCGGTGACCATCAGTACCGGGGTGCTTTTTAGCGCATCGTCTTTGCGGATTTCATTTAAGAGTTGGAGGCCATCGAGGTTTGGCATGTTCCAGTCACTGATCACGAAGTCAAACTTGTCGCTGCGCAGCTTGTTTAACGCATCCTGACCGTCTTCGGCCTCTTCTACATTTTTGTAGCCCAGATCCTGAAGCAGGTTACGCACGATGCGGCGCATGGTGGCGAAGTCGTCGACAACTAAGAAGCGTAAATTTTTATCTGCCATATCAATCAATATCCTGTGAAGAAAGAAGCGCTCATCTCAAGGGAACGCTGAGTGTTGTAAAAATGCATTAAATTCGGCGAGCTTGACCCACAACGCTGTTGAGCATCCTCTGGCTGATGTCGACCAGATCGACAACCTCCGTTTTGGGATTGAGCGCAATAGCTTCACGAGGCATGCCAAAGACCACACAGCTCTTCTCGCTTTGGGCGAGCGTATGGGCACCGGCGTTATGCATATCTAAAAGCCCCTGCGCACCGTCGTTCCCCATTCCGGTTAAAATTACGCCCACGGCATTTTTACCGGCGGATTTGGCAACGGACTTAAAGAGTACGTCAACCGATGGACGATGGCGGTTGACCGGTAGCGCATCATTAATTTTGACGTGGTAGTTTGCACCGCTGCGGGTTAGTTCCATGTGTCGGTCACCCGGTGCGATGTAGGCGTGTCCCGGCAGGACGCGATCGCCATCCTCAGCCTCTTTCACCGAAATCTGGCATAGCCCGTTAAGGCGCATCGCAAATGAATGGGTAAAGCCCGGCGGCATGTGCTGAGTGATGACGATACCTGGGCAGGTTACCGGAATGGGTACAAGCACCTGACGCAGTGCTTCGGTCCCGCCGGTAGATGAACCAATTGCGATAATCTTCTCACTGCTAACCAGAGGGCTGGTAAGGGTCTTGATCGCCGGGGAATTATGCTTAAGACGCTGAATACTCGCCTTTGAGGCGGTACGAATCTTATCGGCAATCAGCTCGGCATATTGCAGCATGCCCTCTTTTAGTCCCATTTGTGGTTTGGTGACGAAGTCCACAGCACCTAACTCCAGCGCATTCAATGTTATCTCTGAACCTTTGTCGGTCAGCGATGAGATCATGATGACTGGCATCGGGCGCAGACGCATCAGACGCTCAAGAAAATCCAGACCGTCCATGCGTGGCATTTCCACATCAAGCGTCAGCACATCTGGATTAAAGCGTTTAACCAGATCCCTTGCTATCAGAGGGTCAGGCGCGGTTGCCACCATTTCCATATCGGGCTGACTATTCACGATATCAGTAATGAGGCTGCGTATTAGAGCTGAATCATCAACGCACAGGACTTTTATCTTACTCATCATTTCTCCTGGGTCAGGTAATAAACCGACTGACCACGCAGCCTAAAAGCACCACGCGTATTACCAAAATGTTCAGAATGACCGGCAAACAAAATGCCGCCCGGCTTCAACATTTTTGCAAAGCGTTGTAACAACCGCTCCTGGGTTTGCTGATCGAAATAGATCATTACGTTGCGACAAAAAATGGCGTCAAAAGGCGCTGGAATATCCCAGTTGCTGTCCAATAAATTGAGCCGTTGATAGTGAATCGTCGACAGCAACTCTTTTCTGGCTTTTACAAATTCACTTTGGGCACCGGTACCACGCAGAAAAAAATTCTGCTTTTGGAGCTGCGTCAGGCTGGACAAATCGGACAGCCGATAAATCCCGCTGCTGGCCTTTTGTAAGACCTCTGTGTCAATATCTGTTGCCCATACTCGCGGACCTGCGTGCGTGCGTCCGAGCGTTTCCTCAAGCGTCATGGCGATGGAGCAAGGCTCTTCCCCGGTCGAGGCGGCGGCACACCATACGCTATAATTTGCCGGTCTGCTTTTTGCGTGTTCTGCCAGTATCGGAAAGTGGTACGATTCCCGAAAGAATGAAGTCAGATTGGTGGTCAGTGAATTAATAAACCCCTGCCACTCTGCGCTATTGGGGTCTGCCTCAAGGCTATTTATATAGTCAGTAAAACTGGTCAACTGCAGTTTGCGCAAACGACGGGATAGGCGGTTATAGACCATATCCCGTTTTTGTTGGTTAACAACAATTCCTGCTCGTTGATAAATTAACTCGCCAATCCTCTGCAAGTCTTTATCACTTAATGCTTCCTGAATTCGCATGTTTTTTGTTCGATATAGTGTTGCTACTACTGCTATTGCTACAGAAACAGTCCATGTTACGTACCACTGTGATTATCACTGGCGTGTCAGAACATTGCTGTGATTAACAAGAATGAGTGCCGCATGATTAAAATGTGAGCGTTGCGGTGAATAGAGTAATATAATTGACGTAATTAGAAGTCGGGACAATAAGCTGATAATTACACTGGCATACTCATGATTTCCTGATATGCATTGACTAGCTTATTGCGCGCCTGAACACCGAAATTGATTGCCAGAGATGATTTCTGCATGTCAATCATTACGTCATTCAGTCCAACTTTTGTTGAGCCCATCATATAATCCTGAGCCTGATTCTTTGCCTGTGTTTGCATCGTGCTAATAGTGTTAAGGCTATTAAACAATATGTCAGAGAATTGTTGCTTTCTCTCGGCGCCGGCGTTACCAGATGTGAACGGTGTTCTCTGCGACGTAGCAACCTGCTGGACCTGGAAATTAATCTGGTCCAGAACACCATTTATTGATTGTATCGACACAACTCTCTCCTGTCAGTCAGCTTAATAAAATCAAGCAGACGTTCCTGCCTTTCTTTAATAACGAAAGATTAACATGCAGGGTGTCAACTAACATAATCCGAAAAGCTGTCAGAAGTTTGAGCTTATTGGTGCTTCGAAAAAATCTAATTAGCAGATAATACGCCGCTGGAATTTTGTCTGTTTGCGTGTTTAGCGTCTTGCTTTGATATCCGAACTGGCAGTGTTGATCCGCGACGTTGCGTCTATTCACGTTATCTAATTTCTTACAGGACTTATGGCATGAATGCCACAACAAACGATATCAAAAAAAATAGTACGGTTAATATGATGGCAGTGCTAGAACGCCTGCGTTCCAGTCCTAAATTAGTCTTGGCTTTTGCTGTTGCGGCGGCATTATCGCTTCTCATCGGGTTACTGTTCTGGGCTAAGACACCTGACTATCGGGTACTTTATAGCAATATTAGCGATCAGGATGGCGGAGCTATTGTTACTCAGCTATCCCAGATGAATATCCCGTACAAATTTACTGAACACGGCGGCGCAATCACCGTACCCGCAGATAAAGTCTATGAAGCCCGTCTGAAACTTGCCCAGCTTGGTCTGCCAAAAGGTGGCGAAGTTGGTTTTGAGTTGCTCGATCAGGAAAAATTCGGCATTAGCCAGTTTAGCGAGCAGGTTAATTTCCAACGAGCGTTAGAAGGTGAGCTTGCGCGCACCATTGAAACGCTCGGCCCGGTTCGCGGCGTGCGTGTACATTTGGCTATTCCTAAACCTTCCATGTTTGTTCGCGAACAGAAAGCCGCTTCGGCCTCGGTCACGGTTAACCTGAGCAATGGCCGCACTCTGGACTCAGGTCAGGTCAGCGCCATTAGCTACCTGATTGCCAGTGCGGTGCCGGGTCTGAACGCCGACAACGTGACGATTGTTGATCAGAGCGGGCGCCTGCTGACACAAAAGGGGGCGCAGGCGGTACAAACTTCCCAACTGAAATTTACCAACGATCTGGAAGCGGACTATCAGCAGCGTATTCAGGCCATTCTGATGCCGCTGGTAGGGCGCAGCAATGTGAAGGCACAGGTCACCGCACAGCTTGATTTCACGCTGCATGAGCAGACTGACGAGCAGTTCCAGCCGAATACCGATGTTAACAAAATGGCTATTCGCAGCCGACAGAACAGCAATTCTCAGCAGGGAGGCCGCAACGCAATTGGCGGTGTACCGGGAGCACTTAGCAATACCCCTCCTACGCCAGCGACTGCACCTATTACTCAGACTGCGGGCACGAACAATGCGCAGGGGAACGCTCAGGGGAACACTCAGGGGCAAAACGGTGCAGCGAAGGGCAATAATGCTCAGACTGCGCCGACAAGTATCCCTTACAACAGCCGCCTGGACGATACAACCAACTACGAACTCAATCGCACGCTGACCCATACCAAGCGCAATATGGGTGATGTTGAACGTCTGTCGGTGGCGGTCGTAGTGAACTATGTACCCGATAAAGAGGGCAAGCTTGTTGCGCTGTCTAAAGAACAGATGGAACAGATTACCGCGCTGGTGAAAGAGGCGGTTGGCTACTCTGCGACACGTGGCGATACGGTTAACGTGGTTAACTCACCCTTTAGTCTTGCTGATGAAGAAGTGGCTCCGCCGTTCTGGAAGCAGCAGGAGTTCTTCAACCTTCTGATGTCTATTGCTCGCTATCTGGCGATTGCGATCATCGCGTGGATACTGTGGCGCAAAGCGGTACAGCCAGCCTGGACTCGCCATCAGGAATCGCTGTTGGCACGTCTTGAGCTAGAAAAAGAGGCCCGCCAGGCCCAGCAGGATGCGCATAAACGTAAAGCTGAAAGCAGCGAAAGAGCGAAGGCTGAGCAGCGTGTGGAAGTTGAACTCAATACGCAGAGGCTGCGTGGAATGGCCGAGCAGGAACCACGCGTTATTGCTCTGGTTATCCGCCAGTGGATCAATAAGGAAGCAAAATAACCATGAATGCTTTTGATAAAAGCGCGATTGTGATGTTAACCCTCGGTGATGGTCTGGCCGCCGAGGTGTTCAAACATCTCAATACGCATGAAGTAAAACAGATTAGTAGCTCCATGGTTAACATGGGCGGATTTACCCATGAAGATTTACACTCGGTGCTGGCTGATTTCCAGCGTGATTCCAGCGAGTTTGCCGTACTGAGTGTTAACACCAACGATTACCTGCGCAGCGCGCTGGTGAAAGCACTGGGTGAAGAACGTGCCTCCAGCCTGCTTGAGGATCTGCTGGATTCGCAGAACGGTGCAAACGGCATCGAAACGCTGAACTTTATGGATCCACAGACGGTATTCGATCTGATTCGCGACGAGCATCCTCAGATCATCGCGACCATCCTGGTTCACCTTAAGCGTAATCAGGCTGCCGATATCCTCAGCAAGTTTGATGATCGTGAACGTAACGACATCATGCTGCGTATTGCCACCTTTGGCGGTGTACAGCCTGCGGCGTTGCAGGAGCTGACTGAAGTGCTGAACGGCCTGCTGAGCGGACAGAACCTCAAACGTAGCAAGATGGGTGGTGTTCGTCCTGCTGCAGAAATTCTGAACCTGATGAAGAGTCAGCAGGAAGATGCCGCTATCGAAGCGGTACGCGAATACGATCAGGAACTGGCTCAGAAGATCATTGACGAAATGTTCCTGTTTGAAAACCTGGTTGACATCGAAGATCGTAGCATTCAGCGCATTCTGCAGGAGATCGAAAACGAATCGCTCATCATTGCGCTCAAAGGGGCCGAGCAGCCGCTGCGTGACAAGTTCTTCCGCAATATGTCGCGCCGTCAGGCGGATATCATGGTGGAGGATCTGGCTTCTCGTGGTCCAGTGCGTATGTCTCAGGTTGAGGCCGAGCAGAAGAATATTCTGCTGATTGTACGTCGTCTGTCTGAGGCCGGTGAAGTGGTTCTGGGAGGAAGCGACGATGCCTACATCTGATCGTAACCACTCAGGCGGCTGGCAGAGCTGGCAGCCGCAAAACCTGCTCGAAGAGTTTGTACCCGGCGAGCAGGAGATCATTGAATCCCTGCCGGTCGATTTGCAGTCTGATGAGAAAATCCAGATGGAAATTGCCCGGCTGTACAGCCAGGCCGAGCAAAAAGGCATGGCGCAGGGCATGGCACGAGGCCTTGAAGAGGGCAAGAAGCAAGGCTATGAGGATGGTTTTCTGCACGGGCAGCAGGAGGGGGCAGAAAAAGGCCGTCTTGAGGCCCTGAGCGAACAGCAAGCGGCGACGGCACGTTTCGCCAGCTGGTGCGATGAATTTAAAATCACGCTCGATAACCTCGACAGCGTTATTCCCGCGCGTCTGGTGCAGATTGCGCTCATGGCCACCCGCTCGATGCTGGGCAAGAACGTGGTCAGCGACAACTCGGTGCTGATGGAGAAGATCCAGTTCCTGTTGCAAAAAGATACGCTGTTTAAGGGCAAAGCCCAGCTGTGGATCCATCCAAACGACCTTGAAATGGTGCAGGACAAAATTGGCGCGTCTCTGGCCTCTCTGGGCTGGGAGCTACATACCAATAACGACATTCTTCCGGGGGGCTGCCGCCTGACCTCTGAAGAGGGCGAATATGACGCCACTATTACGACCGGTTGGCAGGAGCTGTGTCAGCTTGCCCGCGAGGATCTGATCGCATGACAATGCGTTTGAAAAAGTGGCTGGATGCAATCGGTCGTAAAGAGAAACAGATGGCAGCCCTGCCTGCTTATCGTCAGTACGGCAGGCTCACTCGTGCGACGGGCCTGGTGATGGAGGCCGTGGGGCTGAAGCTCCCTATTGGTACACTCTGTATCGTTGAGCGTCAGTCCAGTCACGGACTTGATCGGGTTGAGAGCGAGGTCGTGGGTTTTAACGGGCAGTGTCTGTACCTGATGCCGCTTGAGAACGTGGACGGTATTTTACCCGGCGCACGCGTTTATGCGCCGGAAGGCATTGGCGACGGCGTTATTAAAGGCAAGCAGCTTCCTCTTGGGCCTGAACTACTGGGACGCGTGCTGGATGCCAGTGCTCGTCCGTTGGATGGCCTGCCACCTCCGGCCTGCGAACATCATGCACCTCTGTTTACACCAACCGTTAACCCGCTGCTGCGTGACCCGATTAAAAACGTGCTCGACGTGGGCGTGAGAGCCATTAACGGTCTGCTTACCGTTGGACGTGGTCAGCGTATGGGGCTGTTTGCTGGTTCCGGTGTGGGCAAGAGTGTATTACTTGGCATGATGGCACGCTTCACCAAAGCTGATGTGATTGTGGTTGGTCTTATCGGTGAGCGTGGACGTGAAGTAAAAGACTTTATCGAGAATATCCTCGGTGAGGACGGACGTAAGCGTTCGGTCGTCATTGCTGCTCCTGCAGACGTCTCTCCGATTTTGCGTATGCAGGGCGCGGTTTACGCCACCCGTATTGCTGAAGATTTCCGCGATCGTGGTCTGGACGTGCTGCTCATTATGGATTCCCTGACCCGTTATGCGATGGCCCAGCGTGAAATTGCGTTGGCCATCGGCGAGCCACCAGCAACCAAAGGTTATCCGCCTTCGGTATTTGCTAAACTCCCGGCACTCGTGGAGCGCGCGGGTAATGGCGTAAAAGGTGGAGGGTCTATTACCGCGTTTTACACCGTACTCACCGAAGGGGACGATCAGCAGGATCCGATTGCAGACTCCGCGCGAGCCATTCTTGATGGGCACGTTGTGCTTTCTCGCCGTCTGGCGGAATCCGGACATTATCCAGCTATTGATATTGAAGCTTCAATCAGTCGTGCCATGACCGAACTGATTAATCCGGAACACTATAAAAAAGTTCAAAATTTCAAACAGCTACTTTCAGCTTATCAGCGCAATCGTGACCTGATTAGCGTGGGGGCCTATGCCGCCGGTAGCGATAGGATGCTGGATAATGCCATCCGCCTCTATCCAGGAATGGAGGCATTTTTACAGCAGGGGATCCATGAAAGCAGTCGTTATGAAGAGGCCTGCGATGCGCTAACGAAGCTCATCTCCGAGGCTTGACGAGACTGATGACCTACTTAACGTTACAGGAACACTGAATAATGGCGATGACCAGTCCGATGGATTTCTTGCGCGAGATGGCCGAGAAGACGTTGAGCGATACCACCGTTGAACTTGGTAAAGTGCAGCAGAATTACACTCGTGCAACTACCCAGCTTACTCAGTTGGAGGGCTTTAAGCTTGAGTATCAGCAGCAGCTCCACGCGACGGTTTCCGGTGAGGGGATTTCTATGGCTGAGCTGTTAAACCGGCAGTCTTTTATTGACTCGCTGGGGAAGGTGGTTAAGCAGCATTCCGGGCACGTCGCCAAATGTAAGGATATGGTTGATCAGACACTTCAGGCCTGGCGCCGGGACAAGCAGCGCCTTAATGCGTTTGAAACACTAAAAAGTCGCAGTGATGCGGTCAGAATGATGAAAGAAAATCGCCAGGAACAGAAGGCGATGGATGAATTCGCACAGCGTGCGTGTATGGGAAAAGAAAGTTTATGATCGCCAAGATATTACCCGTCGTTAATGCCGCCTCTGCCTCTCCGTCTTCAAAACCTGCCGCGCAAACGTCGGATGAACCGGACTTCCTGGCAACCCTTGAGGAAAAGACTCAGCCAAAAGGGAAAGATACCTCGAACATGGCTGCGACGGAAAATCCGGAGCAGAGCTTGCCACTTGCAAATGGCGGTAAGCTACCGGGCAAAAAAGAGGAGAGCGCGGATGCTGAAGCTGACGTCGCCGTTTTACCTCTGCTTGATATTACGCTTGCGGAGCTTGTTGCACCGCCGGTGGACGTGGAGACAGGGGTCTCCCCTGAGCCTGTAGATGGTGAGATAAAACAGCATCAGCTCCAGCAGCTCGTCACGAATATTCAAGCACTGCCAGCCGCGACAGAGCCGGTTCAGGCGCAACCTCTTACCGTCGCTACACCGGGGCTGGCCGATGTGGCACAGAAAGGCTTGCAGGCGGCAGAATCTCAGGCTGCTCTGCCTGATGTTGACGTGCATGTTGCCAGCGAAGCACCGATGCGCAGCCTGATGGCGCAGGTATCGGTGGAAGATCGCATGGTTCCTAAGCGTTTTGCAGAAGTCGTGCATGAAGCTCAGGAAAACGGTGATGACGCAACAAGTACGTTACAGAACAGTAAAGAACCGCTGGGTAAGGAGATCCTGCCTGCAGTGCTGAAAACGCAGGAGCAGGGGGGGACACAGCCGCTCCAGAATACAGATAACCGTTTCGGCGTTATGGCAAACGGCGCACTGCATTCTCTTACCAGCGCAAATACCCAGGCGGCTGCCCGTGCTCCGGAGCTGTCACAGACTCCAGGCACAATGATAAACCAGACGGTAGGAACGCCAGCCTGGCAGCAGGCTCTCAGCCATCAGCTCTCTTATTTTACCCGCAACGGCGTCCATAACGCTGAGCTGCGCCTTCACCCTGAAGAGCTGGGTTCCCTGCAGATTAATTTACGTCTGAATAGCGATAAAGCCCAGCTGCACTTTGTGACGGAGAACCACCAGGTGCGCGCCGCACTTGAAGCTGCGATGCCACATTTGCGCACCTCGCTTGCGGAGTCAGGCATTGAGCTGGGACAGAGCAGTGTGGGGTCTGAATCCCCTGCCTGGCAGGAGGCATTTGAGTCTGAGCACTCTTCAGGACAGCAGCACAGTGAAGAGGGCAACGGTAACGGAAATGGCAGGATCGCGGACGAAGAGAGTGAACCACTTGTAGTGATGCAGCGGACTTATTCTAACGGAATAAATACATTTATTTAATAATTACATTCATAGAGGGAATTGGGGACAACAATTCTGGTTTTTTAGTGAATTGTTCCCGGCTCCGGGTGTAATAGAATGTGCTGCTCATCCGGGTAGCCATTCTCTATTTATCTGGACTATTTCAGAACAAGGTTTTTCAAGAAAATGACGAAAAAGAACCAGAAGGCTGCGGCCGGTGGTAAAAAAAACTCGCTGCTTGTGATATTACTGATGTTTGTCGCAATCGCTGCCTGCGGACTTGCCAGCTATACTTTTTATGAAATGAAAAGTTTGCAGAGCAATGTTGCGGGAAATAAACAGAATGATAACAATAATAACCGTAAGTCAGCCGACAACGAAACGCCGCTCTACGTTCCAATGGAGACATTTACCGTTAGTCTGCAGCCAGACGGCGACGATCAGGATCGCGTTATCTACATTGGATTAACGCTGCGCGTCAAAGACGAACACTCTAAAACGCTTGCGGAAAAATATTTACCAGAAGTTCGCAGCCGTATTTTTATATTGTTAGCGCATCAGGCAGCAAAAGAGCTGTCTACGGAAGTGGGTAAAAAACAGCTTATTGATAAAATAAAAGAAGTTATTAGTAAACCTGTTGCATCTCACCAAAGTATATATGTCAACGATGTTTTATTTAATGCCTTTATTCTACGGTAATGTCTATGTCTGACAGTATCCTATCTCAGGATGAAATTGACCGTCTGTTAAATGGCGGCAGCAGCGCTGAAAGTGAAGAGCCAGCAGGCGGTACGGCGTTAGAAAGCGAGATTAAACCTTACGATCCCACCACCCAGCGTCGTGTTGTTCGTGAGCGTTTACATTCACTGGAAATTATTAATGAACGCTTTGCTCGCCAGTTTCGTATAGGGCTGTTTAATTTACTGCGTCGTAGCCCGGATATTACTGCCGGGAATATTAAGATTCAGCCCTATCATGAGTTTGCTCGAAACCTGCCGGTGCCGACCAACTTAAACCTGGTGCATATGAATCCGCTGCGCGGGACGGCGCTGTTTGTCTTCTCGCCAAATCTGGTGTTTATGGCGGTAGATAATCTGTTTGGTGGGGATGGTCGTTTCCCAACGAAGGCCGATGGCCGGGAGTTTACCCCAACCGAACAGCGCGTCATTAAGCGTATGCTGACGATGGCACTTGAAGCTTACGATTCAGCGTGGAGCTCGATCTTTAAGCTGAAGACAGAATATGTACGTGCCGAGATTCAGGTTAAGTTTACCAATATCACCTCTTCGCCAAACGATATTGTGGTGACGACACCTTTTTACGTTGAAATTGGTGCTCATCGTGGCGAATTCGATATTTGTATTCCTTTCAGCATTATTGAGCCACTGCGCGAGCTACTTACTAGCCCGCCGCTGGAAAACTCTAAGCAGGAAGATCAGCAGTGGCGCAGTACGCTCTCTTCACAGCTCAGAGAGACTGGACTTGAGCTGGTGGCTAGTTTTGCTGATATCCCTGCGCGCCTGTCGAAAGTAATGAAAATGAAGGTCGGTGATGTGATACCGATTGATAAACAAGAGACTATTGAAGCCCGGGTGGACGGTGTACCTGTTCTGTCGGGTAAATATGGTTGTGTGAATAATCAATATGCTCTGAAAGTTGAGAGCATGATGAGCCCCGCTTTATTAGCGTTAAAAAAGGAGTCGTTCCCCAATGAGTGATACCACACCAAATTCTGGTGATGATAAGCAGGCTATAGACGATCTTTGGGGTGAAGCGATGAGTGAACAGCAATCCGTAGGTGGTCTTTCTGCGAAAGAGGCTCTTGCTGCCAGCTTCTCTGAAGATATGGAGCTTATACTTGATATCCCGGTCAAAATGACTGTGGAATTAGGTCGTACCAAAATGACAATCAAGGAGCTGCTGCGCTTAAGCCAGGGCTCGGTTGTGACCTTAGAAGGGCTTGCCGGTGAGCCGCTGGATATTCTGATCAATGGTTATTTGATTGCTCAGGGCGAAGTGGTCGTCGTGTCCGATAAGTTTGGTATTCGTATTACCGATATTATTACGCCTTCCGAGCGTATGCACCGCCTGAGCCGCTAATGAAAGGTCAGACACAGGCCCATACGGCCACGCCTTATCTCGATCCGGCGACGCCGGGATCTCTATTGGCAAACCTTGGCGGCGGGCTGGTTGCTTTGCTGGTGATTGCTGCTTGTTTTGTCTGGGCCGTTCGGCGCTTTAAAGGCGTAAACCGGAGGCTGCACTCAGCCTCCGGACTGTCTGTTATCTCCAGCCACTCTTTGGGCCAGCGCGAGCGCCTGGTCGTCGTGGATATGCAGGATAAGCGGCTGCTGCTTGGGGTGACAGGCCAACAGATTAATTGTGTTGCCACTTTTGACAGACCTGAGCAGGAAGAGAAAAACGCTCCATTTTCCGGTGGCACAGATTTCCAGGCCACGCTAAAGAAGCTGTTAACTAAACGCGAGGCAGGACCAGCAGAATGACCCTGTTATCTTCACGCAATGTCTCTTTTATCCTCCCGGTAGGTCTGTTGGCGCTACTGATGTTTTTTTTGCCCGCTCACAATGCATTTGCGGCAAACGGCGACATCATACTGGCTCACTCAACGAACGGTGGTGAGGGGTGGTCGCTGCCAGTTCAGACGCTGGTTCTGCTGACCTCAATCACCTTCCTGCCGATTATCCTGCTGATGATGACCGGTTTTACCCGCATCATCATCGTGCTGGGGCTGTTGCGCAATGCGCTGGGGACGCCGTCTACTCCGCCGAACCAGGTTCTGTTGGGGCTTGCGCTGTTTCTGACGTTTTTTGTGATGTCACCCGTTTTTAGCCAGATTTATGATGAGTCCTGGCAGCCATTATCCGAAAATAAAATTTCGATGGAGGCGGCCCTGGATAAGGGGATGCAGCCGCTGCGCACCTTTATGCTTGGGCAAACACGGGAATCCGATTTGGCGCTATATGCACGTCTGGCGAAAGTGGATAATTTCCAAAGCCAGGCAGATGTCCCACTGCGGGTGCTGATGCCTGCTTTTATTACCAGCGAGCTGAAAACTGGGTTTCAGATTGGTTTCACTATCTTTATCCCTTTTTTGATTATCGATCTGGTCGTGGCAAGTGTGCTGATGGCGCTCGGGATGATGATGGTGCCGCCTGCCACTATATCTCTACCCTTTAAGCTGATGTTGTTTGTGTTAGTTGATGGTTGGCAGTTGTTAATGGGCTCCCTTGCCCAAAGTTTTTTTAGTTAAGTGGAAGAAAAAATGACACCAGAAAGCGTCATGGCTTTAGGGTTCCAGGCGATAAAAGTGGGATTAACTATCGCCGCCCCTTTGCTGTTGACTGCACTGTTGACTGGTTTGATCGTCAGTATCCTACAGGCTTCAACGCAAATTAACGAAATGACCCTTTCCTTTATCCCGAAAATCCTGGCCATTGTTGCAGTAGGGATTGCATTAGGGCCCTGGATGCTGAACCTCTTTCTTGACTATACGCGCTCGCTGTTCAATAGCCTGCCGTATATTATTGGATAGCTATGTTCTCCGTCTCGGTCGCTGATCTCTACCCTCTAATCAATCAGGGGCTTTGGCCCCTATTTCGGATCCTTGCGTTATTTAGTACAGCCCCTTTCTTTAGCGAAGCTGGCATTAGCAAAAAGGTGAAAGTGGGTCTTGCCGTATTGATTACTGCTCTGGTTGCGCCGCTGTTGCCGGATGCCGGCGTGCGAATATTTTCGCTTCAAGGCCTCATGGTGGCAGTTCAGCAGCTGCTGATTGGTGTGCTGATGGGGCTTACCGTGCAGTTTATCTTTGTGGCGGTAAAGCATGCCGGTGAGATTATCGGCATGCAAATGGGACTCTCCTTTGCGACCTTCTATGATCCTTCCAGCGGCGGTAACATGCCGGTGGTGGCAAGGCTCTTAAACTTGTTAGTGATGCTGCTCTTTCTCACGTTCAATGGACATTTGTGGATGTTGAATATTCTTGTGAAAAGCTTCACTTTGCTGCCGATTGGCGATACCTCGCTAAATGAGGAAGGTTTCTTCTTTTTTGTGAAATCCGCCGGTATTATCTTCAGTAACGGGATCCTGCTTGGCCTACCCGTAATAACTCTTCTGCTGTGTATCAATTTGACGCTTGGGCTGCTTAATCGCCTTACACCGCAGCTATCTATTTTTGTGATTGGCTTCCCGCTAACATTGACCGTAGGTATGGGAGCACTTGCTCTTATTATGTACACGCTGGCGCCTTTCTTCGAAAATATGATGGCCTCTATTTTTGAACAGCTTGCCCAACTTCTTATGGCGTTGGGAGGGGTAAATTAATCCTTAATCCATTTAGCATTCGTTTTGCGCTATTTTACGGCTTTTTGTGCTCATTATTCTCAAGATTGTTTTGTGTGAAATAAATTGCACTTAGATCCTCAATAGGTAATATGTTCATAAGAACATTCCTAGGTTTGGTGTGTTTTTAAAATGTACATTTTAGATGCGCGATGCGCAAAGAAGGGTGCCTGTAATTGGTGACATTTACGGGATTGCTCTCCTTTTGCAAGGTGTTTTGTTATTGACAGAGATCTAATATGAAAAAATTAAAAATATCGACGCTTATAAAGGCGATATTGATTACTCTATGTTTAATGATAGTATTGATATCAACCTTTGCTATAAAATCGATAAATACTGTATCTGTTTCCTTTAGCGATGCGCAGAACTTAACGGATAATATGCGCTATCTGGGGAATCTAAGCAACTCCCTAACTCAGGTTCGTGGCGATATCAACTATGTCTATAATGACCCAACAGTAAGTCGCGAACTTTATGAGGAGAAAGTTAAGTCTATCAAGACTAACCTTGGACGAGCTCAAGATTATTTACGGCGGTTTGAGGGACAACATTCCTTTGATAATGAGGAAGCGCAAGTACTTTCTACCGATGTTGTTCAGAAGTTTAAAGCCTTAGTTGAGAATTATACTGCGAATATGCAGTCTCTGGCAGCCTATAATAATCACGGCTTTGATAATGGTACACGTGAGGTTGCATTTGAACATTCTATTGATAAGTATATGGACTTTGTTGTCTCCTCTCAGAAAAAAATGAGTCAGGCATTCAATGATGATACTCATATCTTCCTGATAAATGCTGTTGTCTTGCTGATTATCGCTATTGCCATCTCTTTATTCTCCTATTGGCTTATTAAAAAGAATGTTTTCGATAGATTGAAAATTGCTTCACTGGCGTTGGAGAAAATTGGTGAAGGGGACCTGTGTCACGAATTTGAGATGGGGGCTGCTAATGAAATTGGGGCCCTGCTTGGGTCCTTGAAGGGGATGCAGTCATCTATCACAAAAATTATCTCGGCGGTACGAGAGTCCTCAGAGCAAATTACTGTGAACGCCAATGAGATTGATAGCAGTAATCACGATCTGGCATCGCGAACTGAAGAGCAGGCGAGTGCGCTGCAAGAGACTGCGGCCAGCATGGAGGAGATTAAAACTACCGTCTCTAATAACGCCGAAAATGCCCGGCAGGCAAATGGTCTTTCTCACCAGGCCCGTACAGCGGCGGATAATGGCTCTATTGTCATGAGCCGCGTTGTGAGTACCATGGATAAGATCTCGCAAAGTGCACGGAAAATCTCCGAAATTAACAGCGTGATTGATGGTATTGCGAATCAGACCAATATTCTTGCGCTGAACGCGGCTGTAGAGGCTGCCAGGGCAGGAGAACAAGGCCGTGGTTTCTCGGTGGTGGCAACAGAAGTGCGAAATCTTGCCAAGCGCAGCGCAGATGCAGCCAAAGAGATTAGCCATCTGATCAATGAGTCAGTGAAAAATGTCGATGATGGCGCTCGATTGATTGCCGATGCTGGTAAAAGCATGGACGAGATCGTGGCGTCGGTGACCCACGTAAGCGACATTATGCAGGAGATTAGTCAGGCGTCTGAAGAGCAGAGCACGGGTGTAAGCCAGGTTGCGACGGCTATCAACGAGATGGATCTGGCAACGCAGCAGAATGCCGCGATGGTTGAAGAATCGGCGGCGATTACTGAGAGCATGAGCGTTAATGCAAAACATCTGTTTGATACGGTTTCTGTCTTTACTATTGAAGATAGAAAATTTGCACCCTCCAGCCGGGGAGCGGTAATCCGGAAAAGTACACAGCCTCAGCCCAATAAAGTGAAGGTGGTTGAGAACGTGGCGAAGGTGGCAACATCGAAGAAAAGCGTGAATATGATGGAAGAGGAATGGACTGAGTTCTAAATCTGCTAAACGCAGTTGCCAGTCAAAAAAGCCGAAGCTGAGTATCTTGCTTCGGCTTTTTTATTGGTGAAGTGTGTAGTAAATGTTGGGACATTTTGGACGGTAGTATTAGCTTGCTGATCTGGCAAAGTAAAACATAAGCATTCTATTGAGTTCGATAACGCAACTAACTCAAAAAACACAATCTCGAATGCCATCTGGTTGCGCGTTTTCTGTCCCCCTTTTTGAACTGAGTGCGGAGTTTATCAAATTCAGGTTGTGGGGCATACCATAACCATAATGGAAATTAATAAAATCTTATTAACTATTCCCAAAAATATATTTCAGCTATAGGCTATTAAATATACCAGTTGGTTAATAGCAGTGGCTGCACGATTTTAAATATAACTTAATAAGCATGCTTAAAGTAGAGTTTTTTATATTTGACCGTGTGATTTAGCTGGCTCACATTGCCGATAGGGCGTCAAGGATCCTCCAAGTATTTAAATTTATTCGTGCGGAAAGTGTTTTTATCAAAATTAGAATAGGCATTTCTGACGATCGTAACAGGCTTTGTACGGGTAAGGGATGTTGCCACTTTCTCTACGCTCTTTACGTTGACCATCGTCGAAACCTCCGGGATCGCCATCTACCACTGGCTGCTCTACGGGCACGTACATCCCGTGTTGTGTTCAATGCCTGGTGGTGTACGCGGGAATTCAATAGCGAGGATTTGTAGTGAAATCGCTATAAATATATAATTTCTGTTATCAATTTTCATGCATTGACGATTCAAATTACATATGTAATATAATAAACTAACAGAAGTATCTGAGAACTTAAAATGATATGTCATTACTTACCTTCTGAACATATTGCATTAAGATAATTATTTCGCCAAAATAGCCGCCGCCTTGGCTAAAGAACATACAAAATGCTACTTCGTCTGATGAAAATTATGATTGTATTTATGGTGTTATACGGCTCCAGTGCTTGGGCTGTTAATTGCCAGCGCGCGGCTACGCCGGTCGAAAACACCATTTGCAACAACGACAATCTGCACTGGCTCGACAGTACGTTGACAATAATCTACCGCTCGATGCTGGTGAAGGGTGACTCGAATGCCGTCCACAAACAGTATACTGACTGGGAGAAGTCGCTTAATAGCTGCACTTCAGATACTTGTATCGAACGTGCTTATTACGAAGGAATTAGCCTGCTGTCCGATGTGGCACCAGAGTTTAACTGGGAAGGCAAGTGGTGGAACATGAGTGCGCCGAATATGAGCGGCGGCACACTTCAGCTTAGCCACAGTGCGGAGTGGTCAGTGAATACTGACATTCGCGTATGGGCTGGGCGTAACCATGATGAATATACAGCGGAAGCCCGCAAAATCTACGGCATGGCTCTGGTGGAGAACATCATTGATACCAGTAACTGCAAGGTGCTGTTAATCCCACGTCGCAGCGGTGTGCTTCAGGTCTATACCAATGCCGAATGGGGATGTCGCCTGTCGATGCCGGGCGGCGGCTTTATCGATGGTAAATACATGCTCAGTGAGAAAGATCCGCGGCAGAAATCCACGCTGCTGACGATGGGCATCCTGCGCGATGAAGCGATGGATAAACGCTTTCATGACCTGGTCGGCGATGATTATGAGAAGTTTGTGGATACGGCGAACGTCTACATCTACCAGGATGACCTTGATAATATTGGTGCTACCGTGGTGGGAATGTGGGTACGCGGTGCCGCAAATATCCAGAATGCAGTAATTATGTACACCAAAAACGATATCTGGGCTGCGCGTATCGACAGCGACAAAGAGGGCAAACCTCAGTTGCACTACTTTAGCACTCAGGGTAACGAATTACGCACCATGCCGCGCACATTCCAGAGCTGGCGGTTACGGTTTTTTGATAAGTAGTTGTTGAAACTAGCGCCCCTGAATAGGGGCGTTTTGCTGTCAGACTTAGCTCACCTCCTGTGGAGAATGCGATCGTTCATGTCGGGCTTTTTACGTAGACCGCCCATGCTAAATCTAAATACTGCCCCGGTTTGTTATCCGCAGACCAGAAGTAAATTGGATAAGCAGAGATGAATGTGGTTTCCACGCATTCTGTCGCTTTCTGTATCATCTTGTATGAAAACCCCGATGTACGGATACAAAATCCTCAAAGGCAACCTAGGTGAAGAGTTTTAGAGCAGTATATCTACGATAGAACTAAGGCATGCACAGCAGTTGAGCTAAATGTGCAAAGGGATCACATACATCTGGTTGTCAGGACGATCTATTTTTATTCCACGGTATCCCGGCTTGATGAACCCGTTATCCAGGCGCTGACTGAAGAGACGGAATGTGAGCCACGATACGATTTTAAGAAGCTGTTGCTAAGTGGGAAGGGCAACGCATGAAATCATAAGCGTATTCACCAGAATTACTGCTTGCTGATAGTGAATTTTCGCTGCAAAGGGGAAGCTACGCCTACCTTGTGACGCTGAATGATGCGTGTAATTATTGCTTGTCAACAGATTTTTGTGCTGATGTGCTGATGTGCAGTAGATACTTTCAGACCTTTAATAACGTGAAAAACTCTGATGTACGGAATAAACTTCAGGTTAAACATCCCAGTCACGCGACTATTTTTTGAGAGGATAAACAAAAATAGACCCACTTTGCCCGACTACAATTGGCTTTCTGTCTA
>NZ_DALZVG010000031.1:0-45286 GCF_032012665.1 Scandinavium sp.
CCGGGTTCATGCCGAGCAGCTTATACAGATCGCCAAACAGCGACGGATCGAGCTGACCCAGACCATCAAGTTTTGGGTTAACGGTGATCAGATACGGGCTGTCCGGATCGGTCGACGGCACAAAGTAGCCGTTGTTGCCGGAAGGCAGAGGATAGTTGCCATCCATACCGCCTGAAGCCAGCCCCGTGCCGCCGCCGATAGCCTGGCTGGCGGTGGTGTCTTTCCAGTCCGGACCGGTAATGGCCTGGGTTCCGGCATCCGCCAGCGCCTGCTGGCTTGCGCCACCGCCGATGTTTTGCGCTGAAGGCGTGTTGAGGTTCGGGGCGGCGATGGTGTTACTGATTTTGCCTGCATTGGCTGTGGTGTTGGTGTTGCTGATATCGCTGGCAAAATTGGCGATAACATTGCCACCAGCCTGGATGACGGAGCGGAAGATTTCGCCAAGTTCTGTACTTGAGTCATGTCCTTGAAGCGTAAAAGCAATAGACGTGTTTTCGGGCATAACATCGTGATAATTATTCCCGTCCGTCGGATAACGTCCACCAGGCTCGACTGCGTAGCCATATCGACGTGAATCGTACTGATAAACGAACCAGTCAGTGACCGTACCGGACTGCCAGCTCTGGTTGTTGAGCGTGTTCCCTGTCAGGCTGACATCGCCATTTGCCAGAATATTGCTGGCAAAATTCTCCAGTGAACCTGCATTAATAGTGAGATTTTTGCCGGAGGCAATTCTTGATGCACCTCCATTGCTGGTAACGTCAGTTCGCGTCTGGCTATTGATAAATTTCTGCTCTGCCGAATCGGCATACATCACGTAATAGAATTGATTCCAGTGGATATAGTTACAGGCTCCATGACCATTACACGGCCCAACCTGTCTTTCTGCCACCCGGCTGGTCATGCCGTAAGTACCGTCAGCAAGCTGACTGATATCGACGTTAATCGTCGCATCACCCATGCCCGGAATAGTTTGTGCACCATCGATCTGCGTTGTTTTCGTGGTCAACCCATCCCGCGTATTCAGCAAATGGCCGGTCTTAATCGTGATATCGCCGTTGGTGGTTTCGATATTCCCGGAGGTATTGATTACCTCGGCGTTCGCCGTGCCGCTGGCATCTTTCTGCATCACCAGGTTATTGCCCGCCAGCATATCGCCACGCAGGTTCTGGATACTGTTGGCAAACAGCGAAAGGTTGTTGCCCGCATACAGCAGCGCGGTGTTAACGATCGACCCGGCCGCCGTTAACGCCAGGCTGCCCGCCGTGCCGGTAAAACCGCCGAGAGTGATATTGCCCCGGCTGGTCAGGCTGACGTCTCCGCCTGCCTGCAGGCTGCCGCTGGCGTTCATCGCAATCTGGCTGCCGCTCAACGCCGTGGTGCCGCTGCCTGCGGTCAGCTGCCCGTTGTTGGTCAGCTTGCCCGCCGCGTTCAGCGTGATGCCGTTGCCCTGCAATGTGGCTCCGTTAGTGATATCGCCCTGGCTGCTGATGGCCAGCTGCTTGTTCGCGGCGATAACGCCCTGGGTGGTGAAGCCGTTGGTGAGCTTCAGCGTCAGGTTGCCGAGCGCCACCAGCTGGCCTGCGCCGCTGAGCGAGACCATTTCAGCAAGCATATCGCCGCCGCTGAACACCTTCCCGCCCGCGTTGTTAAAGCTGTTCCCTTTGAGCGTCAAACCCTGATTGCCGAGCAGCGTGCCGGTGTTGGTGATGGTCTGCGCGTTGACGTTTAGCTGTGCGGCCTGGAAGGTGCCGCCGTTGGTCAAACTGTTACCGGTGAGCGTCGCCTGGTTCGCCGCCATCACGGTGCCGTTACTGGCAAGTTTCGCCACGTTCAGCACCAGGTTAGTGGCCTGGAGCCAGCCGCTGCCGCTGTAGTCTGGCGTGGTGAAGGTCAGATCGCCACCGGAGAGAATTTTGCCGCCGTTGCGGGCCTGCGTTGCCGCGCTGAGGGTGGTTTTACCGTTGCCCTGAATGGTGCCGTCGTTGGTCAGCACGGGCGCGGTGAGGCTTAATGCGTTCTGGCTGAGCAGCACGCCGCTGGCCTGGTTGGTCAGGGCATTCAGCAGGGTGAGCGTCAGGCCGCTGTCGCCCTGCACGCGTCCGCTGTTGGTAAGCGAGCTGGCGCTGATTTGGGTATCAGCGCCCTGAAGCTGCCCGCTGTTGCTGATGTCTTTTGCGCTGACGTTAAGCAGCCCGCCGGTCAGCATTTTGCCCTGCTGTTGCAGGTTACCGCTGAGCGCCACGTTCAGGCCGTTGACGCCGCTGATTTCGCCGCCGTTGCTGAGCGAATCGCCTTTCACCTCCAGCGTTTTCGCACTGATTAATCCCTGGTTGCTCAGCGCTTTGCCGGTCAGTCGGGCGTCGCCCAGGGCGGTGATTTTGCTGCCGGTGGCGGCGATAACGTCGCCGCTCAGGGTCAGGGCCAGATCGAGTGCGCTCTGAATCGCACCGCTGTTCTTGAGGCTGCTGCCGTCTAAGATGATGTTCTGCCCCTGAAGCCGACCGCTGTTGGTCACGTCTCCTGCGTTCAGCGTCAGTGATTTCTGGCTCAGCAGGTCTCCGCTGTTGTTCAACGCGCCAGTGCTGTTTAACGCCAGGCCGTTCAGGCCAATAACCGATCCTTTGTTGTCGATGCTGCTCTGGCGCAGTGAAAGCGTATTGCCCTGAAGCGTGCCGTCGCTGGTGAAGGTTGTTCCGGCGAGCGACATTTCACCTGACGAGAGGATGCTGCCGTGGTTGGTCAGCAGGGGCGCGTTCAGCCCGACATTGCCCTGGCTCATCAGATCGCCATTGTTGAGCAGAGAGGCACCCAGCGTAGCGTTGAGATTGCCGGTTGCCAGCACGGAGCCGTTGTTGGTCCAGCTATCCGCCTGAGCGGTGAGGTTCTGCCCCTGGGTGGTCCCGGCGGTATTCAGCGTTTTCCCGCTGAGAGAGAGATCGCCCGCCGTCAGCCAGCGCCCGTTGCTCCCCTGCGAGAGCGTATCACCGGCAAGCGTCAGCGCCCCGGTTCCCTGCAACAGGCCGTCGCCGTTCAGCATGGTCGCTTTGACGTTCAGCGTGTCAGCAATGATTTTGCCCGGGTTGCTGAGAGAGCCTGTGCTTAGCGTTAAACCCTTGTCGCTGGTGATAAGCCCGCTATTGCGGATGTCCGGAATCTCCAGCGTCAGATTTGCGGCGCTGTAGAGGGTGCCGTTCTGCTGGTTATCCAGCTTTTGTGTGCCAATCAGCAATGCGCTTTCGCCCTGCATCAGGCCGCTGTTGGTGAGAGTTTGCGACTGCGTGTTCAGGCTGGAAGCCACGAGCACGCCGCTGTTAGTCAGTTCGGGCGCGTTGAGGTTGAGCGATGCCGCGCTGCTTTTGCCGCTATGGGTGAGTTTTTCGCGGGCGTTCACCGTCATGGCTTTTTGTGCCGCATGCGTTCCCGACAGAGTGGCTTCCCGCGCGCTGAGGCTAAGATTGTTGCCACTCTGAAGCTGTGCGCTCGCCGCTGTGGTGAGCCTGTCGCCCTGAAGCTGAAGATCGCCACCCGCGCTGGTTTCGCCGTCCAGCGTCGCCGTGGCGGTATTCAGCGTCATCGCGGCGTCGCTGCGCGTCACCGAATTTTTGCCGGAGGCCAGGGTCTGCGCATTGACCGTCAGCCCTTTACCACCGGACAGCACGCCGTTCTGCGCGACATCCTGCGCCTTCAGCACCAGAGCATCGTCGCTCACCAGCGAGCCGGTATTGGTCAGCTTCCCGCTGGCGGTGATGTCCGCTTTGCCCTTCGCGCCGGTGCTGCCGCTTTGGGTAAAATCTTTCGTACTGACGGTCAGATTGCCGCCGCTCAGCAGGGAACCCGAATTGCTGAGCATGGAGCTGCCCACGCTCAGGGAAGCCCCCTGAACGGAGCCGCTGTTATTCAGCGTGCCGACATTCAGCTGAGCGCTGTTATGCGCCAGCAGCTTGCCGTCCTGGGTCAGGGTGTTACCGCTTATCGTCAGGTTTTGCCCGGCGGTCATCTGCCCTTGCGTTTGCAGCGTATCGCTGGCTTTAGCCGCGATATCGCGGGCAGCGTTAATCTGGCTGGCGGCATCCTGGCTGATGTTTTTCGCGGTAAGCGTTGCATCGCGTCCGGCGGTCAGCTTTTCACCGGCGTGCGAAATCGTGCCACTGGCGGTCAGTACGAGGTCGCCGTCGCTGTTCAGCGAGCCGTTGCTCAGGGCAATGTCAACCTGGCTGCTCAGCGACATAGTGCCACCGGCTTTATGATCCCCCGTCAGCGCGAGGCTTTCACCTTTGGCGGACAGCGCCCCGCTGGCGAGGCTGTTGTGCACGGTGATTTTGCCATTGGCATCGAGGGTGATGTCTCCCTGGCGGGCATTCAGGTCGCCGAGGTTAACCCCGACGCCCTTCTCGCTGGACACCAGATGAATACGGTTGGCATACATCCCGCCCAGCGCACCGGTATCCACCGCCACCGTGGGAGCGTTGCCTTCGCCCTGCTGCGCCTGCACGCTGCCGTCTGTGCCAACACGGTTGGCCCCGGCAACCACTTTTAAATCCTTAGCATGAATAGCGGCGTTCACTTCGGTTGCGCGTGAAATGATCGACAGCGCATCGCTGCTGCTGGCATCCAGCCCTTGCCCCTCAATGGTGATGCTGCCTTTTTTCACGTCCAGCGCCTGTAAATTGCCGCTGGCGTCAAAGACAGGTTTCCCCGTGGTCAGGGTGGCCTGAGGAGTGTTGATAAACCCGCAGCCGTTACAGGTGATGCCGTACGGGTTGGCGACCATCACGTTCGCCGCTTTACCCGCCACTTCCGTATAGCCCTGAAGCTGTGAACGGTTGCCGCCGGTCACTTCGTTGATGATGCCCTTCGCTTCCTTGCCCGTCTTCAGGTTAGCGTTGCCGCTAATCAGCCCGCCAAGCTGCGTCTGGTTGAGCTTGCCCGTGGCGTTATTGAGGATCAGCCCCTCTTTGCCGACGTTGTAGTCCTTAAACTGGTTGTGCGAAATCCCGGCTCCGTTCGGCGTGGCAATGTTCACGACCGGCACGCCGTTCGCCGCTTTATCCGTGGAGGTATTGCCCGTTGGCGTCAGCGTGGCGGCAACGGCGGGCAGCAAAGGCTGCGTGGCGAGCAGGCCGCTCACCAGGTAGCTGAGCAGACGGTAAGTTAAGCGAACGGGAGGCTGATTCATGACGATAATCCCTTAAAACGCGACGGCAACGCGGTAGTAAACAGTGACGTGATCCGGGCCGAGCCAGTCCGGGTATACGAGAGGCAGCCCAACGGTGAACGCGCTGGAAACGTGGCCATTGGCGGTACTGAGTCCGGCGGCCGAGCCCCAGAGGGTGCCCGCGGAATAGCGATCCAGCCTGTCGGAGTGCAGCCAGCCGCCGTCGAGGGCCGCCAGCGCGCTGACCTGGCCGATGACCGGTAGCGTGAACAGGGTGTAGTTGAGTTCGTTTCGCCAGTAGGTGCCGTTATCGCCGGAAATGGTTTGCTCTTTAAACCCGCGCACCGAGCTTTCGCCGCCGATGGTCATACGTTCGCTGCCGTAGAGGCGGTCCGGCGACCATTGCCCATAGGCGCTCGCCAGCCACCACAGATTTTCAGCCACCGGGCGCTGGAAGCTGGCGTTGAGGCTCCATTTGCGGAACTGCGCTTTCGGTAAATCACCGTTTTTGCTGCCGTCGCTTTCAGCACCGAGCCACGGCATACCGCGGCTGAAGGTCGGGTTAAAGGTTGCCACGCCGCCGAACATCTTCTGGGTGTGGTTCAGGCCAAACAGCAGGCTGGTGAGCTTGCGGCTGCTGCTTTCCAGCAGAACATCGTCGAGATAGTTGCGGTTGATGCGGTGGCTCAGGCCCAGGGAGACGCCCGTTTTGATATCACCGTTACGGAACAGCACGTGCGACAGATTCACGCGGTGCGTTTCGGTATCGCCGCTCGAGCGCCAGAGGTAGCCGTTGTTATCGATAGTGCTGAGGTAGTTATTCCAGCTGTAGCTGTAATCCAGCAGGCTGTAGCCGTAGGGTACGCTGACGCCCGCCGCAAAATTTTGTGCATCTTTTGAATGCGAAAACGCGCTGCTGCGCCCGCCGCTGACGAACCAGCTGTCGGCCAGACCCAGCAAATTGTTACCGGTCAGCCCGCCGTTAATCTGCCCGACGCCCGTGCTTTTTTGTCCACTGTTATCGAAGCTCACGGAGGCCGAAAGGGGAAATTCCGGCGTGGCGGTCAGATGCACCACAGACCAGCCCTGCTTATCAGCCGGCAATATTTCAATCTGAACAGGCGTGGTGCGCGTGCGGTTAATTTGCTCCATGCCTTGTTCAATATCACGCAGGTTAAGAATTTTGCCCTGGAGACCCGGGAAGGCCATTTTCAGCTCGCGCTCTGGCGCGCCGTCCATGCGGATCTTCTCAAGCTTTCCTTCCAGAATGGCTAAGCGTAATTCCCCTGAGCGTAAATCCTGTTCGGTCAGAAAAGCGCGGCTGGTGATATATCCTCTGCTGATGTACCAGTCGGAAACGTTATTAGTGAGTTCATTAATTCGTGCCATATCCAGGCACTGGCCTTGCCAGGGCTGCACTAATTTTTGCTGCTGGCGTTCGTCTATCAGCGTAGAGCCATCCAGCACTATGCGCTGGATGGTAAAACAGGGCCCCGATGGCGTGGCAGGCAGTACCGGCGCTGCCGGGCGGACAATGGGCGTGGCGCGCTCCAGCGACTCTCGCTGTTGCTGGTTCTGCCGCAATAATTGCTGCTGCTGTTGATCGATAGTGTCTCTGTCAGCGGGTGACAAAGGGGCTGCAAACACGGGCTGGCTGACGACCAATAAAGCCCCCAGCAGGCGAAACGCTTTCATCCTGAAATCCTGATAGATATTTTGTTATGCTGTTTTTATTTTGTACGCTCACGGCACATTTCAACACACTCAGACATTATTTGGAATATCTTTATCGGCTTTAAAACAGGCCCAAAAGCCAAACTCATTTAGCCTTAAGATTATTCGCAATGTGATATTTAACCATTGAGCATGAAAATTCTTATATAAGCAAAATCACCCACAATATAACGAAGGGAAATCACCTTAAAAGACAATCAGCCGGGAAAATATATTCTTGCGTGGTGCGTTTTCATTAAGAAAGATCATACATAAACAATAATGTTTATATTCATTTTATGAATATAAAAGAGGGCTGGCTCCCTCTCCGGAAAGAGAGGGAAACCTTCACTTCAGGCTTTAGGCGGCTCGGTGCGGGCAAAGCTGTCGCGCTGGAAGAGGGCTTCCACCAGCCTGACCAGATGCGGTCGAGTGGCGCACCAGCCCGGCGAGATATGACGAAAATTGAGATATCCCACGGCACAGGCGACGGCAATGGTTGCCAGATTCAGCTCATCGGCTTTCAGCGTACCGTCCGCGGCAAATCCTTCCAGCGCGTCCAGACCACGGCTGATTTTCTCGCGCTGGCGAAGAAGCTCGTCGGGGGATTGCTGTGCCGCCGGGCGCGCCTGTTCGCGCACTGAAACCAGCCCGGCGTCCATAATGCCATCGGCAAGGGACTCCAGCTGACGCACGTGCAGCGCGGCTTTGGCATCGCGCGGCACCAGCGCAGGCGCAATATCCAGTAGCTCAATGTATTGCGCAATGATCGGTGAGTCGTACCAGCATTCGCCGTCGTCGGTGACCAGCGCAGGGACTTTCCCCAGCGGGTTATACTTCGCCACGCCGTTTACCGCGTTATACGGCATCTCATTGATAAACTCGAACGCGATGCCCTTCTCCAGCAGGAGAACGGAAATCTTGCGCACAAACGGGCTGGTATAGCTGCCAATCAGTTTCATCACTCTGTCCTTTTCGCCAACAAAAAGAGAATCCTTCAGTATGACCTGGCAGGTTCGGGTTGGCAGTGAAATTGTCATCTTTATGCCAACAATCGGGTGAAGAATAAAAAACGAGGCACTGTAAGGGAGTTACAAGGCGTTGCCCGGTGCGGAGAAGAGTTTGCGCCGGGTCACAATCGGCGTTCTCCGGATGAAAATATATTGTGATTCCAGTCACACATTAACAACAAAGCATCGCCGCATAAATGTGATTAACATCACATTAACAGCCTTGTCGGGGCGATTTTTTGCGCTTAGTACTTTTTTTACACACCCATTTTGTGACGATGATCACTTCAATTACGGCATGACACCCTATATTAACGTGACTTAGATCACACCAAGGGGCGCGCGCTGGACAGTTTATCGATTCAGTGCCAGATTTCGCATCATCTACAGGGTCCGGCTATTTCCGCCGCCAATTAACAAGAAACCTCGGGCTTCATTCCCGCGCGTCAGCAAACACATAAGAAGGGGTGTTGTTATGTCATCCGATTTCAAGATCAAGGTGCAAAGCTTTGGTCGCTTCCTCAGCAACATGGTAATGCCAAATATCGGCGCGTTTATCGCGTGGGGTATCATTACCGCGTTATTCATTCCAACAGGGTGGCTGCCAAACGAAACGCTGGCGAAGCTTGTCGGCCCAATGATTACCTATCTGCTGCCGCTGCTCATCGGTTATACCGGTGGTCGTCTGGTTGGCGGTGACCGCGGTGGCGTGGTTGGTGCGATTACCACCATGGGCGTTATCGTCGGCGCCGATATGCCGATGTTCCTCGGCGCGATGATCGCCGGTCCTCTGGGCGGCTGGGCGATTAAACGCTTCGACGTCTGGGTAGACGGCAAGATCAAGTCCGGTTTCGAAATGCTGGTGAACAACTTCTCCGCCGGTATCATCGGGATGATCCTCGCCATTCTGGCGTTCCTCGGCATTGGTCCTGCGGTTGAAGTGCTGTCCAAACTTCTGGCGGCGGGCGTTAACTTCATGGTTGCCCACGACATGCTGCCGCTGGCATCCATCTTTGTTGAACCGGCGAAAATCCTGTTCCTCAACAACGCCATCAACCACGGTATCTTCTCGCCGCTGGGCATTCAGCAGTCTCATGACCTCGGCAAGTCCATCTTCTTCCTGATTGAAGCGAACCCGGGTCCGGGTATGGGCGTCCTGCTGGCGTACATGTTCTTCGGTCGCGGTAGCGCGAAACAGTCCGCAGGCGGCGCGGCTATCATCCACTTCCTGGGCGGTATCCACGAAATTTACTTCCCGTATGTGCTGATGAACCCACGTCTGATCCTGGCCGTTATCCTCGGCGGTATGACCGGCGTGTTCACCCTGAGCGTGCTGAACGGTGGCCTGGTGTCTCCGGCTTCCCCAGGTTCTATCCTGGCAGTACTGGCAATGACCCCGAAAGGCGCATACTTCGCCAACATCGCGGCTATCTTTGCAGCCATGGCGGTCTCCTTCGTGGTCTCTTCCATCCTGCTGAAAACCAGCAAGGTAAAAGAAGAAGACGATATCGAAGCGGCAACCCGTCGTATGCAGGACATGAAAGCCGAGTCTAAAGGTGCAGCATCGCCGCTGACGGCGGGCGATGTGACCAACGATCTGAGCCACGTGCGCAAAATCATCGTTGCCTGCGATGCCGGTATGGGCTCCAGCGCAATGGGTGCAGGCGTGCTGCGTAAGAAAGTCGCGGATGCGGGTCTCACCAACATCTCCGTTACCAACAGCGCGATCAACAACCTGCCGCCGGACGTCGACCTGGTGATCACTCACCGCGACCTGACCGAGCGTGCAATGCGCCAGGTGCCGCAGGCTCAGCACATCTCGCTGACCAACTTCCTCGACAGCGGCCTCTACACCAGCCTGACCGAGCGTCTGGTGGCGGCACAGCGTCATGAAGATAACGAAGTGAAAGTGCGCGAAACCCTGCAGGGCAGCTTCGAGCAGGACGACAGTCATCTGTTCAAGCTCGGCGCGGAAAACATCTTCCTCGGCTGCAAAGCCTTCAGCAAAGAAGAAGCCATCCGCTTCGCCGGTGAGCAGCTGGTGAAAGGCGGCTATGTTGAGCCGGAATACGTGGAAGCAATGCTGGAGCGTGAAAAACTGACCCCAACCTACCTGGGTGAGTCCATCGCGGTTCCACACGGCACCATCGAAGCCAAAGACCGTGTGCTGAAAACGGGTGTGGTATTCTGCCAGTACCCGGATGGCGTGAAGTTTGGCGATGAGCCGGACGACATTGCCCGCCTGGTCATTGGTATCGCGGCCCGCAATAACGAACACATCCACGTCATCACCAGCCTGACCAACGCGCTGGACGATGAATCCGTTATTGAGCGTCTGGCAACCACCAACAGCGTTGCAGAAGTGCTGGCCCTGATTTCCGGTAACAAAGCCGGGTAAGTTCTCCCTCCCTCTTCTCGTGCTCCGCGCGGGGAGAGGGTTCGGGTGAGGGGAATCACTCGCCGTCCCTCACCCGAGCCCTCTCGGGTAAAAACATTGATGAAGGTTAACACTATGAAAGCATTACATTTTGGCGCAGGTAATATCGGACGTGGCTTTATCGGCAAACTGCTGGCCGATGCAGGTATTACGCTGACGTTCGCCGATGTGAATCAAGTGGTGCTGGATGCCCTGAATGCGCGTCATAGCTATCAGGTGCATGTGGTCGGTGAAAACGAGCAGGTGGAGACCGTCTCCGGCGTGAACGCGGTCAGCAGCATCGGCGACGATGTGGTTGATCTGGTTGCCCAGGTCGACCTGGTAACCACCGCCGTCGGCCCGGTTGTGCTTGAGCGCATCGCGCCGGCGATTGCCAAAGGCCTGGCGAAACGTAAAGCCGCGGGCAACGACGTGCCGCTGAACATCATCGCCTGTGAAAACATGGTGCGCGGTACCACGCAGCTGAAGGGCCACGTTGAAGCCGCACTGGCAGAAGAAGATAAAGCGTGGGTTGCAGAGCACGTGGGCTTCGTTGACTCCGCCGTTGACCGCATCGTGCCGCCGTCAGAGTCCGCCACTAACGACCCGCTGGAAGTGACCGTGGAAACCTTCAGCGAATGGATTGTCGACAAGACCCAGTTCAAAGGCGCGCTGCCAAACATCCCCGGCATGGAATTAACGGATAACCTGATGGCATTTGTGGAACGCAAACTCTTCACCCTGAACACCGGGCATGCTATAACCGCGTACCTCGGTAAGCAGGCGGGCCATCAGACCATCCGCGACGCCATTCTTGATAACAACATCCGTGCCGTAGTGAAAGGCGCGATGGACGAGAGCGGCGCGGTGCTGATCAAGCGTTACGGTTTTGATGCCGATAAACATGCCGCCTACATCCAGAAAATCCTCGGTCGCTTTGAGAACCCGTATCTGAAAGATGACGTTGAGCGCGTGGGCCGCCAGCCGCTGCGTAAGCTGAGCGCGGGCGATCGCCTGATTAAGCCGCTGCTCGGTACGCTGGAATACGGCCTGCCGCACGACAATCTGGTGAAAGGCATTGCCAGCGCGATGCACTATCGCAGCGAACAGGATCCGCAGGCACAGGAACTGGCTGCGCTTATCGACGAGAAAGGCCCACAGGCCGCACTGGCGCAGGTCTCCGGACTGGATGCCAACAGCGATGTGGTCGCTCAGGCGGTCGCGGCCTATAAAGCGAGCGCATGATGCAGGACCCGGTGCTGCTCATTGAGCAGCACCTCAACAAAAGATTGTCAGATATGCAGGCAATAATGGAACAAACGCAAGCCTTTGAAAACCGTGTGCTTGAGCGTCTGAATGCTGGCAAAACCGTACGAAGCTTTCTGATCGCCGCCGTTGAGCTGTTAACCGAGGCGGTGAACATGCTGGTGCTTCAGGTCTTCCGCAAAGACGATTACGCGGTGAAATACGCAGTGGAACCGTTGCTGGACGGCGAAGGTCCGCTGGGCGATCTGTCGGTGCGCCTGAAGCTTATCTACGGCCTCGGCGTGATAAGCCGTGCGGAGTACGAAGACGCCGAGCTGCTGATGGCGCTGCGCGAAGAGCTGAATCACGACGGCAGCGAATACGCTTTCACCGACGATGAAATTCTGGGGCCCTTTGGCGAACTGCACTGCGTTAGCGCCCTGCCGCCGCAGCCCGTTTTTGACACCAGCGATGCCGAATTCTACGCCATGCAAAAACAGCGCTATCAGCAGATGGTTCGCTCAACGATGGTGCTCTCCCTCACAGAGCTGATTTCACGGATCAGCCTGAAAAAAGCCTTTCAGAAGTAATACGTTCAGCTCTCGCTTTCGCTCTCTTCCTGCTCGCACATCGGTTTATACAGGTTCCTGTAATAGTCCAGTCGTTCACGAAACAGTGCGGCTTTTTCCTCCGGAATTTGTTCAGGGACGCGGTTAATGCGTGGGGATTTTTTCAGGTACTCCATAAACGCCTGGCTGGAGGCCATGAAATCCACCGCTTTATCGAGGATTCCCGGTACGTTCTCGCCCAACTTAGCCATCACACACCTCCTTTACGGTTGTCTCCTTTAAGACTGGCCAACCCCCCTCGCAGACGTTGGGGAAAATGTGCTTTTTTGTGTGGTTAAGAGGCAAAAATGCGATCGCGCAGACACTTCACAAATTAAACTTATTTTTCAATATCTTATGCATGATGCTTGCGCATTAAAGCCCGGCGTAATCGTTCGAATAGCGATAATTGACTATCAGGAACGACGCTCACCGCGCATACTATTGAGCATTGAACCCCTTTTACTGATTAAAACCGCAACCATGAAAGAAATCGAAAAGAACGAAATCAAACGCCTGAGCGACCGCCTGGACGCCATCCGCCACCAGCAGCCAACCCTTTCTCTGGTTGATGATGCCGAGAAGTACGCCGAACTCGAAAAAGAGAAAGAGACGCTGGAAACCGAAATCGCCCGCCTGCGCGTAGTGCATACTCAGAAGCTGAGCAAAGAGGCGCAGAAGCTGGCAAACCTGCCGTTCCGCCGCGCCATCACTAAAAAAGAGCAGGCCGATATGGGCAAGCTGAAGAAATCCGTCCGAGGTCTGGTGGTGGTTCACCCGATGACCGCCCTGGGCCGCGAGATGGGCCTGCAGGAAATGACCGGGTTTGCGAAGACGGAGTTCTGATTTTCGCTGGAGATAAAATCCCCCTCACCCCGGCCCTCTCCCCAAAGGGGAGAGGGAGAAATACCTGCCCGACTCAATCCCCCGACCCCTTTTTTGTTCCTGGCTCCTTTAGGGAATCCAATACCCTGTCATTCAGCGCCCCTCCTGCGCTGAGTGCTTAACGCTGCACCATTCCGTTCCCTCGTCCTGCCGGGAAAAGGGCTTAGCGCCGCACCATTCAGTCCCCTCGCCCCTTTGGGGAGAGGGTTAGGGTGAGGGGCTCAGATTGCCACCATCAAATTGGCCCTACCAATCCCAACCTAATCTGCCCATCCCTTCACAGAACCCGCAACTCAAGAAACATATGCATTGCTTAAACGCAACATATGATTAACCATTCGTTGGCATTACCCTCACATCACAATATTGGCAGGACCACTTTTACATAATGTATGACGCAGAGCTGAACGCAGATTCACCTGCCTCAACGCAGAGTGGTTCTCTGGAGACCTGCATGAACCTCTGGCAACAAAACTACGACCCTGCGGGCAATATCTGGCTATCGAGCCTGATCGCCGCTCTGCCTATCCTCTTTTTCTTCTTCGCGCTGATTAAGCTCAAGCTGAAGGGCTACGTCGCCGCGAGCTATACCGTCGCCATCGCGCTGGTTGTCGCGCTGCTGTTTTACAAAATGCCGGTGGATCATGCCCTGGCCTCCGTGGTTTACGGCTTCTTCTATGGGCTGTGGCCAATCGCGTGGATCATTATCGCCGCCGTTTTCGTCTACAAAATCTCGGTGAAGACCGGGCAGTTCGACATCATCCGCTCATCAATTCTGTCGATAACGCCAGATCAGCGCCTGCAAATGCTGATCGTTGGCTTCTCCTTCGGGGCGTTTCTGGAAGGGGCCGCAGGCTTTGGCGCACCGGTGGCGATTACCGCTGCGCTGCTGGTCGGCCTTGGTTTTAATCCGCTTTATGCCGCTGGCCTGTGCCTGATTGTGAACACCGCCCCGGTTGCGTTTGGCGCGATGGGCATTCCGATTCTGGTCGCAGGACAGGTCACCGGGCTCGACAGCTTTGAAATCGGCCAGATGGTGGGCCGTCAGCTGCCGTTCCTGACAATCATCGTGCTGTTCTGGATCATGGCGATTATGGACGGCTGGCGCGGCGTGAAGGAGACCTGGCCCGCGGTGATCGTCGCAGGCGGGTCATTTGCCATTGCTCAGTACCTCAGTTCTAACTTCATCGGCCCGGAGCTGCCGGACATCATCTCCTCGCTGGTGTCTCTGGTGTGCCTGACGCTGTTTCTCAAGCGCTGGCAGCCGGTGCGTATTTTCCGCTTCGGCGATGTGGGCGCTTCGCAGGTCGACATGACGCTGGCACGTACAAAATACACCGCCGGGCAGATTATTCGCGCCTGGTCGCCGTTCCTGTTCCTGACCGCGACGGTGACAATCTGGAGCGTGCCACCGTTTAAAGCGCTGTTCGCCCCGGGCGGTGCGCTGTACGACTGGGTGGTCAATATCTCCGTCCCGTTCCTCGACAAAATGGTCGCCCGCATGCCGCCGGTGGTTCACGAAGCTACGCCGTATGCAGCCGTCTATAAGTTTGACTGGTTCTCCGCTACCGGCACCGCCATCCTGTTCGCCGCACTGCTCTCCGTGGTCTGGCTGCGCATGAAGCCGAAAGATGCGGTGGTCACCTTTGGCCACACGCTGAAAGACCTGGCGCTGCCGATTTACTCCATTGGCATGGTGCTGGCGTTCGCGTTTATCTCTAACTATTCCGGGCTGTCGTCAACGCTGGCGCTGGCGCTCGCCCATACCGGCAGCGCATTCCCGTTCTTCTCGCCGTTCCTCGGCTGGCTCGGCGTGTTCCTGACCGGGTCTGATACCTCATCGAACGCACTGTTCACCGCACTTCAGGCGACGGCCGCCCAGCAGATTGGCGTTTCAGACGTGCTGCTGGTTGCCGCAAACACCACCGGCGGCGTAACCGGAAAGATGATTTCACCGCAATCCATTGCCATTGCCTGTGCGGCGGTGGGGCTGGTCGGGAAAGAGTCTGACCTGTTCCGCTTTACGGTCAAACACAGCCTGATTTTCACCTGTATGGTGGGCGTGATTACTACGCTTCAGGCCTACGTCTTAACCTGGATGATCCCATGATAGTGATACCCCGGCGTCTGTCAGACGAGGTTGCAACCCGTGTGCGGACGCTGATTGAAGAACAAGGGCTGGAGGCGGGGATGCGACTCCCCGCCGAACGCCAGCTCGCACAACAGCTTGGCGTCTCCCGCAACTCGCTGCGGGAAGCGCTGGCGAAACTGGTCAGCGAAGGGCTGCTGATAAGCCGTCGCGGCGGCGGAACCTTCGTGCGCTGGCAGCACGAACCCTGGTCGGAACAGAACATCGTCCAGCCGCTAAAAAGCCTCCTCGCCGACGACCCGGACTACAGTTTCGATATCCTCGAAGCCCGCCACGCCATAGAGGCCAGCACCGCCTGGCATGCTGCCCTGCGCGCCACCGAAGCCGATAAAGAGAAAATCCGCCTCTGCTTTGAAGCCACCCTGAGCGACGATCCGGATCTGGCCTCTCAGGCCGACGTGCGCTTCCACCTCGCCATCGCCGAAGCCTCACACAACGTGGTGCTGCTCCAGACCATGCGCGGGTTCTTCGACCTGCTGCAATCGTCCGTGAAGCAGAGCCGCCAGCGGATGTATCTCGTGCCGCCCGTTTTCGCGAAGCTCACCGAACAGCACCAGGCGGTGCTGGATGCCATTCTGGCGGGCGATGCCGAAGGGGCACGCCAGGCGATGATGGCGCACCTCGGCTTCGTTCACACCACCATTAAACAGTTTGATGAAGATCGGGCTCGCCAGGCGCGGATCACCCGCCTGCCCGGCGACCATAATTCAAGGGAGAACCACTGATGATCATTTCAGCCGCCAGCGACTACCGCGCCGCTGCCCAACGTATCCTGCCGCCGTTCCTGTTTCACTACATCGACGGCGGCGCGTACAGCGAACACACTTTGCGCCGCAACGTTGCCGACCTTTCTGAGGTGGCGCTGCGCCAGCGCGTGCTGAAGAACATGTCTGAGCTGAGCCTCGAAACGAAGCTCTTCAATGAGACGCTCTCCATGCCGGTTGCGCTGGCACCTGTCGGGCTGTGCGGCATGTACGCCCGTCGCGGCGAAGTGCAGGCCGCGGGCGCAGCGGACGCCAAAGGCATTCCGTTTACGCTCTCCACCGTCTCCGTCTGCCCGATTGAAGAAGTCGCCCCGACGATTAAGCGCCCAATGTGGTTCCAGCTCTACGTTCTGCGCGACCGTGGCTTTATGCGCAACGCACTGGAGCGCGCCAAAGCAGCGGGCTGCTCCACGCTGGTCTTTACGGTGGATATGCCCACGCCGGGCGCGCGCTACCGCGATGCCCATTCCGGGATGAGCGGCCCGAACGCTGCGCTGCGCCGCTACTGGCAGTCGGTGATGCATCCGCAGTGGGCATGGGACGTAGGCGTAAACGGACGCCCGCACGATTTAGGCAATATCTCCGCCTATCTTGGCAAACCGACGGGGCTGGAAGATTACATCGGCTGGCTGGCGAACAACTTCGATCCGTCGATTTCCTGGAAAGACCTCGAATGGATCCGTGAATTCTGGGACGGCCCGATGGTGATCAAAGGGATCCTTGACCCGGAAGACGCGCGCGACGCGGTGCGCTTCGGCGCAGACGGCATTGTGGTGTCAAACCACGGTGGCCGCCAGCTGGACGGCGTGCTCTCCTCCGCACGCGCCCTGCCAGCCATCGCCGACGCGGTAAAAGGGGATATCGCCATCCTCGCCGACAGCGGTATTCGAAACGGCCTCGACGTGGTGCGCATGATTGCGCTTGGTGCAGACAGCGTGCTGCTGGGCCGCGCGTACCTGTATGCGCTGGCAAGCCAGGGCCGCGCGGGCGTGACCAATCTGCTGAACCTGATTGAGAAAGAGATGAAGGTGGCCATGACGCTCACCGGCGCGAAATCCATCGGGGAAATCTCGCGGGATTCGCTGGTGCAGGAAGCGAAGCATCTGGCCGCCTCACTGGCACCTGTTGCGCGCGGAGATGCGGCTTAGCTTTTATGCAGGCTGATGCCCTCTCCCCAACCCTCTCCCACGGGAGAGGGAGTCAGAACCCTTGGCTGCACAACTTTATACCCGCTCCGATCTATCCCCTCTCCCTTGAGGGCGAGGAGGCCAAAAGTCCCTGGCTGGCACGATCTTATACCCTCTCCGATCTGTCCCCTCGCCCCTTTGGGGAGAGGGTTAGGGTGAGGGGAACATGCAAAACCGTTTGGCGAATATTCTCCTCCCTCCTTCTCCCACGAGAAGACAAATCACAGCGTAAACGGCGGTGCATCCAGCAGCCAGATGCGTTCGCGCACGTCGCACTGTGACTACGTCGAACACCTGCAACGGGCAGATAAGATTCATGCGAAGAATGTGTAAAAATGTAACTCGCGGATTTTGTGGAGGTTTATGTCAGAGGTGATGATTTGCTACACAGACAGGCGAAATATTTACATCAAAGAGTGGGGTAACTGCCTGAAAGTAGCTATAATGCGCCCGCCTCCATGTAGCAATCGAGGCGCGGAAGGTCGTCGTCTCCGGTGAGGCGGCTGGACTTCAAATCCAGATGGGACCGCCAGCGGCCCCGGGCAGGTTCGACTCCTGTGATCTTCCGCCAAAATTTAATCTAAACTTATATCTATCTTCAAGAAAAAATTAATATAAAAACCTTTAATATAATAGGTTAAAAGTACTCCCATTGCTTTGCCCATCATGAAACCCTAAAGAATTAAGAACACCAACATGTGTAGGATATTTTTTATATTGAGATGTATTTTTGCTCCACCTCAATGAAGAATACCCAGCTAATATTCTGTGTCCAACCCATCGATCATCTATTATTTTAGAAGATCCTGGTATATTTAGAAGTAATAAACTCCCCATAAATTTTATCCACTCAGAATAGGTCAAGAGTCTATTACCGTAGGCGTGATATGATCTTCCGCTACTGTAAATCTGAAATTCCATATTCCAATATGAACAAAACTCTCTAAATGAATACTCCAGCGACTTGCTGTCTTTACCACCAAAATCTATCAACGGAAGATAATACTCATTATTATAATCATGTATGTTTGAGTTAAGCGACAGCTCCTGCCCATCCTCAAGATCAATCAACATATCAAATAGACTTGATCTGTCTAATGCTCGGATAGGTATTTTAAAAATTTCCCTATCATCTTCAAAAGAATGTGGTTTATATCTGTATTTACTAAATGTTAACTCAGCATTCAAGGTTAAAACATTCCAACGCTGATAGGCATTCATAAGATCACAGACCCAAAGAATAGGATGTCTATTAATTTTAATATGCCCGGATATACGCTCATTCATTTAACATGTATCCCTTTCAGCAATTGGTAAACTTCCATTGAAAATTGGTCTGTCATGCCAGAAACAAAATCAATGATCAAATGTGTCCTTAAGTGCCATTCTTTTTCTTTAGACTCAGCATTATACATTTTACTAAAATAATTATCTGACCAATTTTTATCCCGAACAGAAATCTTAGAAATAGATGCCTTATATGCATTCAAATGCTTTTCTGGTAATCTATTAAAAAGTCTTCTTTCGATATGAAGATTTTTTTCATTAATAAACTTTACATCATTAATCAATAAAGCATAAAATTCATCTTTGGTTAGAGATAAAACTTTTATATATTCATCCAAAATTCCTTTTATTATTGCAAATCCGGATAATTCAACTTTCTCTGCATCATATGAAGTAAAAAGGTATTTTGAGGTATATTTCTTCAGAGTTTCAAGCAAATCATATTCTATTGTTTCTTTTGAAATCAATGTATTTGTAATACCAAGATCCATGTAGTCATAATATTTGTCGACAAAAATCCTTGAAACCTTCTCGACTAAATAGTTAGACAATACCGTTTTAAAGGAAAGAAAATTGCTGATGGGTAATATTTTGTCCTTGTGAGTAAGGGATTTAATAAGAACATTGCAAATACTGTTCCTCCCTTTATATTTTAACTTTACAAGCTTGAGTTCAGAAATAACAAAATCGGCAAATTCTCTTCTGTCAATAATTCCTTTTTCTATCCCATCCTCAATATCGCTAATGCAATATGAAATATCGTCCGAGGCTTCCATTAAAAAACTTAAAGGATGCCTTTTATTTCTTTCGATACCAAGGTCGTTCCAGGTACTATAAATTATTTCCTTTTCAGAATCAAAATAGCCTATTTTCTTACTAAACGGCGGTTTCGGCTCCATATCTTTTGCTTTTTCACTTGGGCTATATGTATACTTCAAAAACGCAGCTAATTGGCTATATGTTAGATTGAGTCCATTAAGACCATCTTCGCCTTGCAGTTTTGTTAGTATTCTAAACCCTTGTGGATTACCATCAAAAAGTGAGAAATCATCCAATAAATACTCATATTTTGAGAGTTCTTTTTTACTTTTCCTTAAATTAAAAGACGAAGAAATTGCCATTTTAATATTTTCTGCCGTAGCCCATTCCTTGATAGCGGCTTCGCCAAAATGGCCAAATGGTGGATTACCAATATCATGAGCTAAACATGATATCTCGACCATATTTGCAATCGCAAGACTGTTCTGCGCCCAACACTCTTTTTCATTTCTCTTAATATGTCTGGCATTAATTACCATATTTGTAATAGTAGCAACGATATAACGACCGATATGAGAAACTTCAATTGAATGGGTTAATCTAGAGCGAACTGCTGAATTGCTTTCTAATGAAAAGACCTGTGCTTTCTGTTGCAACCGCCTAAAAGCAGCTGAGTAAATTAACCTTGCACGGTCACTTTGTGTAGCGGCCAACAATCGTGTATGTGCAACTTGTATTTTCGAATGCTTCGATGTTGATTCACGATGCCGATTTGTAGACAGATATTTTTGCATTTCCATCCCTCAATTCACTGAGTATTTTCTAGTTTAAATTTACAAGCCTCTTTCACCCACTTACTGAAATTCCCCTTTCCAGCTGCTTTCTCAATCTGTTCTAAAAGCTCATCTTCAAAGCGGATGTTCTTCATGGTGCTTTTTTTACGGTCGAATTCGGCTTTCTTTTTTTCTTGCATGGTAGGTACCACTTAGGCTAGGTTATGTTCACATGGTACCTACCACATGAAATCTATTTTCTGTCGATGCCTGGCAGTGCGGGAACACTCTCAGGCATCTAACCGCACCAACTATCAAGGAGTTGATTATGGCTGAAAAGCATTCTACCTCAGACCGTTCGGTAATCGGAACCACACGCAGGCTCATTGTGGGATATCGCCCACGAAGTAAGGATCGTACTACGCCGAATCTGGTGATTTGCGGCAAGTGGATGCACGAAGCAGGATTCAATATCGGGCACCCTGTTGCGGTGAAAGTGATGGATGGCTGCATTGTTCTGATGGCCGACAGCCTGAAAGAACAGAGGCTGATTGAAGAGTTGCGCGAATCAAACAGAGCTCTGGCGGACATTCAACAAAGGCTGGCTGCGGTTAAGTAATTTCTTACATAAACGGCAGCGCATGTGCAGAAAGAATGACCGCGCTGCCGGTTTAACTCCCCACCCCATTGTGTCGCTCTTAACTGTATTCACCGATGGAGCGCCCGCATGAAAAAATTACTCGTCTTATTGTTACTACCGCTGCTGACCGGCTGTGCCTCGCTGGTCGGCAACAGCACGGAACAGGTCACCGTTGAGAGCACCCCTTCCAGCGCGTATTTCACCATTACCGATAATCACGGGCAGATTGTGGCGACGGGCACCACACCGCAGACGGTTACGCTGAAAAAATCGGATGGCAGCTACTTTGGGAAGATTGAATACAGCCTGGCGGTAAAAGCTGAAGGGTATCACTCCACCCTCGTGCCGCTGAGCATGCGCTTCAGCCACTGGTACACCTTCGGCAATATCATTTTCTTTGGCGTGCCTGGCTGGTTGATTGTCGATCCGTTCTCCGGCGGGATGTACACCTTTGAACAGGACCGTATTCAGTCGTGGCTGCGCCCTTGCCAGCCGGGGCCGTACAATTATACGTGTTCGTAAAAACAGAAACCGGGTCAGCGGAATGCTGGCCCGGCAGACGTTAAAGCGTCATCCCATCACAAGATTCGACGCGTTTCGACAGTTTTCGACATCTACTGCAAGCCGTTCGACAGGGGCATCTGGCTGCGTGGCGCGATAAAGCATGTCATAGACGGGGGCGATCAGCTCAAGATAATGTTCGAGCACGTTCTGGCGGTCGCGAACGTGGATCCGATCGTTGATAAGCCCTTCTCCAGTCAGCATGGCTTCGCCAAGCATGACCACTTCGCCATTTTCCTGTTCAAAAGTGTACTGCACCGTTTGCGTGTGGAAGCCCCGCGCCAGGCGGATTTCAAGGGCATAGTACTCAAACAGCGTGAAGCGCAGCGCGTTCTCTGCTGAATGCTCCATCGTCAGGTGCAGCGGGGTTTTCGACAGGGTGATGCCCTGAATCAGCGTATTCAGGTAGTGCTTCCATTGCATCTGTAGCTGCTGACGTTTGCTGGCAATAAAATCCGATTTCGTGCCAAGTTCGGTGATATTCAACTTCCGGTCCTTTCTGTTTTTAACAATTAGCTTTCTGGATTTTGCAAAATCCGCGCCAGTGTTAAAAAAGCGGGCCAGCATCCCGCCGGCCCTTTGCGCTACAGGTGACTCACTCATTCCCAGCCGGGCACGGCCCCACCGTTAAAGATCTTTTCAGCCGCTTTTGCCACTTCCGGCGACTGATACGATTGCATAAATTCCTTCACGTTCTCCGCGTCTTTGTTGTCTTCACGGGCGACGATGATGTTCACATAAGGCGAATTTTTATCTTCGATAAACACGCTGTCATGCACCGGCGACAGGCCCGTTTGCTGGATGTAGGTGGTACTGATGATCGCCACATCTACCTTCGGGTCGTCGAGCACGCGCGGGAGCTGCGCGCCCTCCATCTCCATAATTTGCAGGTTATGCGGGTTGTCGCTGATGTCGAGCGACGTCGGCAGCAGGCCTTTGCCAGGTTTGAGGGTAATCAGCTTCTCTTTTTGCAGCAGCAACAGCGCACGGCCCAGGTTGGTCGGGTCGTTCGGGATGGCAATGGTCGCGCCGTCTTTCAGCTCCGAAACGGTTTTGATCTTGCGGGAATAGCCCGCCATCGGAAAGACGAAGGTGTTGCCGACCGCCACCAGGTGGAAGTTGTGCGCTTTATTGTCCTGTTCCAGGAACGGGCGATGCTGGAACACGTTGGCGTCCAGCTCTCCGGCGTTGGTGGCGTCGTTTGGCAGCAGCGAGCCGCTGAACCCAACCAGCTCGACGTCGAGGCCATATTTATCTTTGGCGACCTTCTTCGCCACTTCGGCAACGTCCTGTTCCGCGCCGTTAATCACGCCAACTTTGATGTGTTTACTGCTATCGCTTTTCTGGTCGCAGCCCGCGAGCAGCAGGCCCGCCAGCAGCAGTGCGCCAAAATGAGGAAGGGAGAGTTTCACGCCGGAGTTCCTTGTTTAATAAAGTGTTCCTGGATGAAAAATGACTATAGCGATTTTGCTGCGGCGGGGATAAAAACGAAAAGGAATGGTTAAGACGAAAACGCGATAACGGGTGAATAAGGTGAGATGTTTCCCCTCTCCCCGGCCCTCTCCCAAAGGGAGAGGGAATTGCCTGGTGCAGTTTGTAGGCCCGGCAAGCCATGCGCCGCCGGGCAGAATGCATGCCGGATGGCGCTAACGCTTATCCGGCCTACGTGTCTGGCCTCATTAATCTGGCTAAATTATTTCGCCAACGTATTCGCATCTGAGGGTGTTGTAGGCCCGGCAAGCCATGCGCCGCCGGGCAGAAAGCGGGCCGGACAGCGTTAGCTGTTGTCCGGCCTACGGTTTGGCGAAATTATTTCGCCAGCGTATTCGCAATCGCATTAAACATCAGCGACGCTTCCAGCGGCTGGGCGCTGAAGGACGGCTCCGCTTTCGGCCATGCGGACCACTGCACGATCACCAGTTTTTGCGCCGGGTTGACCGTAATCACCTGGCCGAAGATGCCCAACGCCCACATGGTATCCTGGCTTGCCAGGCCCTCTTTCGGACTGACGTCTTTCGCGTTGGCCGGCACGCTGTTGTTCCACCACTGGTAACCGTAAGTGCCGTCCGGGTGCGCAGCGGAAACGGATTTGTCAGCTTTATTCCAGGTTCTGGCATCTTTGACCCAGTTATCCGGCAGCATTTTGCTGCCGTCCGGCAATACGCCGTTGTTCATGATAAACAAGCCGAATTTCCCCCAGTCTTCCAGCGTGGCGTTGAAGCCGTGCGCGCCCACATCATGTTTACCCGGCTGGTAGCTGTGCCATACGCCGTCATGCACCATGCCGTACGGCTGCCAGATTTTTTCCTGGAGGTTCTGAGCAAGGGATTTACCGGTGGCTTTCTCCAGCGTGTCACCGAGCAGCCATGCGCCGCCGGAGGAGTAGGACCACGCAACGCCTGGTTTGGCATACGCCGGGCGTTTCGGATCTTTCACCAGCGCGTTCACGCAGTCGTAGGTATCTTTGTTGGCCTCACACTGGGTGAGTTTCGCAAAGTCAGACTGCGGGTTGGTGTAGTCTTCATTCCAGGTCACGCCAGAGGTGTGCTGCATCAGCTGACGCACGGTCACGTGTTCCCACGCGGTGCCTTTGACGTCCGGGTTGTATTTGACGATTTCATCGTCCAGCGAAGCAATTTTGCCCTCTTTTACCGCCACACCCACCAGCGTAGAAACAACCGATTTCCCGACTGAGCGCGACGTCCACAGCGTGGTCGGCGTATTGCCGTGGCCGTAATACTGATACGCCACCTTGCCGTCCTTGATAACCATCATCCCGGTCACGTCGTTACGCTTAATGTAATCCTGAAGATCGTAGCGCTGGCCCTGATACTCATAGGTGGCACCGCTGAGCGAGCGCGCCATCACCGGGATTGGCTGCGGGTTGCTGGCCTTAAACACGTCGCCCGCGTAGGAGCGATAGTCGTTACGAAAACCAATCACGCGCTGCTGCTGGTCCCAGGTCAGCATATCTTTTACGTCTGGCAGTCTGGCATCCACCGGCGCCGGGCAGGTGGTGAGCTGCGGTACGCCGCAGTCGTTGGCCGCGCTGGCCTGCAGTGAGAAGCCCAGGCAAAGGGCGAGAAGACAGAGTGACGTGTTCATTTTGCGCATAAACGTACCTTTCATCGTTTTGAATTATGAGATGTCAGGCACCACTGTAGGCGAGATATATCGGCAAGTGCAGTCAGTTAGCGGGGGAAAAACCCCCGCTCATTCCCTCAAAGCCCCAGCGCGCTGAGGCCAGGGTGATCGTCCGGACGGCGCCCCTGAGGCCAGTGGAACAGGCGTTCCCCCTCCTCAATCGGGATATCGTTGATGCAGGCGTAACGCCTGCTCATCAGGCCGTTGTCGTCAAACTCCCAGTTTTCATTACCGTAAGAGCGGAACCAGTTGCCGCTGTCGTCGTGCCATTCGTAGGCAAAGCGCACAGCGATACGGTTGTCGGTGTATGCCCACAGCTCTTTGATCAGGCGGTACTCCAGCTCCTTACGCCATTTTCTGTCGAGAAACGCGACGATGGCATCGCGACCATCCACAAACTCGCTGCGGTTGCGCCAGCTGCTGTCCGGCGTGTAGGCCAGCGCGACTTTTTCCGGATTGCGGCTGTTCCAGCCGTCTTCCGCGGCGCGGACCTTCTGGATGGCAGATTCAAGGGTAAACGGGGGGAAAGGCGGACGTGACTCAGGCATGGTGATCCTCCGGCAATAATGTTCCCTCATCCTGGCACAACCGTGAGAAAACGAAACCGGGAAGAGGAAACTTCCCGGCGGAGATCAGTGGTGCGACTTCCGCAGCGGCGATTCCCGCAGGAACCACGACAGCACGAACGCCAGCACCATAATGCATGCAGCCATCAGGAAGGCAGCATGAATAGCCGCGCCGAAAGCATCCAGATAATCGGCGCGCAGCGCATCCGGCAGATGATGTACGGCAACCGGGTTCATCCCACGCGGCATCTCTGCACCTTCCGGCAGCAGCGTCGAGAGGTTCGACTGCAAAACGTGGGTAAACACCGCGCCAAACAGCGCCACGCCGATGGAGCCGCCAATCGAGCGGAACAGCGTCACGCCGGAGGTCGCCACGCCGTAAAGATTCGGCGCAACCGAGTTCTGCACCGCCAGCACCAGCACCTGCATCACCAGCCCAAGGCCCATGCCGAGCACGCCGGTGAAGAGATACAGATGCCACGTTGGCGAGGTGATAGTGATGCGGGTCAGCAAGACCATACCGCAGAAGCCGAGCAGCGTACCGAGGATCGGGAACAGGCGATATTTCCCCGTGCGGCTGATAATTCGCCCGCTGATAATCGACGTCACCAGCAGGCCGCCCATCAGCGGGATCAGCTGCAAGCCTGCCTGGGTCGGCGTCGCGTCCTTCACCACCTGCAAATAGAGCGGCAGGAAGGTGACGGAGCCAAACAACGACATGCCAATAATAAAGCCAATCAGGCTGCACAGCAGGAAGCTGCGGTCGCGGAACAGCGAGAGCGGGATGATCGGCTCATACGCCAGGCGCTCTTCATAGATAAACCCGGCGATACCGACCAGGCCGAAGGCCAGAATGCACCACAGCTGCGGGTCGCTCCATTCGCGCACCGTGCCGCCTTCGGTGGTAAACAGCGTGATGCACAGCAGCGCCATGCTGAGATAAAGTGCGCCCAGCCAGTCAATCTGGTGCTCGCTGCGCTTACCGGTGTTGTGGAATACCGCACCAATAACCAGCAGCGCGAACAGGCCGAGCGGCAGGTTGATGTAGAAAATCCAGCGCCAGGAGGTGTGCTGAACGATAAAGCCGCCAATAAGCGGGCCGATGACCGTCGCCAGGCCAAACACGCCGCCGAACAGCCCCTGATAACGCCCGCGCTCGGCAGGCGGGATCACGTCCGCCACTGCCGCCATGCTGATCACCATCAGGCCACCGCCGCCCAGCCCTTGCAGCGCACGCATCAGCACCAGCTGCGTCATGTTCTGCGCCAACCCGCACAGCGCGGAGCCCGCCAGAAACAGCACGATGGCGATTTGCAGCACCCGCTTGCGGCCAAACAAATCGCCAAACTTGCCGTACAGCGGCACCACGATGGTGGAGGTCAGAATGTAGGCCGTGACCACCCACGACAGCTTATCGAGGCCGCCGAGTTCGCCAACAATCGTCGGCAGCGCGGTCGAGACAATGGTCTGGTCCAGCGCCGAAAGCAGCATCACCAGCAGCAGGGCGCTGAACAGCAGGCGAATGGATTTTACGCCGGTGGCCGGAACGTGTCCGGATTGAGTCATGGGTTGAGACGCCATAGAAGGCTCACTTGAAATTAATTAAATGCACAATTAATATTCATGTAAGTTATGAATCCGGTCAAGGGATCCTCCGCGAATGTCAGCACAGAAAGACAAAGAACAATCCGATAATCCACGCCGTCCCGGTCGCCCGCGCGGGAAGAAAGCCGGGGCCGACAACCGGGAACAGCTGATGGACATCGCGCTGATGCTGTTTGCCCGCCAGGGCATCGCGCGCGTGTCGCTGAACGCGATTGCCAAAGAGGCGGGCGTCACCCCGGCAATGCTGCACTACTATTTCACCTCCCGAGAAGCGCTGGTCGACAGGCTGCTCGAAGAGCGTTTTATGCCGTTGCGCAATCGTATTAGCCTGGCGTTCAGCGAATATCCGGACGACCCGGTAAGGTCACTAACGCTGATGGTGAGAGTGCTGGCGGAGCTCGCGGAGCAAAACGACTGGTTCGCGCCGCTGTGGATGCAGGAGATGATTGGCGAGATGCCGATTCTGCGCCAGCACATGCACGCCCGCTTCGGCGATGAGAAGTTCCACAAAATGCTGAGCATCATCACCGGCTGGCAGGAGAGCGGGAAACTGAATCGCTCGCTGTCGCCGGAACTGCTCACCACCACGCTGATTAGCCTGGTGCTGGTGCCGTTCTCCCGGCTGCGCACCGATGAGCGGATGAAAAATATCTCCCCCGACGCCATCGTACGCCATGCGCTGGCGATCATGGGTCAGGGGATCGGCGGTTAAAGCGATTTGGTCAGGTAGTGGCGCTGCATGCCCTGATACGGGAAGTCCTGAATGCTGTTGTGCAGGGTGAAGCCGCATTTCTGGTAGAACGGCAGCGCCTGGAAGCTGGCGGTATCGACCAGCATATGGCGACAGCCCCATTCAAGAATGCGCGCTTCAGCGGTACGGATAAGCTCGCTGCCAAGGCCGGTGCCGCGCGCCGCTTCGCTGACCCACAGAAAATCAATGCACAGCCAGTCGCCCTTGCGTTTACCAATCAGGCCGCCGAGCATCACGCCGTTGTCATCGCGGGCATAGACGCCGAGGCTGTACCAGTCGCTGATATCGATAAACTGGCTGTTATAAGCGCGCAGTCCATCAAATAATTCTTCCTGATCCTCAGGGGTAATCTGCTCTTTTACCTCGATTTTCATCGCCGCTCTCCCTCATCATGGTTTCGACAGCTCATACTACCCTAAATCAGAGGGCGGCAATCGGTCCGCTCCACCCTGTGCTATCATCGCCGCAACGTTATCAGGTTGTTGAGGACAAGATGGGAGCCACCCGCAAAGGGATGCTGAACGTGCTGATCGCCGCCATACTCTGGGGCAGTTCAGGCGTGTGTGCGCAGTACATTATGGAGCAGAGTCAGATGTCGTCGCCGTTCCTGACGATGGTGCGTCTGATTTTCGCGGGGCTGATTTTGCTGATGCTCGGCTTCGTCCACGGCGATAACATTTTCCGCATCCTGAAAAACCGCAAAGATGCGCTGAGCCTGCTGCTGTTTTCCCTCGTCGGCGCGCTGACGGTGCAGCTCACTTTCCTGATGACCATCGAAAAATCCAACGCCGCGACGGCGACCGTGCTTCAGTTTCTGTCGCCGACGATCATCGTGGCCTGGTTCGCCCTCGCGCGGAAATCCCGCCCCGGCGGGCTGGTGTTTGCCGCCATTTTCACCTCACTTATCGGCACATTTTTATTGGTGACCCACGGCGATCCGACTTCGCTTTCGGTTTCTCCGGCTGCGGTGTTCTGGGGCATCGCGTCGGCCTTCGCTGCCGCCTTCTATACTACCTATCCTTCGACGCTTATCGCACGCTATGGCACGCTGCCGATCGTTGGCTGGAGCATGCTTATCGGCGGGGCGTTTTTGCTGCCGTTTTATGTGGGCGACGGGATGCATTTTGTGATTAACGGCAGCCTGCTACTGGCGTTTTTCTATCTGGTGGTGATTGGCACGTCGCTGACGTTCAGTCTCTATCTGAAAGGCGCGCAGATGATCGGTGGTCCGAAAGCCAGCATCCTCAGCTGTGCCGAACCGCTGAGCAGCGCGTTTTTATCGGTGCTGCTGCTCGGCGTCAGCTTCGCGCTGCCGGACTGGATTGGCACGCTGCTGATCCTCTCCTCGGTTATCCTGATTTCGCTGGATTCGCGTCGTCACGCCCGGCTTGGTTGACGGCAGAGGCTGTCAATCATGCCTTTGGACGATAATTTTCCTAATTCACTGATTTAAAAATAAATTATCTGGCGAAAATTTGCGCATCAGGATGCGAGGATATAGAGTTAAGGGATGATGTTGCAGAAGAAGGGCTACGTAATGAAAACCGTTCCATTTCTGTGTTTGCTGGCGACGCTGGCCGTCCCGGCGGCGTTCGCCGATTCGCCGATGAAGAGCCTGCAGTTTGAGCAGCAAAAGCAGCAGGTGATGAAGGACGTGAAGAAAACCTGCACCCCGGGCAAAAACATGAGCGACGCTGACTTCAGCAATAAAATTCTCGCCAGTGAAGAGAACAAAATGCACGTTCGCGACGCGACCATCGCGCTGGATCGGAATAACCAGAAGAACTACTGGAATGCCATCGGGCAGATTCAGTGCCCGGATATGTGATCCGGGCAGAAAGGGTTATTTCATCCGGACTTTTGTCGCCACCAGCAGCGCGGTAAGCAGCATCAGCGAACCTGAAAGCATAAGCGGTGACAGCAGGCCGAAATGGTCGAGCGCCACGCCGCCAATCGCCGCCCCGCAGGTGTTGGCGAGCTGAATCACCGCCACCTGAATCGACCCCGCCTTTTCTGCCTGGTCCGAGAGCGAGCGGGTGATCCACGTTGACCAGCCAACCGGCACCAGCGCAAAGGCAAATCCCCAGACAATGGCCACCGTGGCCGCCACGGCTTTCTCGCTTCCCCACAAAATCAGCACTGCTGCACTCACCGCAAGAATAAGCGGTGCGCAGGCCAGCGCCGCTTTCACCGAGTATTTGAGGATCGGCGCGGACAGCGACGTGCCAACAAAGCTCGCAATCCCGAAGCTCAGCAGCACCAGCGTCAGGCCGTCGACATCAAACCCGGCAAGGGTCATAAACACCGGGCGAATGTAGGTGAAAAATGCAAACTGCCCGGCGAAGGCCATGAAAATGGCCGTCATCCCGGCCAGCACGCCCGGACGCTTTAACAACCCGAACATATTGGCCTTTTGCCCACTTTCTCCCGGCAGCGACGGCAGCGCTTTCCATACCCAGAGAACACATAGCAGGCCCATCAAAGCCGCGCCGTTAAAGACGTTGCGCCAGCCGATGATGCCGCCTAAAAAACTGCCGAGCGGGGCAGCGATCACCAACGCAATAGACACCGCACCAAAAATAATCGACAGCGCTTTCGGCACGAGGCGTGCAGGCACCAGGCGCATCGTCAGTGACGCAGACATGGCCCAGAAGCCACCGAGCGCCAGCCCCAGACAGGCGCGGCCCAGCAGAAGCAGACTGAAGCTGGAAGCAAACGACACCAGCAGGCAGGAGATCGTCAGCAGCACGGAGAACAGGATCACCACATAGCGACGGTCGGTGCGGCCAATGATATGCGTGACAAACAGGCTAGCGAACATCGCCACGAACGCGGTGGTGGTGACCGACTGACCCGCAACACCTTCGGTAATACCGAGATCCTGCGCCATCGGCGTCAGCAGGCTCACCGGCAGAAATTCAACGGTAATCAGGCAGGCAACGCAAAACGCGACGGCAAAGACCGCCGACCAGTTTGGGCGGGTCAACGCCTCACTGCGAGGAAGGGTTTCGGTACATTCGCTCATCGTTCACCTGCGCAATTTCGGAAGGAAAGTTGCGCAGTGTAGCATTTTAACTGTGACGCATTTAACGTTTTGGCAACTATCGGTGCGGACCCTCCCCAGCGGGAAGAGGGAGAAGAAAGTGCGGCCTGTTCCCCTCACCCCGGCCCTCTCCCCACAGGGGCGAGGGAGAAAAGATGACAGGAGTCGAAGACGAAACCAGGTTTATCCCCTCTCCCTGAGGGAGAGGGTCAGGGTGAGGGGGAAATTACTGCGCCGGAGCGGCTGGAACCGGAGCCGCCTCCGTTGGCGCTGGCACAACCGGCGTCGCGGTGCTCACTTCGCCGTTGGTCATGGTTTGCGTCACTTCCTGCTTGTTCATATTCACCGCGTGCAGCTGCCCGCTAACGGTCGGTTTTAACGGCGTGCTGGCCTGCACCTTCCCGCTGGCGCGCAGCTGAAGATTACCGTCGCCGCTAATCGGCAGCACCGGCCAGCCCCAGGCTTCAAGAATATTCAGCGGCACGCCGCGACCGTTGAGGCTGATGGCGGCTTCACGCTGCGGCAGCTGCGACACGCCTGCCGTGGCTTCCAGAATCCCTTTCTCGGTGAAGGCGCTCAGTTCGGTGATGTTCACCTGAGACGGGCTGGCGACCAGCTTCAGCGAAGGACGGCGCACGTCCACACGGTTAAAAGTAGCAGCGGCGGCGTTCAGCGCAGCATTACCGCTCCACACGCCCCAGCTTCCGTTCTTCGCGATCTGCAGGTTGTCGCCGTAGCCATCCAGAGAAGTAACCTGCCACGGGAAGGTCGGGTCGATGTCGATCACCAGGTTGCGGCTGGCGGTGAATTTGCTCAACGTCACGCTTTGCAGCCAGGCGGGGAGCGGATCCATCCACAATGTTTTCCAGTTCGACGGCAGGGTGTATTCCAGCCCGGCGATAGCGGTGTCATCCAGCACCAGCGCATTACCGTTGCGTAACCAGTTTCCGGAGGTGCGCACCATGCCGCCTTCCCAGCGCGAGGTAAACTGGCGCAGCGCCACGCCCTGTGGCGAAAACTCTGCGTTGAAAATAGGATCAAGCAGATGCAGCGAGCCATAGATAAATTCGTCGGCGTTCATCGACAGGCGCCCGCCGTCGCTGTTCCAGCCGCCCTGGCTCAGGGTGAGGTTGCGCAGGCTGAGATCTAAATCAGCAATTGCCCAGTCCGGCCCTTGCAGGCGCGCGTCCGTCACTTCCAGGCTGCCGATAGTGAGCGACGGGACGGTGGTCAGCGGGGCAAAGAAATCTTTCAGGGATTTGTCGCTCTGCATGCGGATGTCGGTCAGGCGGAGGCTGTCGACCAGCCAGCTGCCGTCGGCGTTGCGCTTCGCATTTCCGGTGAGCGAGCCGCGCGCAATGTCTGCGCCAATCGTGCCAAGCGTGACTACGCCATTATCGATGCTGCCCTGAATCAGCACGTTTTCCGCCGGAATACCGTTCAGGGTCATCGAGCCTGCGCTCATCTGAATCTGCGTTTGCTTGCCAAGCACATTCCCCGCTTCCGGTACCCACGGCGAGACGCCGCCGGTGACGCGCTGCGCGCTCAGCACCCAGCCGGTTTCCGGGCTGTTGAACGCCATATTGCTGAGCTGCAGCGTATCGGCTTCAAACGGGAACGGCGCGGTAGAAGGCGACAGGTTCAGCGTACCGTCCTGCAAGGTGATGGTGTCGGCGTGCAGCGGGTCGGTGATTTGGCGACTGCCGAGGCCGATATCCACCGTTTTGGCGACCAGCGTGGCGGGTTTGCCGTCGCGGCCAAAGGTGACGTTTCTCAGCAGGACGTGCGAGGGAGAAGAGAAGCGATGATCCATCGCGTCAAAGGCGATGTGGTAATCGGTATTGGCCGAAATCCAGCCGCTGACTTCACGCGCCCCCCAGCGGGTTTGCAGCAAAAAGTAGAACGCCAGCACAACCAGCAACAGCGCGATGAGCAGCCAGAGCAGCAGCTTCCCGATAAATTTCATCGTCTTCCATCCAGTGAAGGGCACATAAGGGAGTTATGCACGATTTGTGCGCAATCCTCAAGGAGGGATTCGTATAAGAAGGTTTCACGGCGGCCCGCAGAGCGCCGCCGTGATGCAGGTCAGTTCTTCTCTGGCGGGAAGACCAGGTTCAGGATGATGGCGGTAATACCGCCCGCAGCGATGCCGGAGGAGAGCAGGTTTTTCAGCCAGTCCGGAGCAAACTGCAGGATCATCGGCTGCTGAGACACGCCAAGGCCGACGGCCAGCGACAGCGCGATAATCAGGATTGCGCGACGGTTCAGCGGCTCGCGGGAAACGATACGCACGCCGGAAGCGGCGATAGTACCGAACATCACCAGCGTTGCGCCGCCAAGAACGGGCTCAGGAATGTGCTGCACGAAGCCGCTCACCGCCGGGAACAGGCCGAGTACGATCAGCATCAGCGCCACCACAAAGCCCACGTAGCGGCTGGCAACGCCGGTCAGCTGGATCACGCCGTTGTTCTGGCCGAAGCAGGAGTTCGGGAAGGTGTTGAAGATGGCTGAAACGCAGGAGTTCAGGCCGTTCGCCAGCACGCCGCCTTTCAGGCGCTTCATATAGACCGGGCCGGAGACGGGCTGCTCGGAAACGTCGGAGGTGGCGGTAATGTCGCCGATGGTTTCCAGCGAGGTGATCATAAACACCAGCATCAGCGGCAGCAGCAGGTTCCAGTCAATACCGAGGCCATAATAGAGCGGCGTCGGCACCATTATCATCGGGCTGTTGGTCGGCGCCGTTTCCGGCAGCATACCCATTACCCAGGCAGCGGCATAGCCTGCTGCCATGGCGATCACCAGCGAGGCGATGCGCAGGTACGGGTTACGCTGGCGGTTCAGCACAATGATAATGGCCAGCACGATGCCCGCCAGCAGCAGGTTTTTCGGCGCACCGAAGCTGTGATCGGCCATTGCGGCGTAGCCACCACCGATAGACGTCAACCCTACCTGAATCAGCGACAGGCCGATAATCATGACCACCACGCCGGACACCAGCGGCGTGATGATACGGCGCGCCAGATGCAGCACGCGGGAAAGCGCCATCTCGGTGAAGCTCGCCAGCATCAGGGTGCCGAACAGCGCCGCCATCATCGTCGGTACGTCTGCACCGCCGGTTTTCAGCGCAGTGCCACCCATAATAAGCGGCGCGACGAAGTTAAAGCTGGTGCCCTGAATGGAAAGCAGACCGGAGCCCACCGGCCCCCAGGCTTTGATCTGAATAATGGACGCCACGCCTGAAGCAAACAGCGACATGCTGATGATGTGCTGCGTATCCTGCGCCGGTAAACCGAGCGCCTGGCAAATCAGCAGCGCCGGCGTGATCACCGCGACAAACATCGCCAGCAGGTGCTGGAAGGCGGCAAACAGCGTCTGCGGCAGCGGTGGACGGTCTTCAAGACGATAGATAAGCTCGCTGTTGTTTTTCTGCGCAATCGGTTGCGCATTTTCAGCTTCGATGGTGTTCACTGACATTTTCAGAGGCAATCCCGTGGTGGAAAAGGGGGGATTTTAACGGACTGCCAGGCAAAAGCAAACGGTTGCCTTCAATAGACTAAGGATGAATAAGCCTACAGTCCTTTATTCTGCTTTTTCAGGTTCTGACGAAGGGCCGCCGCTTTGAGGGCTTATACCTGCTTTTACTGATGCTGCCGATGTTTGGCTAATAAAAAAGCCGGGCGGTGCTAACGCTTGCCCGGCCTGCGATATCAACGCGATATGCTGCTTTGCAGGCCCGGTAAGCACAAGCGCCACCGGGCATTCAGCCCTTGCAGCTACTCGTGATCTTCCCACGCCATCGCGCGTTTAACCGCTTTTTTCCAGCCGCTGTAGCGGTAGTTGCGCTCGGTGGTTTCAATCCCCGGACGGAACTCACGCTCAATCACCGCTTTCTCCTTCAGCTCGTCCAGATTCTGCCAGAAGCCAACCGCCAGCCCGGCGAGATACGCTGCGCCAAGCGCTGTGACTTCACGCACTTCCGGACGCTCAACGCGCGTGCCGAGAATGTCTGACTGGAACTGCATCAGGAAGTTATTGGCAACCGCGCCGCCGTCCACACGCAGGGCGTGCAGTCGAATACCCGAGTCCGCCTGCATCGCTTCCAGCACGTCGCGCGTCTGGTAGGCGATGGATTCCAGTGTCGCACGAATGATGTGGTTGGAGTTCACGCCGCGCGTCAGGCCGAAGATTGCCCCGCGAGCGTATGGATCCCAATACGGTGCGCCGAGACCGGTGAAGGCCGGAACCACGTACACACCGTTGGTGTCGTTCACCTTGGTAGCAAAATATTCGGAATCGAACGCGTCGTTAATCAGCTTCATTTCGTCGCGCAGCCACTGAATGGACGCGCCCGCCATGAACACCGCACCTTCCAGCGCATAGTTCACTTCACCGGCCGGACCGCAGGCGATAGTCGTCAGCAGGCCATGCTCGGATTTCACCGCCGTTTCACCGGTGTTCATCAGCATAAAGCAGCCGGTGCCGTAGGTGTTTTTCGCCATCCCTTCCTTAACGCACAGCTGGCCGAACAGCGCCGCCTGCTGGTCACCGGCGATCCCGGCGATAGGAATACGCGTGCCGCCTTTACCACCGATGTTGGTCTGACCATAGACTTCGGAGGATTTGCGCACGTCCGGCAGCATGGCGCGCGGGATATCCAGCGCATCGAGCATTTTGTCATCCCAGTCGAGATCGTGGATGTTGAACAGCATGGTGCGCGAGGCGTTGGTGTAGTCAGTAACGTGCACGCGGCCCTGAGTCATACGCCAGATAAGCCACGTGTCGACTGTGCCGAACAGCAGCTCACCGCGTTTGGCACGCTCGCGAGCGCCTTCCACGTGGTCGAGTATCCACTTCACTTTGGTACCGGAGAAGTACGGGTCGATCACCAGACCTGTCGCTTTGCGCACGTACTCTTCCATGCCATCACGCTTGAGCTGCTCGCAGATATCAGCGGTACGACGGCACTGCCAGACGATGGCGTTATAAATCGGCTTGCCGGTTTCTTTATCCCAGACAATGGCGGTTTCACGCTGGTTGGTGATGCCGATGGCAGCCACTTCGTCGGAGCTGATATCGGCTTTCGCCAGCACTTCAATCAGCGTGGAGCTTTGCGAAGCCCAGATCTCCATCGGGTCGTGCTCAACCCAGCCTGGCTTCGGATAAATTTGTTCGAATTCGCGCTGCGAAACGCTGACGATATTGGCGTCGTGATCCATGACAACGGCGCGGGAGCTGGTTGTACCCTGATCGAGCGCAACGATGTATTTTTTGTCAGTCATAATGCTAAGTCCCGTAGTCAGATTACAGCGAAGCTTTCTGTTGTGTGGTGCTGGCGGTGGTCTCTTTCTCTTCCACCTCGCAGACGTCGCACGGTAAATGGCGGCCAATCAGCTTGCGATAGCCGAAGGCACCGAGCGATGCACCGACAATCGGTGCGAACAGCGGCACCACAAAATAAGGAATGTCTTTGCCGCCGGTAAAGGCCACTTCGCCCCAGCCGGCAAGCCAGGCGAACGTTTTCGGGCCAAGGTCACGCGCCGGGTTCATCGCAAAGCCGGTCAGCGGCCCCATGGATGCACCAATAACCGCAATCAGCAAACCAATCAGCAGCGGTGCCATCGGTCCGCGCGGTACGCCGTTGCCGTCGTCCGTCAGCGCCAGAATAACGCCCATCAGGATAGCGGTAATGACCATTTCTACCGCGAAGGCCTGCACAAAATTGATATGCGGATTGGGATACGTGGAGAAAATGCCTGCCAGATCCAGACTTTCGACGCTGCCGCGCACCATATTGTGCGTGTGTTCGAAGTCGATGAAAAGATTGTAATAAAGCCCGTAAACCAGCGACGCTGCGCAAAACGCGCCGGCAAATTGCGAAACAATGAAGGGAACAACTTTACGCCCGTCGAAACAGGCAAACAGCCAGAGGGCAATGGTAACGGCCGGATTAAGGTGTGCGCCGGAAACCCCTGCGGTCAGGTAAATGGCCATCGCCACCCCTAAGCCCCAGATAATACTGATTTCCCATTGACCGAAGGTCGCGCCTGCAACTTTTAGCGCGGCCACGCATCCAACACCGAAGAAGATCAACAACCCGGTACCAAGGAACTCGGCAATGCACTGGCCTTTTAAGGTTGATGTTTGACTCATGATCGGATCCTGAAGACTAATGGATTAATGATTATTGTGAACATGGAGGTCGGAGACGACCATGTTGCCATGTAGGCATAGTGTTAATTTATCGTTAACGAACAAAAACGAGAAATATCGAAATCAAAATCTGTGTACCTCGTCAATAAAATGAGCGTTTTCGCGCTATGAAGTGCGCATTTTGACCGTTGTCAATCCGCAAGCGGGCTCATTTATGTAACGAACAGATTAACAATTGAGGGGATTTTGCGGCGAACGTTCCAGGACGAGGCTGAAAAGTGTTGCAAACCGCAATCTGCGCGCCCCGGCGCTGGACAGGGAGCACGGCGCTCCATACAATCGAGGCACAGCAGTGCGCTTATTTTCGTTAAGGCGTCGCCGGGGTTCCGGGCCGAGATCAACGCCTTGCAAATTCAGGAGAGGTATGACGATGTCATTAGAAGTGTTTGAGAAACTGGAATCTAAAGTACAGCAGGCGATTGATACCATCACCCTGCTGCAGATGGAAATCGAAGAGCTGAAAGAGAAGAACAATACGCTGGCTCAGGAAGTGCAGAACGCTGCGCACAGCCGCGAAGATCTGGAACGCGAAAACAACCAGCTGAAAGAACAGCAGCACGGCTGGCAGGAGCGTTTACAGGCGCTGCTGGGCCGCATGGAAGAAGTCTGATTTCCCACTACACCCTTCGTCAGAAGGGTGTTTTGTTTTGCTGCCAGCGTTTACTCATTTTTTATCGTGATAAGCGTAAGGATGGGGGCTGTAACCGTACGCATAATAGCCGCTGGTTTTCTTGCGGATACCGTTCAGGATCCATCCTTCAACTGACACGCCATCCTGTTCAAACCGGCGCGTGCTGGCAATAACTTCTTTGGCTGTATTGTCTTCAAAACGCGCGACCATCAAAACGGTGCCCGTATAGCGGCCCACCACTGTTGCATCTGTCACCGCCATCGCTGGCGGCGTGTCGATGATGACCAGATCGTACAGAGGCGACACTTCATCGAGCAAACTTTTGAAGCCTGGACTCATCAGCAGTTCCGCCGGGTTGGAAGGCGTGTGCCCGCGAGTAATGAAGTCGATGTCCGCTTCCGGAAGGGTGACAACGGTCTGTGCAAAGGTAGCTTTGCCATTGAGAATGTCGGAAAGCCCGGGAGTTTCTTCCACGCCAAACAGCTGATGTAAATAACCTTTTCGCATATCGGCATCAATCAGTAAGACCCTTTTTTGCGTTTGCGCCACCACGGTTGCCAGGTTGCTGCTGATAAAGGTTTTCCCTGAGCCCGGGCTTACACCGGAGATCATCAACAGGTTGTTCCTCGCATCCATCATGGTGAAGTGCAGGCTGGTACGCAGACCTCTGATAGTCTCTATCGCAATATCTGCCGGATTTTGCGTTGCCAGAAGGATATCGGGCGTGCTCTTTTTGCTTCTGCCGCTATGTTTGCCCAACCATTCAGAGTAAGGCACGCAGGCGTAAACGCTAATCCCTCCCTCTTCGAGCTGTTCAGGAGATTCCAGCCCCTGATGAAGCGCCGCTTTTAGCAGAATGCCCGCTACGGAAAATGCGCCTCCCATCATCATACCGACAAGAACAATAAGCGCCTTTTTCGGTTTGACAGGGCTGGGTAACGTGATGGCGTCATCAATGATCCTGACGTTGCCAATCGCGCTGGATTTAGCCACGTTCAGTTCCTGCTGACGATTCAGGAGCTGTAAATAGACGGCGCGACCGGAATCGACATCACGGCTCAGGCGCAGTACTTCCTGCTGAGTGGCTGGCATGGCGCTGATACGCTTGTTCAGCTTTACTTTTTCGTTTTGCAGCGTTTGACGCTTTTCCAGTAAGGCCCGGTAGGTCGGGTGATCCTTTTTGTACAGCTGCGACACTTCTGCTTCCCGGAAGGTCAGCTCGTTGAGCTGATTGTCGGCGTTGACTATCTGTTCAAGTACTGACCGGGCTTCCATATTTAAGTCAACGGAATCCTTCTGTTTGCGGTACTCGTTGAGCTTGTCTTCAGCACTATTCAGATCGCTGCGTATTTTCGGCAATTGCGAGTCAAGAAACTCAAGGCTCTTTGCGTCCTGCGCGGCCTGGCGGGCGATATTCTGTGCGAGATAGCTGTCGCTGATGCTGTTGAGAATCGCCGTAATCAGCTCCGGATCTTCGCCGACCATCGTCAGGTCGAGCATCCCGGTATCTCTGCCTCGTTCCTGGACGCTAAAGGCTTTCTGTAAATCGGTAATGGCTTTCAGACGGGTGTATCGGGTGAGCGTGAACCTGGATCCGGGTTCAGCATTGATGGCCGTCACCAGAAGGGAAACGCCCTCTTTTTGCAGCGGCTTTCCCGTCTGGCCGGCAATCTCGAACCCTTCACCTGAGAGCAGATACTCATGCTTTGAAATGACTTTCAGCGTTGCGGTTGCGCTCCCTGTACTGGTCATAGGCAGCTCAAATTCCGCAATTTTGATCTCCATCGGCTCAGAAGCTGTGATTTTTGACATTATTTTGCCGACGATCGGCATCTGCCTCGGCATGATTTGCGTCTGAAGATTCAGCGCATCGACAGTTTGTCCAAGCAGCATGCGTGACTGCAGCAGGGTAATTTCGGGAGCTGACTGCGGCTGGCTATCGGGCAGCATCTGGCTCAGGCTGCCCAACAACACATTTCCCTGCTTTTGTTCAATCTGAATGAGCGCATTGGCCTGGTAGAGAGGCGTTGCGGATAAGGCATAAAGCAGAGCAACCAGCGTGAACAAAGCCGTGACGAAAGCAATACACTTCCAGTGTTCGGCAAGTTCAGCTAAGAGAGCAAGCAGATCGATTTCCCGGACGCTCTCCTGAGGCTTTTGGGTTGCGGTTGATGCAGAAGACATCGAGTGATTTCCTAAAGTTAACCGGTGAATTTGCTGGCCCAGGCCTGGCATGACCGCTCAATGAGCTGAAAGATATGGTCGAAGGCTTCATCGCTTTTGTGCCAGGGGTCGGGAATGTCCATTTGGTTGAACCAGTATCCAAGCAGCATGGCTTTGCTTCTCGCCTCTGGCGCAATGTGGGCGATCTGTCTTAAGTGCGCTTTTTCCATCACCAGAATCAGGTCATATCTGACGCTGAGCTCCGGCGTGAACTGGCGCCCCCGGTGCCCGTCGAGCGAGATGCCGAATTTTTTTGCCATGCGCTGAGCGTCTGCATCGGCACCGTGGTTGATCAGTGCGACCGTCCCGGCAGAATCAATCTTTTTATGCGGTAGCAGAACCCGGAAGAACCGCTCTCCCATTGGCGAGCGGCAAATATTCCCCGTACAAACCACCAGAATTTTGCTCGGCATCAGCGTTACCAGGTGCGGAAATAGCGGGCGGTCTCGGTCAGATCGTGAACGCCGGAGATGGTGGGAACCAGCTGAGATACCACGCGATTCCACCTCACCAGCGGCGCTGAAGTGACATAAACGATGTCGTAGGGCTGAAGCTGGAATTCTGTGCTCAGCACCATGGCGGAAGCGTCCTGCGCATTGAGCTGGTAAATATTGGCAATTTTACCGTCATCCTTTTTGCTCTTCTGGCGAATAACAAATACCCCGGAAGCATCTGCCATGCTCTGGCTGATACCTTCGGCGCTGCCCAGCGCCTCCGCGAGGGTCATGCCGCTGCGGTCCATTTTCAGCGTGCTTTGTTTACCTACCTCACCCATAACAAAGACTTTGAGATCGTCATTGCGCGGCACGAAAAGGATGTCTCCGGGATAAAGCAGGTGGTTTTGCGTTAAATCACCTTTCTGGAGGAGGGCATACAGCGAAATTCGGGTATCGGTACCGTTGTGGGTGAGCACGACGTTACGCCAGTCGGCGTCGGCCGTCAGACCACCGGCGGCATTGATGGCATCCATAACCGTAAGCGGAACGTTAGTGATCGCCTGCTGGCCTGACTTTGATACTTCACCGGTAACATAAGCTTTCTGTGAACGAAACGAGGCGACGCTGACGTCTACCTGCGGGCTTTCGATAACCTTATCCAGACCACGACTTATTTGGTCCCGAATTTCATCCAGTGATTTCCCCGCAACCTTTATTTTGCCAATGTAGGGATAAAAAATAGTGCCATCAGATTTCACCCAGCTGCCCGTATCGCTCCCGCTGCGATATTGCCCTGCAGGAGTAGTCAGCTCCGGATGGTCCCAAACGGTAACCATAAGCACATCACCCACGCCAATACGGTATTCATAACGCCCGATAAGCGATTCAAGCCCGGGGTTTTGACGCGAAATGACGGGAGCAGAGCGTAACTGCTCGATAAGCTGAGGCGACAAAGGGTAAATGCTCACCAGTTTATTAATATCGTAATGGCCTTCTGGCGTCTCTATATGTGCTTTCCCCGAGGTGCTAAGATGCTGGCCTGGAATCACCGTGCAGCCCGCGAGCAATAGCGAAAATAATACTGATACGACTTGTTTAATTCGGTATTTCTTCATCATATTCTGTCGTTACATATAGAGTGTGCTTTCATGAAGGCTGTTTCTGCGAAAGTTGAAGTAAAAATATTATTTTTTCAGTGACCTGAAGCCATAGCCAACCCTTGAGGCCATGTATTTCTTGCGATTTATTTCATGCAATGTATTGCATGCAGCGAGCGCGGCTAGAATAACCTGACAATTAGCCTTTTGCAATTAACCGTTACGTTTGAAGCATTATTAATGCATTGCAAATGAGCAACCCTATAATTCGATCTGAATTTTCACAAAGTCGCATGAATATTCCTAAATTAAAAGGGGAGGGTTATATGATGAAAGGGTAATAAGAAATTTCATCATTCGATCTGAAATTTAACGAGTTCATATGAATTTTCCTAAAAATACAGGCAGGATGAAAGGGTCATATTCATCAGTAATGATAAAATAAAAACAGCACAGATCGTTCATTCTCTTTTATTTTCAAAAAAGTTTTTTCCACTCACCATGAGATATGCATTGCGAACTTTCATGAATGATTGCACGGCTTGAAAATAAGAAATTTCCCTGCCTGTCCGATCACATATAAAGTTTTCTGAAGAAGAACTGGCAACCACAGCCCTCTCTCAACTTTATCTCCGGGGGAAACAGCAGGAGTGTTATTGCATATGGTTATAACCAATCTTTTTTTATTCTTTAATCATTGATTTGGTTTCTGGCAGGCTACCAGCATCACACCACCACAAAAAAGAGAGCGGTCGATGAACAAGTTTGGCCTGGGGTTAACGCTTCTGCTGGCATCCGCCGGCGTTCTGGCAAAAGATATTCAGTTACTTAACGTGTCGTACGATCCCACTCGTGAACTGTATGACAACTATAACAAGGCCTTCAGCGCCTACTGGAAACAGCAAACCGGCGACAATGTCGTCATCCGCCAGTCGCACGGCGGCTCCGGCAAGCAGGCCACGTCAGTGATCAACGGTATCGAAGCCGACGTGGTGACGCTGGCGCTGGCCTACGACGTAGACGCCATCGCCGAACGTGGCCGCATTAATAAAGACTGGCTCAAGCGCCTGCCGGATAACTCCGCGCCGTACACATCAACCATCGTATTCCTGGTGCGCAAAGGCAATCCGAAACAAATTCATGACTGGAACGATCTGGTTAAACCAGGCGTGTCGGTGATCACCCCGAATCCGAAAAGCTCCGGCGGCGCGCGCTGGAACTATCTGGCGGCATGGGGTTACGCTCTGCATCACAACAACAACGATCAGGCTAAAGCACAGGATTTCGTGAAGGCTCTGTATAAAAACGTCGAAGTGCTGGATTCCGGCGCTCGTGGCTCTACCAATACCTTCGTGGAGCGCGGGATTGGTGACGTGCTGATTGCCTGGGAAAACGAAGCGCTGCTGGCCACCAACGAGCTGGGCAAAGACAAGTTTGAAATCGTCACCCCAAGCGAATCGATTCTGGCCGAACCGACCGTTTCCGTGGTGGACAAAGTCGTTGATAAGAAAGGCACCCGCACCGTCGCAGAAGCCTATCTGAAGTATCTCTATTCGCCACAGGGCCAGGATATCGTGGCGAAAAACTACTACCGCCCGCGGGATGCAGAAGTGGCGAAGAAATACGAAAGCGAATTCCCGAAGCTGAAGCTGTTCACTATCGATCAGGAGTTTGGCGGCTGGACGAAAGCGCAGAAAGAGCACTTCTCTAACGGCGGCACCTTCGATCAGATTAGTCAGCGATAATCACGTTAATAAAATCGGCCCTGCGGGGCCGTTTTTATTTGGTCATCATTTTGCGTTAACCTTTCGCTCACGAACATTCACAGGGAACGAAAATGAAGCGCATCAAGTATCTGACTCTGACAATCATTATCGTGGTAGCGGCTGCCGGAGGCTGGTACTGGCTGCATTCGGGCAATCCCAATGCGTTGCGCCATTTTGTTATTGACCAGTGCGTGCCGAACCAGCAGCAGAATCAGTCCCCCGCGCCGTGCGAAGCAGTTAATCTGCAGGGCGGCTATGTCCTGTTTAAAGACCGCAACGGCCCGCTGCAATACCTGCTAATGCCGACTTATCGTATTAACGGCACTGAAAGTCCGCTGCTGCTGAACCCGCATACGCCTAACTTCTTCTGGCAGGCCTGGCAGAACCGGCAGGTGATGAGCTCGCGCCACGGTTCACCTGTGCCCGATTCAGCGGTATCGCTGACCCTAAATTCCCGCACCGGCCGTACGCAGAATCATTTTCATATTCATATTTCTTGCCTGCGCCCGGACGTACGTGAACAGCTTAATGCCAGCATGGCCTCGATCAGCAGTCGCTGGCTGCCGCTACCCGACGGGCTGCGTAATCACCGCTATCTTGCCCGCCGCGTGACGGAAAACGAGCTGGCGCAGAAAAGTCCGTTCCTGATGCTGGCCGAAGAAGTACCGGAAGCCCGCGACCATATGGGCCGCTTCGCGCTGGCTATGGCGCAGCAGAATGACGGTACGTTCGTCCTGCTGGCAACGGAACGCAATCTGCTGACCTTAAACCGCGCCTCTGCGGAGGAAATTCAGGATCATCGCTGCACGATTCTGCAATAACCCCCTCATTTCTGGCGTTTACCTCTCTCTCCTGTCGTCGTAGACTTGCTGAAAAAAACGACAGGAGACAGGTATGTCGCTCTGGCTATCCCACCCGCTTTTTCTACCTTCGCTGATTGTTGGCGTCACGATCGTGCTCTGGGCAACGTCGCTTCTGCCAGAATTCATCACCGCATTGCTGTTTTTTACCGTGGCGATGGCGGCCAAAATCGCCCCACCGGACGTTATCTTTGGCGGCTTCGCCTCTTCGGCATTCTGGCTGGTGTTCAGCGGATTTGTACTCGGCATCGCCATCCGCAAAACGGGCCTTGCCGACCGCGCTGCGCGCGCGCTTTCGGCGAAGCTAACGGATTCATGGTTTCACATGGTGGCAAGCGTGGTGCTGCTCAGCTATGCGCTGGCGTTCGTAATGCCCTCGAACATGGGACGCATTGCGTTACTGATGCCGATTGTGGCGGCGATGGCATCACGAGCAGGTATAGCGGAAGGAAGTCGCGCCTGGTATGGCCTGGCGCTGGCCGTGGGATTCGGCACCTTTCAGCTCTCCGCCACCATTTTACCGGCCAACGTTCCAAACCTGGTGATGAGCGGCGCGGCAGAGGGCGCATATGGCATTCATCTGAACTATCTGCCTTATCTGCTGCTGCACACGCCGGTACTTGGCTGGCTGAAAGGCGCGCTGCTGGTGGCGCTGATTTGCTGGCTGTTCCCCGGTAAACCACATCCTCCGGGCGATGTCACTCCACCAGCGCCGATGAGCGCGGCAGAGAAGCGCCTGTCGTGGCTGTTGGCCGTCGTGCTGGGGCTATGGGTTAGCGAAAGCTGGCACGGCATTGGCCCGGCGTGGACGGGCTTAGCGGCGGCCTGCGTAACGCTTCTGCCACGGGTGGGCTTCATCAGCGGTGAAGAGTTTGCAGCGGGTGTGAATATCCGAACCTGTATTTACGTGGCGGGCATCCTGGGACTCGCCATCACCGTGACGCAAACCGGCATTGGTGGTGCAGTCGGTAAGGCGCTGTTGCAGGTGATGCCGCTCGATGCACAACGCCCGTTTACCAGTTTCCTGGCGCTGACCGGCATCACTACCGCGCTGAACTTCATTATGACCGCCAACGGCGTACCGGCGCTCTACACCACCTTTGCGCAAAGCTTTGCCGATGCGACGGGCTTTCCTCTGCTCAGCGTCATCATGATTCAGGTGTTGGGGTACTCCACGCCGCTGTTGCCCTATCAGGCGTCGCCGATTGTGGTCGCGATGGCGTTGGGAAAAGTGCCGGCCAGGGCCGGAATGCTGCTGTGTCTGACGCTGGCGGTGGCGAGCTATCTACTGCTGGTGCCGCTGGATTATGCGTGGTATCAGGTGCTGGGGAAACTATAAAAAAACCCGGAAGCGCAGGCGCTGTCCGGGTTTTATTCGCATGGCGGGAAATTAAGCCTGTTTAGCGGCTTCTGCTGCTTTCACGATCACCGCGAAAGCGTCTGCTTTCAGGGAAGCACCGCCAACCAGCGCGCCATCGATGTCCGGCTGGGTGAACAGTTCAGCGGCGTTAGCTGCGTTCACGGAACCGCCGTACTGAATGATAACCTGCTCAGCCACTTTCGCGTCGGCTTTAGCAATGTGCTCACGGATGAATTTGTGAACGGCCTGAGCCTGCGCTGGGGTCGCAGATTTGCCGGTACCGATCGCCCAAACTGGTTCGTAAGCGATAACCACGCCTTCAAAAGCGGCTGCGCCCTGGGTTTTCAGAACGGCATCGATCTGACGTGCGCAAACTTCTTCAGTTTTGCCCGCTTCGTTTTCTGCTTCGGTTTCACCGATGCACAGAACCGGGATCAG
>NZ_DALZVG010000032.1:0-42909 GCF_032012665.1 Scandinavium sp.
TAGGTAAACGCGAAAGAAGTGATGTTTACAATCTGGCAAGCGATCGAATGAGATAAACAAACCGATATAAAAGGAATATGCAAATGGAAATAAATAACAATCAAGCTGGATGTAACCCTAAAAATCTTAAAGTTATTAAAGATGCTAACGGCACTGTTGTAATTATCCAATCCGAGTTGATTTCAGCTATAGGCACGGTTGATCCAAGTAGTTCCAACTCAGGTAAAAAAACTTATCTTAGATTGAATACCATCAGTCCATCTATTTTTAATTTTTATTTATCCCCAGAAGAAATTTTGGCGCAGCTTAGTTCGCAACAAGGCGACTAATTAAAAACCCAGATAAATAACAACTTAATTCTTCGGGAGGGGTATTATGAAGCACGCAGGAATTAATACGGCACGCATCAACGGTGAAATAATACATATCACCGACCTGGACCCTTTAACTCTATGCGACGAATGGTCAAAACTAAAAAAGGAAAATGATGACCTTTATAGCTATAACCGTAAGGTTAATCAGAGCTGGAAAGGCTTCATTCTGCGTCTGATAGGTATTCATCTGACTGATAAAAATCGGATAACTATTGATGATAGTTATTCAAGGAAGGTGAATCATGATAGATAATAATTTTTTAATTTATGCATCTATTTGTATAGGTGTAGGTATAATTTCCTATTATCTGTTTATAAAAAACGGCTAAGAGGACTCGCTATGTCGTTACGCCACTCAAAACTAAAGCTTAAAATGCTGGTTCCCGCGCTGGTGTTTGCCGTGCTATTTGGTATCAGTGCCGGGGTGATGATTCTCATGTTTCAGGATACGCAGTGTGAAAAACCGCACAGAGAAGGTTCGTTACCCGCGCTGCTTTGTCCCTCTCCTTCAGATAGTTCGTCACTTCGATGATAAATGCCGCTTCAGCGGCCTTTTTTTCACCTCTCGTTTAATTCCCCGCGCCGGCCTGGACACAACCATCATTCTGACCAGTTCCGCTGGCTGGTCGTGATCTGTCCTGATATTATTGAGTGAAGAAAACAGGAGGCTGGGATGACTACAATTTTTATCACATTTATTGCCTTATTCGGCGGCATAATTCTTAGTTATAAAATCCATTCTCAGAAAAAACGCCGCTATTAATACAATAATCAAAAAAATGAAAAGTGGTAATTGTTTAAATAACAATGAAGATATTCACTGGCAAAAGGTTCGCAATAAGTTCATGAAGAATCAATACAAGAAGTTTCACAACATGGCTACTAAGCAAGGATGCGCTGAAAGTTATGAAACTATAGTTCGCAGAAAAAATTGCTCTGAACCCTACGACTACGAAATGGCTTATGAGGAAACGCTTTCAAACAAAAAGGGCCACTGAAGCTGTGCCTGCAGTTTTCCCTGCTCACCTGGACATCCCGGTTATTCTGTCCAGTTCTACTGGTAGCCTGAGAGCTGGCCTGGTAATATGAAAATAAAAGCCACGAGAGAGGATTATTTATGCAGGGTGAAGTGTACTCATATCAGATGATTACCGACGTTACTGAACGAACCCTCAATAAGTACGTTGCCGAGGCTATTGCCTGTCCTGAAAAGACCAAAATGCTACACACGGCTTTTAATGCCGCATTTTGGTTATGGTTTGAATTGACAAGAGAGTCTAAGGATTCTAACAGAGATGCAGACGGAACCCGATTTATGGATCTGATTCTGATGTTTTCTGAACAATAGGCCGCGCCAGCGGCCTTTTTTATGCACCTCATTTAATTCCCCGCGCGGTTAGACATTCAGGTGATTCTGTCCAGCTCACTTACTTGATGCGACTTCACCTCAGGATGTCTTTGCAACGAACAATAACTGCTTTTTGCATTGGACATTCCGGCATTATCGGAAAAAGTGTCCAGAAAATATGTACGATGGTCGTATTTATTTTTGTTGATCCATAACAGAAACCGTGAATCTTCCCGGAAGCTAATTCCGGGTGGATGAAGGGTTGGACAAACCCGTATGGGTGCGTCAGCGAATCAGTATGCCGTCTGCAGTATCAACGTCCAGGCATCAGACTCTTCAGCATGCTTACCGCCTCATTTTCAGGCATCTGGAACTGTACTCTGTGGCGCGCCGCAACATCGAGCGCAAACACCTTGGTATACACCTCCGTCGAGCTGATGCTCTTATGTCCCATCAGGCTCTGCAGCACTTTGAGCGGAATCCCGGCGTACAGCATGTGCATCGCGTAACTGTGGCGGAAAGTATGCGGCGTTACCGATACCGTAAACGTCACTCCATCGGCAGCAGCTGCATTTACCGCTTCGCTTATCCACGTCCTGACCGTGCGGTCAGTGATTTCCCAGATACGTGCCTTCTCCGTTCTGCCGCTGCGTTTATTTTTTCTCTCAAGCGGAATTTTCAGCGTGGCCACCATCATCTCCAGCTGGCTGACGTACTGGTTGTCCGATAGCGGCACCAGTCGATGAGGCTGACTTCCGGTCGGAATACGCCCTGCTGTTCTGGCCGCTTTTTCCGCACGCTGCTTGAGAGTTGCCAGCTGTATGAACGGGTAGGGTGGGACCAGCGAAAAATCGCTGCGGGTAAGTGCCAGCGCTTCATTAATGCGCGCTCCGGTGTTCCACAGCGTAGCCAGCAGCATTTTACGGTGCAGATCGGGCACATAGTGAAGCAGGGCACTCACCTCCGGTGCCAGCAGATATTTCGGCAGTTCGTCCTGAACCATCGCCATCTGACGCAGAGCCAGTGCGGTCGGGTAATCGATGGCCACCGGCAGCTGTGCGGCAGAAAACGAAACGCCCGGGCTTGGTACTGCCGGCATCATTGTTTGTTGTCCTTAGTGGACAGGTATTGTTCTTGGGGATGTTGGGCCTTCAGGCTCTCGGGCAGGTCATTTTTCATGGGTTGTCTCACGGCTTTGCTTCAGCTTGGTGTAGAGCCAGCAGGGAATAAAAATGGGGGAGAAAATAATGAAGGATAGGGATTTTATCAGTAAAACGTCCCACTGGCGTTCAGTCAGATACCGGATTTGCTTTGCCTGATATGACTGACCGGATTTAAGTCTATCAATCTCCAGCTTCTGGCTCTCGCACAGACGGTGTAGCTCATCAACGCCCTTATGCAAAGGCACTGCAGAAAGGGGGCAATGGAGGCCTTTAGGGTACTGAAGCTCGCCGACAGATAATGGGAGAGATAGTCTTCCCCCTGGCTTGAATCTGAATCCGATACCGTTCCAGAAACGATCCCGACGAAACATATTTTCCTTGTCATCTTCATCGACAGGAGACGTCCTTATAGGTTTTACGGGTGTATCAGTGGGAAGTGTTTTCGCCCAGGAAATCAGCTGATTCATGATCCAGGAACCAAGCCCGCGTCCCCGCAAATTATAGTCCAGCATAAAATCCGAGTTTGTAAGATCCAGCTCCGTCGTACCATCCCATATATTAACTTTAAACTCCGCTTTATATTCAGGCTCCTGATGCCAGCCTCCTCCGTTCCAGTAAAGGGAAAGAGTACATGTGCGGCCTGCCAGCTTTCTTTTCACGTCAAGACTGCCACTGGCAGGAGAGTAGATTTCCTTCAGGGTTCTGATGACGACCACCCTGCATACTGGCTGATATCGACCACCTGTACGGCTCTCAGGCAGGGTCAGAAGCCAGGCATTACTGGCTTCATCAAATGTCGGTACATCCACCGTATATTCCTTTTAGAGTGATTCCCTTCAGCCCTGGTCCGGCATAAACCGTGCAGGATCGAACGGCCAGCGTTTATCCCCCTGCGAGTACACTTCAATCCATACCAGAGTCCCCCGCTCAAAGTACAGGCAATACCCTTCATTGGCGGTCATGGTAAACGCCCCCTCAAAATTCGTATCCGCATACCCACCGACATCAGACTGCCATTTCAGCAGTCGCCCTTCGGCTGAGATCTCATAAAATTCACACTCACAGTCCAGTGATTTGGTCTGGTATTCAGATTCTGTTTCGCCGTCCGGCATGCGGTAGCGAAAGGTGACCGTGTCAAACATTCCCATGTTTTTGCTTCCTTAGATCGTTGATAAATCCCGCCGTCTGCTCGTATCAACGTTCAGCAACCCGCTCTTCAGCCAGTTTAACAAACCCTTTGTGTTCACTCTGGAGATCTTCAAAGAGGTCCCGGTCATCGATGGCCTCTTTCGCTCTCCGCCGGCGTTCAATCTGCCATACTTCCTTCATTACATACTGTGCGGACAAGTGAGTTCTCGCGAGAGGGGTTTCCGGAAAGCCTGCCATCCGGCGAAGGCGTCTGGCCTGAATGATAGCTTTCAGACCAAGGCCGGCGTACCGGTACCAGCGTTCGCGGAAGTAATCCCTGCGTGAGCCGTAATTGTCACCTTCCCCGATGTTTGCAATAGCCTTGTTTGCTTGCATTTGCAGAACCGGCAATTCCCGGATACGGTACATGAGACGTGTATCGAGAACCCGCCAGTCTCCGCTAACGTCAGAGAAGTTGAGCTCAGGGTAATTGACGATCGGTTCGCGAGTGGGCTGGGGATCGGTATTATCTTCCCCGGAGTCAGAGGCAACATAGGAGCAGGACTCAGCGAAGCGCTCCAGCAGAAAGACCAGCTCGGTAGCGATAAAATGTCGCTCACGATCAATTTTTTCCTGTTTAATTTCGTTCTCTTGGCGAAGACGATCAGCCATTGCTTTCTCTTCTCGTTCTCTGGCGAACTTATGGTTAAGCAAGCTCACGCCTATCGCCACAGATCCGGCCAACACGCCACCGGCAATGGTTGATATCACCGGCATCCATGCAGAAAACCCCTGCACCATTGCTTTAACCTGTTCAGTATCGGTTATGACTTCTGACATGATTGTTCCTTTACTGAGAAATCCCGCCGACCGTCATTTGACCCTGGCAATCAAATTGAACCGCCATTCGTCTTCCATAAATTCCGCATCGTAAGGTGCCGCTGCGCCGGATCGGCAATGGGTGTTTTTCCAGTCACCGGAAAGCAGCCAGCCATTAGGACGTTTTTCCCTGTGAGCCACTGTTCGTCCATCGCGGGTGATGATGTTCGGCAGGTACCATTGACTCTGATCGAGAGGATGAACCTCAAAACAAGTTTTACCTCGTGGAGATGCCATCCACAGTTCTGTATGACCGGCATTTTCCAGCTCAACGAGGACATCATGTAATGGCTTTAGATTGCTCATAACTTTCCTTTTGCTGTAAATATTAAAAAACTAATTATCCAATCCCGTAATCACTCATCACCACCGATAACCCGCCTGACTATCACACACTGTATTTTTCCTGCCGTGATGTTTTCTGAATCTGATAATTAGTAGGATTATAACCACGCCGTTAAATTACCGGAGACCGGTTTCCGGGTGATCCGATTTTCTGCGTATTAACAACTTTTCGGAAGTGTACCACGGTCAGGGAATAAGCGAAGCGGTCTTTTCTGCCGCTGCGCGCCGGGTCACGGGGTAAGGCCGAAACACAACATATAGCGCCATCAGCAGCAGTCTGCACCGCTACATCTTGTGTCTGTGGGCCGCGGCGCGGCGGGGAAGGGGAAGAAGATCCTAAACTGGTATTTTTCGGATCTCCGATAAAAAGAGAGGGCTTAGCATATGGCAGGTATCTGCATATGCCTGGCATCTGTATATGGCTGGCATACGCATATCCTTATCATCTGCATATGCTGAAGATATACATATGCCAGTCATCTGCCTATACTGGGCATATGTACGTAATGCGTATCACGGCCATCAGGCCAGGAGAAAGAACATGAGAACCGTATCCATTTTTAAAAATGGCAATAACCGCGCCATCCGTCTGCCGCGCGATCTGGATTTTGACGGTGTCAGCGAGCTCGAAATCGTGCGCGAGGGTGACAGCATCATCCTGCGTCCGGTCCGCCCGACCTGGAGCTCGTTCTTCCGGGAAGAAAAGGCCGACGCGGACTTTATGACTGAGCGCGAGGATATTGTCAGCGACGAAGGACGCTTTACGCTATGAAACAGCCGCGAACGAAGACCTACATGCTCGACACCAATATCTGCTCATTCATCATGCGCGAGCAGCCGGAAAAAGTGCTGAAACGCCTGGAGCAGGCTGTGCTGCGCAACCACCGGATCGTGGTGTCGGCCATCACCTATGCGGAAATGCGCTTTGGCGCCATTGGCAAGAAGGCTTCACCGCGTCACGCGCAGCTGGTAGACGCGTTCTGCGTAAGGCTCGATGCCATTCTGCCGTGGGATAAAGCCGCGGTGGATGCCACCACAGAAATCAAGGCCGCGCTCGCCGCCGCCGGTACGCCTATCGGGCCAAACGACACGGCCATCGCCGGGCATGCCATTGCAGCCAGCGCGGTGCTGGTGACCAATAATGTGAGAGAGTTTGAGCGGGTACCGGGCCTGAAACTGGAAGACTGGGTAAAATAAGCGAAAAAAGGGAAAGGGCTTTAAGAGATGAGTGAACTGAAAATTGATAATCCGGCTCAGAGGTTGCTGGATTTACTTGAGCAAGGAAACAAATATCAAAGGACTGAAAATTGTCGCAAGGTCTGGCAAAACATATTACAGACTGAAGGTATGGGAGAGGGGCTCCTTCTCACCCGTCTGGGACACGCCATGGCCCTGCCGGGGCGCATTATCCAGGTCAGGGAAGACAATTTTTCCACCCTTCGTGGTAAGTCAGGACACTGGAAAAGCTGTGTTGATTCAGCCTTTATCTCACAAAGCTTAAATGAAACTTGGCATACATTCCGGGATAAGATTGATGATCGAACACTCACAGAACTTGGCATGCTGTCCGATCTATTTGAAACCCGCGGAGCACATGCAGGTATAGCTGCGGATGAAATTGATGCTTTGCTGGAAAGGATAACGCATCTGCGTAATGAAATCCGGGAGAGTGAGCTTTCTGCTGCGATGAAAACCCTGCTACTGAAACAACTGGCGCAGATTCAGGAAGCGCTGGAGTCATACAGTATTTCCGGTGTAGAGCCGGTAATGGACGCTGTTCAGTCCACACTGGGTCTGGCTGTTCTGCATCCCGAATATCGTAATGAGATCAGTAAAGGCACAGGAAGCCCGTTCGGAGAGAAAATTTCTGCTTTGCTGACAGATACTGCCAGTGTTGTCACCATCGCAGGCGCCATGCCCATGATAGCCGGTGCAGTGCATACAGCTCTGACCTATCTGAGCAAATAACCCTCACAGGCACCCGTGTTGAGGGTGCTATTCTGCTCCTGCTGCAATCTTCTTTTGTTCTCCCATCATTTCCCTCCTTTTACCCACTTCCGGCTTCTGGGTTTTCAGATCTCCAGAAAAAAGAAGGGTAAGACGGTGAAATGTTAAGCACCATGATTTACGTAAATCAAAAAGGCAGCAACATCAAAATACTTTCATGTAAAGCAGATTGCTATACAGTTAAATCATAACCTGCACGCTAACGGAAAAGTAAAGTGGCCCAGCTCAATACGCGCGTCAAAGATGAATCCAAAGAAAAGGCAGAGCCGATCCTGGAGGCTGCCGGTCATACTTTCAGTAGCTACATTTCTGGTCTTGTCGATTACATCGCCGAAACCGGGAGTTTGCCGTTCCAGATCCGCTACAAACCGGCGGCGGTCAATCCACAGGAAGTTTTCTCCGAAGCCCTGCAGAGATTTAAAACCGTCTGGGGACGGCTGAAGCATTTCACCCAGTCGGCGCAGCCGGGTCAGTCCCTGCCGGATAAAGCCGTCGCCATGGCCATGAAAGATATCGAGGAAGCCTACGGGTTCTATCGTAACCACGAAGCACTGATCCTGTCAGCCCCGGGGCAGCGCACGGGCTCACCGGCCGGGGGATTCCATCATTACCCGGCAAGCCTCGACGGCGTGAACCGCCTGTCGGAAGTATTGCGACTGGCAGCGGGTAATCTGACGAGTCTGGCCGTTCTGACACCCGAACATCTGCAGATCACCCGGGGTTTTATTGATGAGGCTGCCGGTTATATTAACGCCCTGCAGAAATTTGGTGGCGGGCCCGTATCCGGAAACACCCTGAATCAGATGATCATCCGGGACAGCCGTGAAGCCATTGTCTGTGCCAGAGAGGCGCTGGCGCAGAATGACAAACGGGAAGGTATTCCGCTTTATACCTTTACCATGTGGTTTGAACGCTTCAGAAAACATCTCGCCAGCATCCGGAGCATGCAACTCCGGGTCGGGGCATCGGACTCAACCGCCGCGCTGACGGACCTGTGTGAGCAACTGACAGTGATCGACGTGTACCTGGAGCGGGATGAGGCGCTGCGCCACGGTAAAATTAGCGGTTATACACCGAATGATGAGCTCATCGTGCTGGCTGAAGCGGTGCTGGAAACCTTCAGGACACGTGCCGGAGATCAGCCGGAGTTTATCGCGGGGAGCACCGAATCGCCCGGTAAACCGGTCTCGCGCATACCTGCTGATTAAGTGGCCGCACTGCCGGAAAAAAGAGCCGCAGGAGCGGCTTTTTTCCATGAATGAGAGCAATCTCAGGCCGGAAATATTCAGACCGGAACCGTTGATGATAAATCAGAAATGCACAAGACGGTTAAGTATAAAATAATGGCGTCCCCCCTTATCGGATCTCAGAAAAACAGAACACCAGGATCCACGCTGCCGACACCAGGATAAATATCAACGCGGCAATCCCATCTTTTAACTCCCGGGATCTGTACAATGTCAGCAGTGCGGCGACATTAAGCACCATACTCAGGATGAACCCTGCCGTTACCAGGTCCGGAATGCTCAACAAAATGACGGTGATCATTTCCACGGCAGCGGTGACATAATAAAACTTAGCCGGGTACCCCCACCGCCTGTAGTTATCCCTGATTTTTTCACCCGGAAATGCATTAACAAAAAAACCAATAAGATAGATTGCCGCCATAATATAGGGCAGACAGTCAGTGAATAATTTCATGGAATTTATATCTCATATCCAAATGCTCTTCATTAAATGAATCAGAGTCACGCCTGAGCTGCAACCTATGAATATTTTAAAGATTTCATTTCAACCGGAATTCAGTTGTAAAAGCATACTGAGGTCACCAGGGTACGACACCCTTTCTGCTGTAAAATCCTTCAGTAGGACAATCTTCTCCCATCAGCGCATATTTAACCGCCGCTTCAGCGCCAAGAGAAACCGGCTGGGCATCAGGATGCTGAACATAGCGGGTCGCCGTCAGGCTGGGATCAACCGCATTAACACTGATACCGGAAGATTTTAATTCCCGGGACAAATGAATGGTAAACACATTCAGTGCCGCTTTACTTGCAGCATACACAGGTAAAGCAATATCGTAGAACTGGCTTTCTTCATCCGTCATATTCGTAAGGGAGGCAAGCCCGCTTGATACGTTAACAATGCGCCCATGCCCGTGTGGCGATTTCTTCAACAGAGGAATAAACTGTTGAGTGACATCGATGGTACCAATGATGTTTGTTGCAAATGTCATTTTTACATCACTCATCAGCATATTGCTGACAGGCCCCCGATCTAATGCAACGCCGGCATTATTAACAAGTGCATCAATATAACCGAATTTATCCTTCACTTGTTGTGCCGTAACCTTGACAGTCATCGGTATTGTCACATCCAGCCTGAAGACTGATACCTCATCTGAAACGGCCCGAAGTTCTTTCGCGACGAGATGACCTTTTTTCATGTCCCTCACCCCAAGAATAACGTGGTGATGCTGGGCCAGCAGCTGCCGGGCTATTTCTTTTCCGATGCCATCAGATGCACCGGTAACCAGTATGATTTGTTTGTCTTTCATTTGCATGCTCCTTACACCTTGTCAGTGCAACGTTGATGTTGTCAGTTCAGATCTGCACAGTACGACACGCACATTCCGAACCAGACTCACGGTCGGTAAAATACTAGACTCTCGGTCGGTTTTGTCAAGGTTAAGTTTCGCCGTACCCGGAAATGGCATATGATCCGGCAACATACGTTCGCACCGGGCCTGAATAAACGTGAAGACAGGCCATGCAACACTCCGGTTTTTCATCGATGGTCATAACGGTTCAGGAGGTTACGTTGTCATTCGTTAATAACAACAGGTTCACTGCAGGGGCGCCTGACACAAAAAAACAGGCCCGTGGCAACGAAAGCGCGACCCGATTGCTCAGGGCTGCTGAAACGCTGTTCAGGGAGAAGGGGGTTGAGTCGACGACCGTGAATGACATCATTCAGCTCGCTGGTATCGCTAAAGGAACCTTCTATCACCATTTTCCGTCACGCGCCGCATTACTTATGGCCCTGCGTGAGCATGTTATTGCCAGTTTTAACGCGCAGATCATTGACGCCGTTAATGCTCACCCTGCCCACGCGCTGTGGCCAAGACTCGAAGCCTGGATCCTGGCCTGTGTTGAGGGGTCACTGAAGATGGAGGAGGTTCACGATGTGGTCTTCGGGAATGATCCTTTACGCTGGAACGCCGAAGGCTGGCCGTTTATGGCAGAGCTTATTTCGCTTATTGATACGGGCAAAGCAACCGGAATATTTTCCGCAGAACAGCCCAGAATAACGGCCACATTCATTTTTCGGGGGATTATTGGGGTTATTGATGATTACATTCTTTCCGGTAAACCCGCATATCCCCTGGCTGAAACGTTGTATGATCTGGCCCGCAATTTACTCATAAAAAAATGAGCTCAATATCCTCTTCATGCGGGATAAAGTTGCCCGCAGGAACATTAACGTCAGGCCGGGTACGCAGGCCTGACTGCAGTGGCTGCGTACTCAACCGGGAGCCGGAAGAGTACGCGATAAGGGTATAAACAGGCTCCCGGACTTATTCCGGTACGCATACCTGTACCGGCATGAATATATTATTTAATAAAAACACATTATTCAGCTTTGTCAGATAAAGCTCTGTTGACTGGCTGGCTGTATCAAAAACAGACCGGTTAAACACCTCATCGGGCACGTTATCGGCCGTGCCGCGTGACGTGTTAAAGTGGGCAAGGATCAAACGAGAGTCACCGGGTGATGAATATTCAAAAGTGACCTGTCGCTCCAGGTTAAGCTTTCCTGTTTTTTTTCCCACGAGTGTGCCTTTAAAAAAGAAGCTTCCCTTCGACGATTCGGACAGCGTCAGGACAGAGGAAAGATACACAGCCTGCTCCGGCAGGGCTTTATGTATCATGGACAGACATTTTAAGGATTTTTTCTCGGCTTTATAAAAAACCAGTATGCAGAACGTCATCAGGAGCAGCAGGATTATAATACCGCTCCAGAGGACATGTTTATTTCTCAGTAAGCTGTTCATAGTCAGAGTTACATCCCCGGATCGTCTCTGCGTTGAATGGATCCCTGCCACAGCGGGCAATGAATATCTGCCCGCCTTCACCGGTCTGCATCAGTTCTCTTCCATAGACAAGGTAGAAGGTGTCGGTAACACACGCCTGCTTTTTATGACCGGCAAAGAGACGCACGTATCGCATCATGACCGTACCGGCATAGGCAGAGAAAGGCGCGGTGGAATACACAGGACAACTTTCAATTTTTCCGGCGAAATAAAGCGGCTGGGGCCGGGCATATTGCCTCCAGTCATTCCCCGAGAATGCGGGCAAACGCATCAGTAACGCTCCCGCGACGAGGGCTCCCATGGCGACGAAAGCGACAACGGCTTTTGCCCGTGCAGGGTTTCGTTTTATCGGTGGCGGCGTCGTTTTTTCCGCCGGTATCACCATCACGGGAAAGACAGGATTTCTGTTTTCCAGGCGCTGGACATAAGCACTGTCAAGCAGGAAGCCCGCCCGGGGGATCGTTCTGATAACATCGGCCGGACAGCCAAACTCCTGTAAGACTTTTCTCAGGACCGCAATGTTCTGATTGAGGGAATGCCCTGAGGCCAGCAATCCGTACTGCTCCCAGACCGCATTGAGCAGTACCTCACGACTGTGCACCTGATCGCGATGGGCAATCAGAAAAAGGAGCAATCGGGATGGCAACATTCGAAGTACAACGACGTCGCCCTCACCATCGTTCCCGCGCAGAGATTGATCGAGCGGGCGGAATATCACCCGTTCACCTATAAGAAAATCGTCTTTTTCAATTTCCTGGAACATTTTTCTCCACTACACAGCGGTATGCGGCCGCCATGCGCTGTACATTCTGGTTGATGATTCAGGCGGAGGCAAACAGCTCAGACGGCCTGCACCGAGTACAAGGGACCGTGTTCCACCACTGTGTGATCACTATAGGGGCACTGCAGCTACCTTCGCGCAAATTATCGGATCGTTGGCCGTCCTCTCATGAGGGTAGTATACGGCCAGACGGACGCACGTTGTCTCATCGAAAGTCGGTGGTATTGATCAGGGACATTGCAGTGTCGCAGAAAGGTGGAGCTGCCCGCCCCTGGTTCCGCCTCCATGCCCACGGTGACGCATCTTCACTTGCTCTCCATCCCCAATCAACAGGTTCCATCCCCGGGCTGGTCCCTACGTTCGCTGTCAGTCCCGCGTCACTCTCCCCTCATTCCAGACTCAGTTCCCCGCCCGGGGGGTTAGGCTTCGTTTCTACTCTGTCACCGTACCGGGCTGCCCCTGCCCTTTCGGCCACGAGTTCCCCACCGGGCCTCGCCAGGACTTGCGTTCCTGTCGTAATTGTCGACCGTTCCGCCCGTCGCTACTGCTTTTCTATCATTCCTGGGCGACCCTCTTAACTTCCGCGTTTGGGCGGGCCCTGCGTCCCCCCCCTATGGGCACGTCACGGTCAGCGTCCCCGTCGCGTGGTAAGTACCAGCCGTGGTCGCTCGCTGTGTACTGGCACTCACTCTGTTCACCTGGTCGGTCATGATTGCTGTGGCACCAGTTACCGGAATTCCGTTCACATTGTACTCCACGCTCTCCCCTCCACCGTCGATGGTAATAATGCCCGGCAGTCGGTCCCCAGCCGTCGTTAGGGGCACCGCCTCTGTCTCCTCACCGGCCGCACCCTTGAGATACAGCGCCGGCTCGTATATGACACTACGGCGCGCCATGGTCTGCTGCTGTAGATAGTCCCAGTTGACCTCCACCCATGCGCCGCCGTCTTTCTTCTTCAGCAGTATGAACTTTCCTCCGGGGAGCCCGTGTTTGATCGAATGGTATATAGATACGATGAATGGCTCTTTAGGCACTCCGATCTGCTTCAGGGCCCTGTACCCGTCCGTCTCCCACTGGAATGCATAGCATTTGCCTCCGTATAGAAATTCGCCAACTGGACAACCGCCGGTGGATATCCCCCATTCGGATTGGCGCAGCGCCCCGGATGTTAGGGTCCCGTCGGCGTCCTTGAACCCGATCGAGTATGACCAGTGCGCGTCGCCACCACCTACAAGGGTGGAAGGGAAAATGGTATTCTGTTGGTCTATCCCCGTCCAGCCTTCGCATACTAGCGTCGCCCCCCACCCTGTCAGGGGGATGAATGAGAGGATTGTTAAAATGTTATTGGATATTTTCATAAGGCATCCTGCCCCCTCCGCGATGTGGCGGTGGAGGTCGTTATCCATTAATTACCGGGCAGACATAACATCAGAGTTCTGTCTGCCCATCTCTGCCACCGGGAGACATACGCCTGCACCCGAACCCGGGCCTCTTCGTCTGAAGCCCCCTGTCTTCGGGCCTGCTCATAAAGCCGCAGGCATTGCTCCCGGTGGTTTTCCCGCGCACGTGGCGCTATGGCGGGCCCGTTTGCATCAAACCAGACGCCCAGCCAGTCAAAACCCCGGCCCAGTCGGCCCGTCTGTGTCTTATCCGGGTGACGCTCAAATCCGCTGAGTTCAAAATACTCTGCCAGTTGAGATATCGCCCGTCTGAGCTGCCAGCGCGTGCGGGTAAACAGCAAAAAATCATCCATATACCTGACATAGAAATAGTTCTCCTGGTCAAGACTGCTAAAACAGCCGTCAATGTGACGCAACAGACTGCCGCCAATCAGAGGACTGAGGGCGCAGCTCCGGGGTATCCCGTGCTCAGGGGTATGAAACTCGCCACCGTTTTCCACACTGTAATGAACGTACTGCGACACCAGCGACATCAGCGCCGGCTCCGGTACATACCGTGCCACCTGCGCCATCACCTGACATTTGCGGATGTGGCGGTAGTATCCCCGGATGTCGGTACAGTGAACAAACCGGTAGCCACCGTGGTAATACGCCTCGCTGACCTTCAGAAGACTGGCCTGCATTCCGCCCTGCAGGTGCATACAGGCTTCATGCTGCGGCAGTCGTGACCTGAGCCGCAGCGAGAGCCATTTCAGCACCAGAGCATCCTGTGCACACCATACGGCCCGGCCGTCGTGACCCGACCCAAAGACCTGTAAAGGTGACAGCCGGTACCGGGAGGTCATGACCCGTTGATACAACGTTGCCCGGACGTCAGGCCAAATCCAGCGCAGGTGCCACACATCTGCATTTGGGGGCGCATGACGCCGCTGCTGGCAAAGCCAGCGGAAGGCCCGGTCCCAGATGACATCTGGCTGCAATACCGGGATATCAGTCGTAGGCAAAACGTAACGTCACCGCGGCAGAGAATCCGCCCGCACTTACTTTTCCCGGCTGGGTGGCTACATAGCCAACCCTGAAGCGGTAGGCGCCCACCCCGTCTTCCGGGGTGACGGTCACGGAGGAATTACCGTCCGGCGTCAGAACGTTACCTTCCGCATTCTGCAGACGCAGGGCCACGTTCGCGGCATCCCCCTGATTTTTAAAAGCCGTGGCATCTCCGGTATCATCCGCAGGGCCTGAGGGTACGATTTTCACGCTGCTGACGCCGTTGTCGCAGTGAATATTGACGTCAAAGGTCTGGGGCTTTTTCATTGACTGATCGCTGAATTCCCTCGTTTCGACGTTCTCCAGTGCAACGGTCTGGGTTTCATTGTCAAACGTACAGGTTCTGCTGAGTATCGTGGTGGTGATGGTAAATTGCCCGGTCGGATTGGCGGCCATCGTCTGCGCGGTGGCGGATACCGCGAGCAGGGCGACCGCTGTCCATAAAGCTGGAGTGTTCATTCTGTTTTCTTCCTGTTAAGCAAAGGACTTACTGACAGCTGGCTGTCAGGCGGACAACCGGAGCACTGATATCCGTCTGGCTGAGCGAATACCGTGCCGTGCAGCGCTGCTGGCTTCCCCAGTTCGCGTTGACTACGCCACTGTCCGCCATGCCGGAAAGGAATACCTGTCCCTCATCACCGACGATGCTGCTGCTGTGTCCACTGGTCACCATCGTGCCAAACGGCAGCGGCTTACCGTCATGGTTCAGGGTGAGCAGTACCCGGTGTCCCCGCTGTACACTAAAGTCTGCCCGGACAATCGCACCCTGAGTGGGCACCACCCGGGTGGCTCCGTTTTCCACTTCGGTCTGATCATCCAGAGTACGGGAGTCAATACTCACCCGGTTTTCGCGATAGGAAGAGGCATAAGGTTTAATGGCATAGCCGCGCCAGTCAGTCCGGACACCCGGTTCGTTCTGAATACTGAGTCCGGGAGCGCCGTTGGCGGCGATCAGCATGCTGGTTTCCCCCAGCGGCTGGCCGAGGGTCAACCCGTTGCGGTGCAGAAGCGCCCCGCCAGAGAAGCCATAGTTCACGTTCTGCCAGTCTTTGTTGTAGCTGTAGCCGAGGTTCGCATTACCGTAGGTGCCACGGTAGTTGGCACTGGCGTTGCCTGACATCTGTTGCTGACGGGCATACCCTTGCGACAGGTTCCAGCTCAGCTGATTGTCATCCATGGCGGAGCCACTGAGACCCGCCTGCTGGGCGGTTTCGCCCTGGCTGCTGCGGTTAGCATAGAAGGTGGCATACACCGGGTGACGTGAGGCTTCACCGGAAGAGAACAACCTATCCAGCGGCACAGACAGCGAGAGACTGACCGTGCGGTCTGAATAAGAAGGCGCATTTTCATTTTTCTGGCGCGTATAACCCACATTCAGGGAATAACTCACAGGACCCAGCGTGTTGCTGTACCCGGCCTGAAATGAATCGCTGCTGGACTGTGTGTTCCAGTAAGTCTGGCGATACGCGCCCAGCCAGACTGAGCCGAAATCGCCCAGTGACTGGGAAACGTCGGCCTCCAGTCGGGCCCGTTTACTGTTGTAAAGGTCATAAAAGTCGACGAAGGTATCCCTGACGGGCTCACCATTTTCATCCAGCAGATCAGGGTCGCTAAGTCGCCCGCGCATATTCTTCAGCGCCGTTTCATCCAGGGTATGAAATCCCCGGGTGGAGTAGCGATACCCCGTCAGACGCACGGAAGTGCCGGTGAGGGTAAAGGCGTGCGCGTACAGGAAGCGCAGGGACTGGCCGATATGGCGACTGTCGTCAGCAAGCTGGCTTCTGGCATGGGTGATGTCGGCGGAGAGGGCGCCCAGGCGGCCAAGATTCACCCCGACACCGGACTGGAGTGCCAGGTACCGGGAGGAATACTGGGTTCCCCCGTACAGGGTCACATCATGTGGCAGCCCCCACATCAGGGCTCCCTGAGAAAATACAGGGTCGTCATAGCGATCGCTGCCGCCACGAAAGCGACCGGCAGCCAGACTGTATTTCAGATGCCCCTGGCGCTGCAGGGCAGGGACAGAAGCATAGGGCACAGTGAAAATTCGGGTATAGCCACCGGCTTCTTTTACGCTCACCTGTAGATCGCCGCTGGAATACATCGGATTCAGATCGGTGATTTCGAAAGGTCCGGCAGACACTGCCGTCCGGTAAATGGTATAGCCGTTCTGACGCACGGTCACTTCCGCATTGCCATTGGCAACGCCACGAACCACCGGCGCAAAGCCACGCATCGAATCCGGATACATATTGTCGTCGGTTGCCAGCTGTACGCCGGTAATCCCCACAGAATCAAAGATATTGCTGTCGGTCGTGGTTTCACCCGCAGTCAGACTGCTGCGCAGCGGGATAACCGTTCGTTCCACATACGTGCGCTGATGCTGCCAGGCCTGCTTATGGCCATAGCGACTGTCATAATAGCTCCAGGTCCGGGCATCGCGCAGACGCCATGGACCAACGTTAACGCCCCCGTCCAGGCTGAGAAAGTAGCTGCTGCTGTTGCTGCTTCCGGCAAAACGGTTGCTCCCGCTAAAGCTGTAATTCATCAGTGCGGCATTGATCCCCTCATCCCAGCGCTCCGTCGGGATCTCACCCCTTGCCGCATTTCTGACGGAGGCCTGAGGAATACTCAGGTCCAGACGCAGTTTCTGAACATCGAACGCAGAATATGACCCGGGAATAAAAGTCATGGGGAATACACACTGCCCCTCCTCAAGACCAGCCAGGGCGGGATAAAGCTCGGTTTTTATTCCGGCCAGTTCAGTCATTTTGCGGCTGAGACAGGGCACCAGCGTCGTGTCATCTTTCGTTGTTCCCGCTTTGAGACTACGGGTGTCTGCTGCCTCAAAGCGGATCTTCTCATTGTAAACAAACTGTTGATTGACATAGACGTCTACCTGATACTCACCGGGAACCTGGGAGCCATCAGCACTGAAATGGGAAAGATCAGCCATCCCGCCTCCGTCAGAGGAAACCATCTCCGGCGGGAAATAGAGTTCAGCATACGATGCCGGGATAAATAAACCAGACAGAATAATTGCAAGCGGCGTCTTAATGAGAATATTCATAATAATTTAATTATTTTATCGTAGGCGAAAATAGCTGATCAGAATTAAAGAGTGGTACTGATAGTTTTCGACATGCCACCATAATCATTCATGGTTTCAAATGAAAATGCACCACCTTTTGCCTCCGGGAGTGTAAAAGACTCCTGGCCGAATGGTGGCACCATCGGTGATTCCCGTAACGCTATTCCCGACACTTTCATTTGAACTAATGTGATGTAATAGGGTGTTGGATTATTCACCACAACATTTTTACCCTGACGGGTGAAGGTTAATTTCGAAGGCGCCGCTTCCACCTGCAGGGGAAGATTTTTGGGGCGGTAAAATACTTTAATCCGCGTTGCGGCCGCGAGCAACAATGTATTTTTTCCGTCGGTTTTATTTTTCTCTACGGCCGGAACCGCTTTAGCGGTCAGGTAATATAACGTTTCCCTGTCTTCAGCCAGAGACGGGCCGCTGAACATCAGTCTCAGGGTGTTTTCATTACCCGGATTGCTGACATACAGGGGGGGCGTAAGAATAAAATCATTTGTTTTTTTCCCGCCAGCGTCTTCGATCCAGGACTGAACCAGGTAACGACTCTGGTTGCTGGTATTACGCACGGAAATACTGGTCTGTTTCTGACCTGCCGGATAAACAATTCGCGTCCCGCCCAGTACAATTCCATCAGCATGAACCAGACTGGGGGCAGCAAATAATATCAGGAAGAAACCAGGGATAAGCATTTTTGACAGTGGAAGCATGAATAAGCTCTTCATAAACGAACGGGGTGATACCCGGACACAGCGTGTCCGGGCGGCATTAAATTACTGGTAATTCACGGTAAAGTTAGCCACACCCCCGGCGTCACCGGCTGCAACGGCTTCATCCAGCGCCACATAGCGCGCAGAGAATTTGAAGCTGGTTGCACCTTCTTCAACCAGATCCTGTGTACCTGATGGCTGAGAACCATCCAGTTTCATTGGCTGACCATTTTCCAGGATCTGAATACCGACCTTCGTGGTGTCCACGGCTGTGGTTTTCAGCGCCGTGTCATTCGCCGTATCGCCTTTGAATGTTACCGTTGCGGTCTTGAGAGTTTTAATGCTGCAGTTCTCGAGATCGATATTGATGTCGCCCGCTGATGCGGTGGAACCCGCACCACTGAAAGCGGTTGTCTGAACATCACCCAGGGGAACTGTCTGATCTTTAGACGCGTCAGACAAAGTACAGGTAGGTTCCGAAATAGAGCCTGTGAATTTCACGGTACTGCTCTCACCTTGAGAGGCTGCCATGGCGGAGGACGTTACAATTAGTGCCGAAATGGCAACGGCCAGGTATTTAGCTTTCACGTTCATTCTATGTTCTCTTATCATCAATTATATATGTCAGCCATGACAGATATATATGTCAGCCATGACAGAACTGACTCCTCAGCCATGGTGGTGGTCATGGCTGCATTCAGAATTGCTCGTTCTGAAGTGCGGGATGATTCTGACCTCATGATAAGATAATTTGTACTTTATAACGAAAAAATGTATTTTTACGAAACAATACTCTATTTACTTAAGTAATATGTCAATAATACTCCAGATAAACTTATCTGTACCGCCGGGGCTGGCACGATAACGGAAAGGTAAGATGAGAGGTTATGCCGAAGATAAATGAACAATTACGGAGATATCTGGTGCATTCATTCGTTAAAAATCAAAAGTGCGATTAATGTCGATAAAATTAATATTCCGGCATACTTTATGAATACAGAAATAGCTTGTTTCTGCCTGTAGCTTCAGACATGGCAAATCCTACAGTGGATGAAGATATTGGCATAAATCACTAAGTGACATACCGGTCAGGAATATGCAAATACAAATCATTTCGTCAAATAACTATATTTCCCAGGGGCTTCATTTCATCAGACACAAAATCCGGCTTCCGGCGGATGAGAGATTAAAGCTCCTGGACATTGATTTATACCCAACGGAAAAGCTCTCTACGTCAGGTTTAACATATAAAGTTATTTTACTTGTGCCTTTCTCCCTGAGGGATGAAGAGGTTGTTGCAAGGCACTTAAACGTAGCAGGGATCGTAAATATTAACCTCAAGGTCCATAAAATTCTCGATCAAATAAATGACATAACCGGCAGGATTAATGCCCCTGGGTATGGTAGGGATCCACTGACCAAGATGCAGTGGGAGATCGGAGCCTGTTTATACAGTGGTTTAAATTATCAGTTATGCAGCAGGATCCAGGGCATAACAAAAAAAAGTATTAGCCGAAATAAACGAGAGGCCATGGTCAAACTGGGGCTTAAAGTAGATTACCATTTTTTAATGCTGGCGGGACTCAAACAGAGAATTGAGTTAAAACGGTTAAGTAATTTTCTTCTTTACCAACGTTTATCCATCACGTCTGAGAAATGAAAGTCTGGCGGTAATTACTCTATACAGGTTCACTTGCTTTCAGACAAAGATTTAGATGGCCGCAGCTTTCTCTGCAACGCCCACAGGTATGCCGTGCACCTTCATCCCCGGTGGTTTCTGATGCTGAAAAACCAGTTCTGTCTGGCTGAAGAGGAAGGCCCGCTGAAAATGAGGCCAAAACTCTGTAGTTCGGGCCTATGCCTGGAATTTTATAGGCCATTTCCGAAACCGGGACTTTTCGGATCTGACCGTGAAAAGAGAAAGAGTGTATGTATGTATGTTCTGTACTGTATGTATGATATGTATTAAGTGTATTGTATATTGTGTATTTTTCACGCGGGAGTACAATGACGGCATCCCTGACCAGATCGGAGCCCTTTTCATGAGTACACTCTCCCCGGACACCGTCCGCCGTATTGAAGACGCCGCGGCCGCACTCATCGCCGCCGGCACCCCCAACCCGACCAACGAACAGGTTCGCCAGCACCTCGGCGGCGGCTCGCTCTCCCACATCTCTCCGGTGATGCGGGATTTTCGGGCCCGTCAGCGCGCGCTGGCCGCTGAACAGACCCCGGCGCTGCCGGCGGAGCTTATGCAGCTGCTGACCGGCCAGCTGGGACTGCTGTGGCAGGCGGCGGTCAGGCAGGCAGATGCAGAGACCCTGGCGGCGCGCGAGCAGGCCGACGCCGACACTGAGCAGGCCGACCGGGAACGGGATGAGGCCCTGGCGAAAGTGGCCGCCCTTGAAAGCGAGCTGGCGGTGCTGCGCGAGGTGGTGGCCGAGCGTGACCGCCTGCTGCAGGAGGTCCGGGAGCTGAGGGATGAGGCGCTGCCGCTGCGTGAGCAGGTGGCCCGCCTGACCGCCACCGGCGAACACCAGGCGGCACAGCTGAAGGAAACGAAGGCGGAGCTGAAGGGGGCCCGGGAAGAAAACCGCGCCCTGCAGGCCGAGCTGCTGACCCTGGCACGCCAGGACGGAAAGGTGAAAAAATGACACCCGAAATCAGACGCCGTATCCACGCCTTTCGCAACGCCCTGGTCCTTGCGGCCGACACCCGTTCGCATGAATGTTTTGAGATGGCCCGCTGGCAGGAGCTGAACGTATTTCCGCACGGCTGCTGCGACCTGGCCAGCAATTTTCTGGCGCAGTACCTGCGGGACAGTAACCCGGACCTGAAGCCGGTGATTATCCGTATGCAGACGACAGAGGAATTTCGGCATGAGTACCGGTCAGCTATTCAGTCGCATGTGATCGTGGAGCTGACAGGCTGGTTCATTGACCTCACGCTCAACCAGTTTGCGGACTATGAAGAGCGGGTGGTGATTGAACGGAATAATGGCACTCTGGGCAGCCTTATACGGGGCATCAAGAAGCATGCTGGCACAGTAAATAATACAGATATCCAGCTGGACGCGAACGACCTGAACGGCAGCATGCTCTATAGCTGGCTGCGCGAGACAGCAGATCATCTGCTGGCGTCATCGCCAGCCGGCGACCACTGAGGAGAAATCAATGGGACTGTTCAGCTTTCTGCGGGGCCGCAAAAATACCTTTACGGGCACGGTTCAACGCACCGCTTCTGTGATGACCGCCAGCGCCAACGGGAATGCGTTTTTTGGCATCCTCCTCGGGGAGGAGTGGCTGCGGGTGTATACCAACACGCTCTCGCTGGCTGAAGCGGTTGCGTTTCTGCAACCGGGTGACGTCGTGAGTATCGAGGTACAGGGGAGCTTTAAGGAAGACCAGCGGACCTGGTACCGGCTTGTGAGCGTAAAAGCAGAACAATGAAACGGAAATTTTATGGCCAAAAATCGTATTCTTTTTACAGCACCACTGATGTTATGCCTGCTCACAGCCTGTGACGATGGCGGAAAGGCGCAGTTTGAGGCCGCTCGCACAGCAGCGCTGAGCGCAGACGATCCATTTCAGGCGCTTGCCACATTTGAACAGAATGCCGGAGACTACGGGACTAATTGTCACACAGGTTTTTTTAGCACCATTAGTCAGGCATGTGATGAAAGAAGCGGGACGGGAGCTGAAATCGTTATGGCCGCCGGGCGGCTTATCAGCCTGGCTGAGAAGGCACCCGCTGATAAGACCAGTCAGGCTCTTTTCATGAGCGCAGCTGGCGTACTGCAGAGTGGCAAATATGCCCTGCAGGATTCTCAAAAGGCTATCAGCCTTTACGTCAAAGCATGGCTGTCAGGCAACCAGAAAGCTGCTGACGAACTGGTCGATGTTTACCGGTTTCTGAAGGATTACCGGCATGCCTACTTCTGGGAAATTCGGAGCCGGAATTTATCCCGGGACACCCGGAGCCAGCTAACGAACGAAGAAATTAATGACATTCAGCGAGCAGCATCAGATACCCAGCGCCCGAATCTTTAAAAGAGGAACGGCAATGAGACGGTTTGCTTCCTTACGGCGGATCTATAGCTCCCTGCTGATCCTCGGTTTTCTGACCATGATGGCCGGCACGGCCGAATGGCTTATCTGGGTGAATGCCGATCGTTATCCGCACTGGCTGGCTCACGGGTATCCGGGCTGTTGAACGAGATCTGAGGAAAGGGCGTGATGCGCTGAGAAACCCTGACCAGCTGACGATCGTCACCTCAAAAGGCTATCAGGGCTCATTGGCCAGTAGCGTCGAACTTGCCGATGCGGGAATGATGAAGTTCCTGAATACAAATATGACGGGGCTGAATATCTGTTATGCCCTGCAAATACTGGAAACCTTCTGATAAACCTCTCCAGCGCTACACTGATTTTTCAAGTTATCCACCGGATAGATTAATAATAAAGCTCAATACAGGAGTAAGTAACAGATCAACAAAGAATAAGGATCCGCTCAGCCCTTTAATTACGGTGCTTTCAGGGATACCGGATACACTGTAGAGGGTAGAAAATCCATTATAGAGGGTTAGCGCTCCACTATACCGGGTGGATATGATCCATTGTACAGGGTAGGATCCTTTTACTGTCCACAAACCTCGTTTGGTGAATATGTCTAATAATAATAATGAATTAGCATTATTTATTGAAGAAGAACACAAGGAAAGCGGTGAGGTTATCCACCTGCTGCCAACCCTTCGTCAGACTATCCAGCCCAAGGTTCTTCTGCGATTAGGTGTGTTTGTTCCGACATTGAAATCCACTGAGAAGGGCGGCAGGAAGAGTCACAGCATTGATGCCACAGAGTCACTGTCCCGCTTATCCATTGTAGAGGGCGAGGGCTACAATCAGATCCAGATTTACGGCCCCCGACTTGATATGGATACGGACTTCAAAGTCTGGGTTGGTATTGTGTATGCGCTGTCCAACAAGAAGCTGAACCTGGACGGGCAACTGGAGCTGAACTTCCCGGAGTTTGCTAAATACTGTGGTATCGACAGCAAACGCATAGACCGACAGCTGAAGGAACGCTTCGATGCTTCGCTAACACGTATCGCACGAACGAACATTAGCTTTATCAAGAAAATACCCGGTACAGACGATCAGATTACTATCAACATGCATCTGTTTGAATCCACGTATTACGACAGTTCTACGGGTAAGATCATCCTCAAACCCAACTCCAAACTGAATACACTGTACCGGGTAGATGGCAAAACCAGGCTCTATCTGAAATCACTCCAGAAGTTATCACGCAAAGAATCCGCTCAGGCGCTGTACCTTTACCTTGCTGAACTGCCGAGTACATTCTACAGGATAGGCTTTGACAGACTGCGTGAGCGCCTCCAGTTGACCTCTCATCTTGGAAACCAGAACGCCACGGTGAAAAAAGCCCTGCAGCAGCTGAAGGACATTGGCTTTCTGGAGTATTCCGTTGAAAAAGAGAACGGTGATTATGTTCTTAATATTCTGAAGCGGAATCCAAAATTGTAAGTCACCCGGTACAGTGGACATCCACTCTACCGGGCATTGGCCTTTCCCCATCACCAGAAGATCTACTTCGCTAATAATAGATGTAGCGGCTCGCAATCAGCCTGATGGACTCGCATTCCATTTTGGGCGGCTCACAATAACTGCAAATGAGAAAAACGTCTCATTTGGCTCTAGATGTCGAATGCTGATCGTCTCGTAAATCTGGTTCAAACCCTTATGAGGCGGCGTTACTGTCTCATCGGCCTTTCTGTTTTGGGTAGACCCAAACTGGACGGACAACATGGTGGAAAGGGGAGATTTTCATTTTCACTTAGCGTGAGTCCAGAAATTTTGATTGCGAGCCAGCGGCGATAAATGCGAGTCCATTTGCAGTTATTGTGAGTCCACGCCCGATTTCAGTTGCAGTTATTGTGAGCCAAAATTTGCGCTGATTGCGAGTCCGACTGTTTTCGATTGCGAGCCGCTACAAATAGATTACGAAAAATCAGTTAAAAAAATAACCATTCACGCTGTACACTTTACCCACAAAGCTAAGAGGGATTACTGTATGGCGTTAAATGGAAAAATGCTGTTGAACGGTGCTGACATTGCGCCGCTTTCCTTTCCCGGTGTAGGCACCTTTATGGCGTTCTCCGGCAACGGGGCTTATAAAAATCGGGGCGGCTGCGGAAAATATTCAGGGAAAAAATCCGGTGATGGCCCCCTTCCTGAAGGTCGTTACTGGATTGTGAGTCGTGGTAGTGGCGGTAAAATATCAAAGGCCATTGCCTGGGTAAAAGATACCTATAACCAACACGCCAGCGGCGCGGAGTTCCGCCGTGATGAATGGTTTGCACTGTACCCAAACGACTGGAATATTGACGACACGCTCTGGGTAGAAGGCGTTAGGCGCGAACCACCTTCACGTTCTCCAGGATGATTTTGTAATAACACTCTTCCTGGCCCGCATGGTTAATCCGGTAGAAACGAAACTCAGCGCTCTGAAGTGCCTGACCAGTCGCCACGGCGCGATTAAAGTAGGGAGACGAGCTGTCGCTCTCCTTCTCGATCATCATCGCTGAATGCTGGCGTGTACCGGTGATTTTCCCGCTGGCGCTGTCAACCGGCAGATTGAGTCCGTGGGACAGGCCGATAATCTCACTACTCCCATCACGATCCTGAACGTCCACCGAACCTTTGATATCCGCACCACCGTCATCCTTGAGCCATAAATATGCTGGGATTGGCATTTTTCCTTTTTCCTCATGTTGTTAGTAAATCCATACTTAAAGTGTAGGCTTTCTTGATTGGCGGGAAAATGTACAATTTTTTTGTAGGAAATTTCAGCGTCTGATGATACGGGTTTAATGCGCCTTCGGCGCATGGAGGCGCCTGCTTATGCTGAATATAGCCAGATATTGATGGCGCCGTGACCCGGCGTAGCCGGTAACCGTTTTAATAGGTTTCACCTATCCTGTCCTTCACCCTGAAGAGCTATACCCGCTTAAAGCGACTCAGGTGCCTCTGTGCGCGATCGGAGTGGTCACGGCGAGGCATAGCCGAAGTCGGGGCTTATCTCCGCGTTATGCGGTCCAGAGGACCGCTTACGAGCGTGTGACGAAAATCTTCAAGCAATATTACCAGAAGCGGTTTTAATTCTAGTTACAACATCCATTTTAACAGCGGTGTCTTTCCGGGCCTTTGGCCCGGTGGGCGGCGCTGTTCAGAGTGGGCCGGAGGAGTGACATTGTGGTCACGATCAAGGAGCCCGTCGTAAAGCGACGGGAGGTACCTTTGTTTTTCCGAACCGGCGCGAGCAAAGCTCGCTGCAAGGGCGGACATTTTTCCACTTATCCACAGAGTTTCAGAAGATAAAGAATTTCCCTGCAAGCTTGCTACGCAGGGGACTAAATAAGGGGTTTAAGAATGTATTGCAGGTTTCACGTTATACGTTTGCTGTTTCTTCCACTTATTTCTTTGCGGGTTTGTGTGGATAACATAGTTGTACGGATAAAAAAAAGCGACCAAGTGGCCGCCGGAACGTTAAAAAGTGCAAAAGAAGAGTCTGTCAGGGTCCGGGACGCGGGAAATGGCCACACGGAGCCAGCGCCAAAAGCCCCGTCAGGGGCTGGCTATTTTAACTACTTAGGTCCTGGGCTGGAACTAGTGAGGCGGTGGAGCCGCCAGCGACAGCTCCAGCTGATACAGATGTGTTCTTGCCAGCTGGTTCAGCTGGTCGTCTGAATAGTAGTAAACTTCATTCGCCGGCAGTGTCTTCTTCAGAAAACGGGCCATCTCGTGAATCTGCTGGTCTTCCGGCAGTCTGGCCAGACGGTTAGCACGTTTGCGGGCGGCACCTTTTGCCCGACGCTGCTTCAGCGTCTCCTGGCTGCGATGCAGGTACCAGCGTTTGCGTGCTGCATGCGCGGAAATATCCTCATCCTCACCGAGAATTCCTTCCTCAATGAGCCTGCGACGCTCCTCGCTTTCACGCAGACGCTTCTGCTGTTGCTCCTGCAGCTTCATCAGATCCACGCCGAGCATCTGCCAGCCCTGGATTGTTACCCAGACGTATTTGGGCAGTCGCTTACGCGACTCCTGATCCCATTGAGTTTCTTCTGATACTCCGAGCACGCCATAGCGGACCTGCTCTGCAATCAGGTTAGACACGCGAGACACGGTGACTTCCGTTCCCGGGATCACATTTCCTTTTGCATCTTTCGGACTGAGCTTTTCGGCAAGCTTTGTTATGTACATCCCGACCGTGTGTTTCCCGGCATCGCAGAAGCTGATTAGGACAGGCCACATAGCATCAAGCAGGCGTTGCTTTTCTGGACGGAAGGAATAGGTCCGCCCGGCCTTTAGCCGGTGCTGGATGTAGTAAGGGTGAAGAGACATTCGCATACGCAGGCTGAGCATGCCCGTTTCCGGGTCTTTTTTCACCAGACGATTATAGGCATGACCAAGCTGCCCGCCGAGCTTCTTATAGTTCTCTGGACGGAACCAGGAAGGGTTCTCACATTTAGGTCTGGTAGAGTGCTCACCGCGACGACGACGGGTACGTTTTCTTTCCGGGGCCACCAGGAAAGAATCGACATGACCATCTTCTACGCCCTGCCAGAAACGGATCTGTTCTTCCGTGTCCAGCTGACTCCAGTGCTGTGGACTGTACTTATCGGGCATCCCTTCCTGTACTTACAATACACGGAAGGAGCAGATAGCACAGAAAGAGGTGTTGAAATTTTCTGAGCATAAAACTATACTCCCTGCATAGCCTGATTGATAGCTATACAGTTTAAGTAGGCCCCGTTAATCTTCTCCTCGTCGCCAAACTAGATGAAGATTATCGGGGTTTTTGCTTTTCTGGCTCCGGGTAGACACCTCAACAGAACCAGTTCCCTGCCACCTTGCGGCGTGGCCAACCAAAAATCTCTAAACGATCAGTAATCTAGCACTCACCGGGTGAAGGATCAAGAAAGTAACTTAGTTACTATCTACTCAGCATTATGTCTTGCTGCCTTTTCCTTCCGAATCCAGTGCTCAATCATTTCTGTTTGAGTTAAACCTGAATCTTCGCAAAGTTGCGTCAGTTCATGCTTGAGTTCGCTCTGAATGAAGACGTTGATCGCTTTATGCGTGTCTTTTTTCCGGGAAACAGACATGCGCTGTTTCTCAGCCCCAGTTAGCGGATTACCTTTTCTATAAACACGTTTCGATGAGGAAGTTACTGCATTTTCAACCTGCGACATCTCTGCCTCCTCAAGGATCAAACAAGGATCGTTTCGCAGAGGATACTACAGATTACTGAAATCAGCGACTTACTTTATGAATGTAACCTGTGTTGGCGCACAGTTTACATTTGAGGATCAATACGGATGGTCAGTACTTTAGTTTCCAGTCAACTCCCTGCTCCCAGCGTGACTGCCAGTGCTGCAGGTACGTTGCGGCTAGTTCTGGCACTTCCCGTATAACCACAACGTTCTCGGAATTCTTGCGCGCGCCCGCGCGGGTATAATTAAAACTTCCGGTCTCAACGGTCTGTTCGTCCACAATCAGGACTTTGTCGTGCATGATCGCGTAGCGATCGTTTGTCCGTAATGGGATACCTGCGGAGACGGCAGTGTTTATGGCTGCCTGGCTGACCTTATTCCTGTTCCCCTTGTCGTCCAGCACTATCCTGACGTCCACACCACGTCGGTGTGCACGGACAAGCGCACTCGTTACTTCAGGTGACGTGAAGGAGTACCCCATCATCCGGATACTGTGCTGCGAGGATTCGATGACATTCAGGATCAGCTGCAGGGCACCACGCTCCGGTGAGAAGGCAGCCTGAACGGACGGTGCAGCTGCTGCGGGCCCGCACAGGGCAAAGCAGGCCATGCCGGACAGCGCCAGCTGGCGATAAGAAAAGTAACGCATGGATTAACCTCAGAATGGGTTTATTTCAGAAACGCCGGAAGAGGAAAAACTGGCTTTATCCTCTTCCGGGGTTGGACTACGACGCGATGCGGCGGCGTCAGGCCGTTTCAGTGTCAGTGCGATGTTTCAGTTCATACTCGGCCTGGCGGGCAAGCCGGACATGTTCCTGCGCTCTGCGGTCAGTGGCAAAGGACGCTTCATCTGCGGTGATTCTGGCCACTGGCTGACCTTCAATGTCGGTTCGCCACGCGCCTTCCGTCATGGCCTCGAGATAAACATCGGAGCGGGTGATCGCACACAGGCACCGCTTCAGCTTTTTGACCGAAATATTCAGGCCCCGCTGGCGTATATCGTCAATCATCGCCTGGCGTATATTTATTGCCAGTAATACGGGCCTGCCGTCCTGCACCAGCACAGGCCAGCATTGTGCCAGCAGCGCGATGGCCTCCTCCAGGGGCATCAGGCTCCGATACTTTGGCTCCGGCTGCGGCTTACGCTTCGCGGCCTGCTTTGCCTCACGCTCCTGCGCCTGGCGTTCAGCCCACAGACGCGCCTTTTCCTGCCGTCGGGCTTCTTTCGCGGCGGCGCGTTCTGCCTGTTCTTTTTCTTCCTGGGCCTGCTTTCTGGCTTTCCATGCCGGTGGCTGGCTCACCACCACCTTTTTCTTTCCCGGAACGTGACGTTTCTCTTCACTATCAGCGGCGCTGTTGTCACGCACATCCGTCGCGAGCTTTCGCCGGAGCGTCAGCGTGGGCCGTTTTTCTTCAGACATCTCAGACTCCTGCATTTCCCTGTATTACGCCTGATTACATCGCAACAAGCCCCAGCACAGCAAGATGCACCGCATAGAAGAGCGGAAAGAATTCCCGTGGCCAGAAGCGGGGTACCAGGCGACAGGTCCGGCTCAGCACCGTCAGGGTGAGCCCCGGAATAATCAGTCCCGCAACGGCAAAGGCTGTGCCGTCTGCAACATTCAGGGCCAGTACTGTCAGTGCAAGACAGCCCGCCAGACCTGTGCGGGTCGTGCGTCTGGCCGACATAAACACCCCATATGCCAGCAACAGCATCATCACCCCCGCAAGGCCGTAGCTGCCGTCAGAGAACGGCAGCCAGCCCAGCACCAGTGCCAGGGAGAGTGGCCACACAGACGGGCCGTGTGTCTGTATCAGTTTCACCGCCTGGCCTGTGACGGCAAAAGCAAACAGAATGTTTCCCATGTCCGGCCGCAGCCCTGCGAGTATCCACCCCCCCTGGGCCACAACAGCCCAGCCCCACAGTCGATTCAGCGAACGCTGGCGGATACAGGGGTACCGTGCCAGGTTCATCGCCCACACAAGACCAAACAAAGGGAACGCCCCGCGCCCGGCAAGTCGCAGCCCGGCACAGTCCAGGCCGGACACCAGACTGATGTGGTCGGCCACCATCAGTAACAGCGCCACTGTCTTGATGAGATCCGTCTGTCCCGGTGTCCAGATAAGCAGGCGCTGTAACCAGCAGTCAGCCACCACCACCAGAGGAAAGAGAGTACGATCTTCAGCACGCATATCAGTCGCCTCCCAGTGTCTTTTCACGCTCAAGGACACGCACTGTGTCCCGTTCAATCTGCTGTAGCCTGTCGCGCTGCACGTTCTCGTGCGCGACTCTGGCCACCGCCTCGTCACGAGCCCGAACGTCCGGGCTTTCAGGCAACGTGACCGAAGAAGAACGTTCACTGGCCTTCTCATTATTCAGATCACGGACGAGTCCGTGGACAGCCTCAGCGTCTTCAGGAACCTGGTCGCCGCCGCGAGACAACGCGCGTACCGCCTCTTCTGCACGTTTCTCCATCTCCTGTCTCTGCAGGGCCTCAAGCGCCTGCTGTGCCAGGATCTCAGGCGGAATTTTTTCTCCCTGCTGCGTACCCACCCCTTCCGGCATGCTATCTGCCCAGACGCGTCCGCCGGTAATAGTCCCCGGATTCCAGGGGCGGCCCTCAGCATCATTGAGTCGCACCACCACGCCGCTTTGCGGGTTCTCCCGCGCCAGACGAACTGCCTCATCCATATCACGCGCCAGCAATGACTCGCCATTGCGACTTGCCTGCAGCCCGGCGAACGCCGCCGCCTCACTCCCCATGATGCGTCCTTCACCACCCAGCCCCTGAAGCTGCCCGTCACCGGAGGTCAGGGTACTGAGCCAGACACCCGCCGCCCTGCCGTTGTGGTCGAATGCGGGCAGCGCCACATGCGGCTGCGGATATTTACGGCCCGGGGAAATGAATTTCGCCAGAGTACTGTCAGCGGACAGCCCGGCCTGGCGCAGCGCTGCTCGTCCGGCCGGAACCTCGCTGAGTGCCTTCGCGGAACCGGCAAGGCGTCCGGCATTAGCCACTGCGCGATCGTTACGCGGCTCAAGGATGTCGTGTGCCGTGCTTTTGGCCTGTGATCTTTCCATTCTGGCCACCCATTTATCCCGGTTATCGGTATAGACCTGCGCGTGCTGTTTCATTCGGCTCAGGGCCACATAGGCCGACTCAAAGCTGACCATCTGCTCCCGTCCGCCCTCTGTGCCCTGCAGGGAGATGGAAAAGGGTTCACTGGCCCCCTGCGAACCGTGTACGGTGATGGCGTACGCCAGGTCGATATGCTGCTCAGCACGCTCCTGCGTGGGTGCGATCGTGCGGGTCTGTTTTCCGTCCGTCAGAGTGACACTGTCACCTTTAATATCACTTACCGTCCAGACGCTTTTGGCGACAAAGCCCCGCTCGTTGTCACTTTTGGAAAACCGCATCCGGTCACCGGTGGCTACCGCAATGGATTCCTGGCGATACAGGGTGACACCTTCGGTTGCAGCCTGTGCAGGCGACAGACTACGGGAACGGCCCTCTGCATCCTTCAGCGTTACCAGATGAGCATCCTTATCGAGCGCAACGACTTTGTAATAGGTACTGTCCAGCAGGACCATGTTACCGGCATGGTCCTCCCAGGTTTCCATCCGACGCAGCTCTCCGTCGCGAATGTTTGCAGGGGTCAGCACAGGCAGGGTAACCTCCTTTTCCCCCAGCTCACCTGCGTCTTTTCGCGCCTCATGGATCATGGTATTGAGTGCCCGGCGGTCATCGTTCAGGGCGGTGATGACAATGGTCTGTGATCGGGCCGCTGGTGTACGTCCGGTATAGTCTTTCACAATCGCTTCCAGCAACGTGGCGGGCTGATTACCCGGTGTTAATTCGCCCTTCTCAACCGCTTCTGCGATGGCCTTCTCCTGCTTGGGGGTAAACTCCATCACAGATCCTTCCGGCAGCCAGGCGCCAGGGCTGCGCGGTACCTGTTGCGGTGTGACGCTCTCTATCGTGGTCAGGGCACTGCCGATATTCCGCTCAATCAGGCTGTACACCGCGGGCCTCAGTGCCGGTGTCTGGCGGACAATCTCCTGCATCACGGCGGCGTCAATGGCGCTGCGTTTCTGCAGCAGGCGAAAGGGTTGTCCAGGCGCGATGGACTGCAGCTGATCGGTATCACCACTGGATACAGCGCGGCCGCCGCCGCCCGCGATCAGGCTGTAAGCTTTGGCCATATCGGTGTTCCCCACCATTGAGCTTTCATCTACCAGGAACAGCACGTTACTGAAATCAGGTTTGTCACCACCACGCAGCTGCTGCTGAGTGTCATGGATGAAGGCCGCAAGCGTCTGAGATTCCGGCACGCCTGCATCACGCATCTCACTCACCGCCCTGTGTGTGGGCGCCACGCCAATTACGCGCGGCCGAACACCCTCCGGCAGGCTACCAATGGCAGACATGACGGCGCGGAACTGCGTCGTTTTCCCCACGCCCGCATAACCCTGTACCAGGGTGAAGCGGTCAGCTGACGCCAGTATCATGTGCGTGGCATTTTTTTGCCCGTCCGTCAGACCATTCAGATGGTTATCCGGAACATGCGGCATAAGCGGTGTCACGGCACCTTTGCCCTCCAGTACGTGGCGGAGGATACTTTTCTCCGCGTTATACGCCTGGCGGGAAACAAGCAGCTGAACTCCGTTCCCTTTTGAAACGGGTACAGAGAGGAGCTCTCCGCTGCGCACCTGCCGATCCGCCTCAGTTTCAATCGCCTGCAGGCTGAGGGTTTCCTGTGCAAAGTCGTGCGCTGCCGCCATCAGCTGCGGCTTAGTAAACGCCAGCCCGTTGCTCTCGAGTGACGGTATGGCCAGATGAATGGCCTGCTGTTCCGGCGTGTGCAGGGCGACCTTCTGGTGTGCCAGCGCTTCGTCCAGATTGTCGCGCCCGGCCGCATCCTTCACCTGTGCGGTCACCACGCTCCAGCCTGGCTGACGGGACAGCTTCTCCTGTGTTTTCTGCTCAGACTGCGCGGAGTAGAGCCGCACCTGCGGACCGCTACGGGCCAGGTTGTTGAGCGTCGTGTTATCGAGCTCCCGTTGGGTCAGGGAGGCATAGACGGTGGCGCTGTCGCTCACTGAGCGCCCCGGCGATTCCACCCAGCCCTGTCCAACCTTTGGTGCCGAGAACAGGCTGTCTCCTGCAGGCAGCACAGTCTGCGTCTTCCTGCCCGGAAGGCTGACGCTGATGCCTTCCTCACCGATCGCCATTACAGTCACGGTATCACCGCCTTTCAGGTGCGAGCCCTGCGCCTGGCCGAGCACGGCCAGACGGTCGCCTTCTGCGACCTGCAGTGTGCCTGGACGATACAGCGACCAGCTGCTGTTCAGCTCCGCCAGGCGGGTCACCTGTGTCTCGCCCTGCACATTACGCAGGGTCAGGCTGTTATTGCGGGCCGTTACGCGGTCAATCACAAAGCGCTCCCGACTGCGTGTCTGTGCATCCCAGTGCTCCATCACCATTCCCTCACGATAATGGTCACGTACCTGCTGATGACGGCTGTCGAGCCAGACCGGTTCGACCGTGGTGATGCTGACCTCGCGCTCGCCCAGCACTTTTTCACTCTTAAGCGCCTCCCGGACGGTAGCGGTAAGCGCCGCCTGCTCACGCTGGCCGCTGATTTGCACCACGCTCTGGCCACCTGAACGCACATCCTGAGCAAAGTCGGCCGCCAGGCGATCGTAGCGCTGCCGACGGTCTGGCTCACTGATAACCGACACCTGTGTTTTCTCTCCGCCCTGCCAAGCATAGGTGTTCACGCCCGCTTCCTTCATAACAGTCAGTGCGCTACCCGTACCGGTCCGCTGGCCACTGTCAGTTACCAGCAGCTGGACGTTATGGCGCAGCGCGCCGTCGAGCAGCGTCAGCGTTTCTTTGAGCGTGAGTTTCTCTCCCTGATCGACAATCAGCGTGCTGCCGGGCATAAAGGTCATACCCTCCATCAGTCCGCGCTTGTCGGTAATGCGTTCGTTACTGAGACGCTCATCTGCGGTAAGGTTTGACGCTGAGCGTCGGTCCGCGGCAAGTATCTGAACCTCACGCCCCTGCTCGCGGGCCATCATGGCAAGTTCAGCCACCCTGTCACGCTGTCCGGCCGCGCCACCCTGTCCTGAAATGATGGCAACCGGAGAGCGATCCTGCATCAGAACGGTGACCGCATCACCGAAGGGCTGAGTGCGGGGAACACTTTTCCCTGCAAAGACATCTACACGCCCCTGTTGCTGCAAATCGCGCGCCAGTGCCGAGACCGACAGCTCATCGAGCACATGAATGTTGGACGTAAACAGCCCTTTTTCTTTATCGAGCGGAATAAGATGTTCGTTTTTAATGGCAGCATCGATACCGTTGCGCGCCAGCTCAACCATTCCATCTCGTGCAGGCAGTTGGCCAAGTGTGGTGCTCAGCAGTTCAGAATAGGTGAACCGGGCCCGGCGATCGCTCAGCAGGGCAATAGACTGACCAACGGTGGCATCAATATCCACCGGCCCGGAGTCCGTCACCTGAATGTTCCCCTGCAGCACACGCTGGTCTGCGGCCTCACGGTAGGCTTTGATATCAAACCCTGTCTCCTTCAGGGTTGCCATCCACTCGGTAAGACGCTGCTCCGGGTCAACCTTCTGCTTTGACCGACGGGTATCGAGCGCCGCCACATCGCGGGACTTCAGGGAGGCATCGTCCCCGACAGCCTCACGGATAGCCTTGCTGCGGCTGGAGTACGGTTCGGTCGGGACATCCTTCAGCTCCCACATACCGTGTTTGCCGACCGTCTGCGTCTCGTAACCCATCGCCGTAACGTCATCCTTCAACGCGGCACGATAACGTACACAACAGAACGGCAGGGCATCCCCTGCCGCCCGGCGTCAGTTGCTGAATACGTAACCCTCGAGCAATACATATTCACTGCTGAACAGGTCACGCGCGTAAGCTTCAAAATCGAAGTAGCTGCGCAGCAGCTCCGGCACCTCATTCAACAGGCCATTATCTTCCACCATATCCATAGCATAGTCCTCTTCACTCTCTGCTTCGCCCCGGTAGGCGTCCTCAAACGCGTCATAGTCACACTCGCCGGTATACTCCGCCCAGGCGATAAAAGCGGCTTCCCTGCCCTCTTCTTCGGCGCGTTTGTAAGCGGCGATAAAATCCCAGTCAATGGAGCATTCAGAGGCAAACTGTGACGGAATGCCCTCCCAGTCCTGAAACATAAATTCGGCATCCCATTCATCGGCATGCAACGCCTGGCAGGCTTCGTAAAAATCTTCACGGCCATCAAATTCCGTCAGGTCAAACCATTTACCGAAAATGCTGCCGCAGTTGTATTTATGGTATGTGCCGACGTAGACAGCGGGTGTGGTGGTTGATGTGCTCATAAATAATCCTCCGTGGTTAATGTCGTGTGCGTTCCGGCTTACGCCGTGCCGACACGACAGCCGGGCGAAAAGCGGAGGATGCAAGGGCGTCACCGAAGCCGCAGCGCAGTAAAAAAGCAGGAGCAGGCTGGACGGTTTGACGGCGAAAAATGAGCCGGAAAACGACGGGAAGACGGCGGATAATGCCTTTGAAATAAACTGCGACCGGGTGAAGGTGACGGCGTTTACGCTTCCCTTGCATCAGCCGCGGCCCGGCTACAGTAGAGGCACGGCGTTTGCCGCAGGCTGCACGGAACCTCTGTCAACGCGAAACCGGAACAACGTGGAGGGTGAGCCAGTAAAGTGGAGCGCCAGGGCGCGACATACTCATCCGCTCTTACCCGGCATAGCCCGGAGGGTGGCGCCGGCAAAACAACGGAGGCACCGACATCCTGATGCAAAGCAAAAGGCCGGAAGTTTCCCTCCCGGCCGTGTATCAGGCTGACAGCAATTTCTTCAGCAATTCGACATCTTCACGCCCCTGATTAATTCGCGCAGACGCCGGTTTCCCTACCTCCCATGCCAGCCCTTCCTGGTGATACAGCTCCCGTTCTGCATCGAGGACAAGGCGCGCGAGAACCGTCGCCGGCACAGTCACTTTGCGATTAATCGCCTCCCGGTGGCGTACCAGCAAATCACGCACCGACGCGCTGGTGACGCCTTCGTTGCGGTAGGTGCCCATTGCCGTATTACCAATGACTTCCTGTATGGCCGTGATTTCTTCGTCTGTGGGTGACAGCTCCCGGCACGCCACATGAACGCCCTCTTCTGTCCAGATTAGAATTGCCAGGGGTTCATCGTGGGTAAACATCCGCTGCAGCTCTTTACACAGTGATTCGCGTGTTCCAAACATATTCATTCTCCTTAAACCGGGCGGCCATCCGCCCGGCGGTAATCGATATCAGTCGCGGAAGCAGTCGCAGAACGCCAGCGCACGGATGTAGACACTTAAAAACTGCTCGTTAAGGCTGCGCAGAAAGTCTGCTGCCAGCGCATCGACCAGGCCCGGACAACCATCATGATACCTTTTCTCCAGCTCACGGATTTGCATCCTGAGTGAGTCCATGCTGTTCACCAGCTCCGACAGATCGGCGTGTAGCGGTTCATGCCCTGAATAATTCATCATGCAGCCTCCGGCAGTTCGTCATTCGCGGCAGGGGCCAGCATGGCACGACGAACCTGAGCCAGACGTCGCTGGCCCGCAGCGTGATATTCCGGCAACAGTTCGATCCCGACATACCGACGACCAGATAACGCAGCGGCAACACAGGTTGATGCAGAGCCCGCGAAGGGGTCCAGCACAATCCCGGCAGGCGAAGTAAACGACTCAATCAGCGGCTGGAGGCAGGAAACAGGTTTCTCCGTCGGGTGATGGCGGTTGCCGGTGTACTTCCAGTTCATTACATCCGGCAGCGGAGACGCCGGGAGCGGTGGGCGCCCTTTCGCCAGTACATAGGCGCTTTCATGGGCATAACCCACAAAGGCCGATTTCGAGGCATAAGGCTTGGCAAACACGATATGACCGACAATCCGGAACCCGGCGGCTTTCCAGGCGCCCACGAACTTATCGGCGGCATTCCAGCCATAAAAGCTGACCATCAGTGAATCGCGCTTCAGTACGCGGAACATCTGATCGCAGGCAGGTTGCAGCCATTCATCTGTTTTATCGCCAGCAATGCTGCGACCGGAACGATCGCGGTAGTTCACCAGGTAAGGCGGGTCAGTGAGGATAAAATCGACAGCCTCACCCGGGAAGCGGCTCATAATTTCCACGCAGTCACCCTGCATCAGTCGGGACATGGTATTTCTCCTTTCTCAAATGCGGCGCCAGTTACGCCGTGCCGATACGACAGCCGGGCGAAAAGTGGAGAATGCAGGGGCGGTGCCGCAAGCCGCAGCGCAGTGAAAAAGCCAACGCGGGCTGGACGGTTTGACGGCGAAAATTGAGCCGGAGAACGACGGGAAGACAGCGGATAAAGCCTTTAAACAAAACTGCGACCGGGTGAGGACACCGGCGTAGCGAACCCTTGCAGTCGAAGCGGCCCGGCTACAGTAGCGGCACGGCGTTCCCCACGATGGCAGGAACCGGGAAAGCAACCTATGTTCAGAACAGAGAACAGCGTACTTATCGGGATTTCGCATGCGAAATCTGCCACAGGAGAAACAGCATGTGCGGACGATTTACGCAGTACAACACACGCGGGGAGTATCTGGCCTTTATCGGCGAAGAAGCAGACCGGGACATTCCGTATGATCCGGAGCCCATTGGCCGCTATAACGTTGCGCCAGGCTCCCGGGTGTTACTGCTGAGTGAACGCAGCGCGCAGCTGCACCTCGATCCGGTTCACTGGGGCTATGCACCGGAATGGTGGAATAAGCCGGCACTCATCAACGCCCGATCGGAAACGGCCGCCAGCAGCCGGATGTTCAGACCACTCTGGGAGCACGGGCGGGCCATCGTATTTGCCGACGGCTGGTATGAATGGGTGCAGCAAAACGGCGTGAAACAGCCGTTTTTCATTTTCCGCCGCGATGGTAAACCACTCCTGTTTGCCGCCATCGGGAAGCGCCCTTTTGAGAACGGCAACGGTCAGGAGGGATTCCTCATCGTAACAGCAGCTGCAGATGAAGGATTGCTGGACATTCACGACCGACGCCCGGTTGTGTTCTCTCCGACGGCTGCACGCAGCTGGCTCACTGAAAGCCTCACCGGCAAGGAGGCGGAGGATATTGTCCGTGATGGAAGTCTTTCTGCTGACGACTTCATATGGCATTCCGTCAGTCGCGCTGTCGGCAATCCGAAAAATCAGGGACCAGAGCTCATCGTGCCACAGCCTCAGTGATCCGGGATTTATCGGTATCCACACACAGGGTTATGCACCATTTCTGTGGATAACTACAACTCTTTTTGGCTGCCTTTCAGGCTGTTACTGGAAACCTCATTCCAGGATCTTGCAATTCATCAACCTGATAATTAATACTGTATATATAATCAGTGTTAATTATGAAAGGTTACCTATGCTGCAGTTCATACAGGCCGCATCATCCCCGGATTTACTCGCATTTCCGCTCTACCTTGAGCGCTGCCCGGCAGGTTTCCCAAGCCCGGCCCAGGATTATGTCGAGGCTGAGCTGGATCTCAACGAGTACTGTATTCAACGGCGTAGCTCGACCTATTTTGTTCGCGCACTGGGTGACTCGATGACCGACATTGGCCTCTGTTCGGGGGATTTGATGATCGTGGATAAAGCCGAGAAAGCGCAACATGGCGATATTGTCATTGCTGAAGTTGATGGTGAGTTCACGGTCAAGCGCCTGCTCCTGACGCCTCGTCCTGCGCTGCAGCCGATGAACCCGGCCTACCCAACCCTCTGGCCCGATCCGGAATCGTTACAGGTTTTCGGCGTTGTCACGGCCTTCATCCACAAAACCCGGGGCAGCAGTTAATGTTTGCCCTGGCGGATGTGAACAGCTTCTATGCCAGCTGTGAAAAGCTCTTCCGGCCGGACCTGCGCCACACGGCTGTCGTCTCGTTGTCCAATAACGACGGCTGCGTTATTGCCCGCAGCGCTGAAGCGAAACGGCTGGGGATTAAGATGGGCATTCCGTGGTTCCAGCTGAAGGCTATGCAGTTTCCTGAAAGGGTCGTAGCCTTCTCCAGCAATTACGCGTTGTATGGAGACATGTCAGCGAGAGTGATGGCGCATCTGGAGGAACTGTCACCGCGGGTCGAGCAATACAGCATCGACGAGATGTTTCTGGATATCGGCGGTATCGACAGCTGTATCAGTTTTGAGGACTTCGGGCGCCAGTTGCGCGAGCACGTAAAATCAGGGACAGGGTTGACGATCGGCGTGGGGATGGGACCTACAAAAACGCTGGCCAAAAGCTGTCAGTGGGCAAGCAAGGAGTGGCCACAATTCGGAGGGGTGCTGGCGATTTCGCATGCGAAATCTGAGCGGGGAAGGAAGCTCCTGTCACTGCAGCCGGTAGAAGAAGTCTGGGGGGTAGGCCGACGGATAGCGAAGAAGCTGAACGCTATGGGTATTAAAACTGCGCTCCAGCTGGCCCAGACGAATCCCACATTCATCCGTAAAAACTTCAGCGTGGTACTGGAGCGGACTGTTCGGGAGCTGAACGGAGAGAGCTGCATCAGCCTGGAAGAAGCTCCGCCGCCGAAACAACAAATCGTGTGTAGCCGGTCATTTGGGGAGAGAGTTACCGCGCTTTAGGGGATGCGTCAGGCAGTATGCCAGTACGCAGAGCGAGCTGCAGAAAAACTTCGCGGAGAACGTCAGTACTGTCGACATATCTCGGTATTTGTTAAAACCTCACCCTTCGCGCTCAGTGAACCTTATTACAGCAACCTGGCCAGCGAAGCACTTATCACCCCTACGCGGGATACCCGGGACATTGTGGCTGCGGCGATGAAGTGTCTGGAGCGCATCTGGCTAAATGGCCATCGATATGCAAAAGCGGGCATCATGCTAAATGATTTTACCCCCACAGGTGTATCGCAGCTGAACCTGTTTGATGAGGTCCAGCCACGCCCGGACAGCGATGCGTTAATGAAGGTGCTCGACGGTATTAATCATTCGGGGTTGGGGAAAGTGTGGTTTGCAGGGCGCGGTGTTGCGCCGGAATGGCAGATGAAACGGGAGATGCTTTCACCTGCATATACGACACGCTGGTCAGATATTCCTGCTGCGAAACTGGCGTGAAATTTTGGCGATTTCACCTTGAAATTCTCAACCTAGACCTTCTAATTACAATAACTTAGGTACGAAATCGCCATGGCGAAATTATTGACTCAAATTTCTGTCAAGGACCTCATTGATAGCCTTGTCCAGCTCATCCTGAACCACTTTTGACATACGACTAAACTCATAAGTCAGCGTGCGTCCTTTCACACGCTTGCGCGCGAACTTGTCCTTTTCTTCAAAGGACCAGAGTGGTGAAATCACTGACTTTTCCTTGGGTGGTGGCGCTATCAAGGTCTGAGATGCCTGAGAAATCAGCTTCAGTATACTGGCTTTCTGTTCGTCCTCTGGTCGCTCGTAATCACTCAAAATTGCATCGTGCTGATCTGATACAGACTGAATGAGCTCTTCAGACGTTAAGCCTTTTTCACTGAGTTTTTCATTAACCTCTAAAAGAATTTTGTAGTCACTAAATGACAGCTCCGACTGAACAGGGAACAGTGAAATCAATACTTGTGGTACTGCCGCCGCCTGCAGCGCCCTTGTGACCTTAGCCTGGGATAACCCCTCCAGTTCAGCAATTTCCTTTTGATTGAATCCGGACTCTTTCAGAGCTAACAATCTCAGGCCAATCTCCCGAAGGTTATGCTCTTTGGCTGTCTGGATATCTTTAGCCAGTTGGCGAGCTTCATCAGCAGATAAATGTTCATCGGTAACCATTACATCAAGGCCGGTACGGATATAAATCGCAGAGGCTCGCCGCCTTGAACCATCCAGTATCTCAATCCTTTCACCTTGCTGAATACCAATACAGGGGAAGAACTGCTGAAACTTAATCGTCTGGATAATGGATTTAAGGGACTCCCTGGTCAGAGCAAGTTGATCTCTTCCGTTGTTTTCCTGGTTTACGAAGGTCTTACTTTCAACGTCAGGTGCAGGTACCCGAACAAACCTGAACGTTACCTTCCTGCCGGTTTTTAAGGTAAAAACCTGGCTTCTCCCGGTGTCAGTCATCTCGACCATTGACGCCTGAGTATTTAACTGTCTGCCGATGGTTTTTCTTTTCTCATTCGACATCACATACCTCCGTTAGTACGAATGAACTCAATGCGGTCAAATACTGCCTTCGCAAAGTCTTCCGCTGCTGATTTTGCGCTTTTGAGCGCCTCTGTGCTTCCATCATAGGTCGCTGGGTTTGCAGAAATAACTGTGTCAAAAGTTTCCCCACAGCGTTCGAAACCATCCAGCCTCGGCAGAACCATGTCGAGCATATCGGCACCGAATACCTCTTTGGCCTGACTATGGCAAATTTTGTGATCAGACTTGTTCAGGATTTTGGACATGAAACCGACATTACCGATGAGATTGCAGGTATGCCCATCCAGTTCGATCGAATCAATGAGGGCAGGGAGGCTGGCCACAAACTTCAGGGAAGAATGAAAATCAACCGTCGCCGGTGGAAGTGGGGTCAACATCAGATCTGCCGCTCCAATGCAGTTTTTCAGGAACGCATCAAGGTGAGGACCGCTATCAAGGAAAATAAAGTCGTAGTCATGCTGGAGCTTGTCGATAATGTTCTCTTTAAGCACTGCATGAATATTTTTCCCCGGCAGATGTTCTTCGCACAATCCCTTCCAGCCTTCAGCAAGGAATGCATCGTCAATGGAAGCGGGAATTACATCAACGCCCGGGATAATTGACGGCACTATAAAATCGGAAAGTAATTCTTCACGAGACACGTTCTGGAGCATAGCCTGAGCAGCCGTATTTTCAACCAGGCCCACTGAATTCTCATGGCTCAGGAACATGGTCAGAGATGCCTGCGGATCGAAATCGATGGCCAGAATACGCAGGTCCTCGAACAGAAGCTGAGGATGAGCCCGGAAAGCATGTGATAATGAAGCGGTAGAAACTGTCTTGGAACCACCACCTTTAAGATTACATACAAAAATCGTGAAGGCTTTATCGAAGCGATCCCTGTACTTAGGTACTTTTCGATGGAAATACAGATCGATGACATTTTGAATCGTCATTGCGTACTTCATCGTATTGCCGGAAGGTTTCTTTTTGAAAATGTAGCCACCGGCCTCCATTTCGGCCACAGCATACTCCACACTGCCTTTGCTGAGCTTAGGCAGCTTATACAGGGCGGCTTTGCTGTATTCCTGATAGAACTCGGTAAGCTTCAATTCTTCTTTTTGCTGGCGGATACTTTCGCTCAGAGATGTCAGAAGTTTACCTGCACGTGTGGCGACTTTCCGTAACTGCTCAATATTTTCCATTTATCACCTCATGATATTTTTTGTCATTTTGAACAAAAAGAATCATGTTGCAAGAAAAAAATCATATTGTTTTGATTTCGATCTCAACGAGGAGGAGTGCTCAGCGTAGCTCAGCTCAGTGCGCTGGTATGGCTGTAGAATTGCTTGCAAGCGTTCCTTGTTACGTAAAATCCGCACCAGCCAAAACGAAAAGGTTGCTCTGACCATCTGCACAAAAAATGACAAAGAGCCTTGTTAACAGGTCTTTTCTGAGGCACTATTAAGACCTGTTAAATAGTCTTTAAAGGTACCGTATGCCAAACATCATTCTGACAGACACAAGCGCCAGTGTTAGCGAATTGAAGAAAAATCCCATGGCTACAGTCAGTGCCGGTGATGGTTACCCCGTCGCTATTCTTAATCGCAACCAGCCAGCCTTCTACTGTGTTCCCGCAGAACTGTACGAGAAGATGCTCGATGCGCTGGATGATCAGGAACTGGTGAAACTGGTAGCCGAACGCAACAACCAGCCACTACTCGATGTAGATCTGGATAGATATCTATGACTTATACGGTCAAATTCAGGGAAGATGCGCTGAAAGAGTGGCAAAAACTGGATAAAGTCATTCAGCAACAGTTTGCTAAAAAGTTAAAGAAGTGCAGTGAAAATCCTCATATTCCCTCTGCAAAGCTGCGTGGAATAAAGGACTGCTACAAGATAAAATTACGTGCGTCTGGTTTTCGCCTGGTCTATCAGGTTATAGACGATCAATTAATTATCGCTGTTGTTGCCGTAGGTAAACGCGAAAGAAGTGATGTTTACAATCTGGCAAGCGATCGAATGAGATA
>NZ_DALZVG010000033.1:0-42270 GCF_032012665.1 Scandinavium sp.
TCGGCGGCAACTGCACCGTCAGCCTGATGCTGATGTCGCTGGGCGGCCTGTTCGCTAACGATCTGGTTGAGTGGGCGTCTGTGGCAACCTATCAGGCGGCCTCCGGCGGCGGCGCACGCCATATGCGTGAACTGCTGAGCCAGATGGGCGGCCTGTATAACTACGTTGCGGACGAGCTGGCGAACCCGGCTTCGGCCATTCTCGACATCGAACGCAAGGTCACCCAACTGACCCGCAGCGGCGATCTGCCGGTCGATAACTTTGGCGTACCGCTGGCCGGTAGCCTGATTCCGTGGATCGACAAACAGCTCGACAACGGCCAGAGCCGCGAAGAGTGGAAGGGCCAGGCGGAAACCAACAAAATTCTCGCAACTCGTGACGTCATCCCGGTTGACGGTCTGTGCGTGCGCATCGGCGCGCTGCGCTGCCACAGCCAGGCGTTCACCCTGAAGCTGAAAAAGGACGTGTCGGTCCAGACCATCGAAGAGATGCTGGCCGCGCACAACCCGTGGGCCAAAGTGGTGCCAAACGATCGCGAAATCACCATGCGCGAGCTGACGCCTGCGGCGGTCACCGGCACGTTGACCACGCCGGTCGGGCGTTTGCGTAAGCTGAATATGGGGCCGGAGTACCTCTCGGCCTTCACCGTCGGCGATCAGCTCCTCTGGGGCGCCGCCGAGCCGCTACGTCGCATGCTGCGACAATTAGCGTAACAAAATGAAAGAAGGGGTGCTGAGTCACCCCTTTTTTACGTCTGTCACTTTATACGTAGAACAAGGAGTCATTGCGTATGGATCAATTTTTACCAGGAGTCAGATAAAGCCTTGGCTATGCTTTAAGGGAGAGGTTTGCCCCGAAGGTGGGATGGCGCGAAAAGGAAGCGGGTTTTTACCGCGCCGTTCAGGTCAAAAAAGTCGCTACAGAGAAACAAAACAGCGACACTTATAACAGGATGAATAGCATGTCCGAACGTATCGACAGAGACGTGGTTAATGCTCTGATTGCCGGCCATTTTGCGGATCCCTTTTCCGTGCTTGGCATGCACTGCACCGAGGCGGGGCTGGAAGTCCGCGCACTGTTACCTGACGCGACCGAAGTGTGGGTCATTGAACCGAAAACCGGGCGTAAAGTCGGCCAGCTCGACTGCCTCGACTCGCGCGGTTTCTTCTGTGGCGTCATGCCGCGGCGTAAAAATCCTTTCCGCTACCAGCTGGCCGTACTCTGGCATGGGCAGCAAAATCTGATTGACGATCCTTACCGTTTTGGCCCGCTGCTGCAGGAGATGGACGCCTGGCTGCTGTCGGAAGGTACGCACCTGCGCCCCTATGAAACGCTGGGAGCACACGCCGATACGATGGATGGCGTAACGGGAACGCGCTTTTCCGTCTGGGCACCAAACGCCCGCCGCGTGTCGGTGGTCGGGCAGTTCAACTACTGGGACGGCCGCCGCCATCCGATGCGCCTGCGGGCGGAATCGGGCATCTGGGAGCTTTTTGTTCCCGGTGCGCACAACGGTCAGCTCTATAAATTCGAAATGATCGATGCCCACGGCAAGCTGCGGATCAAGGCAGACCCGTACGCCTTTGAAGCGCAGATGCGCCCTGATACGGCGTCGCTGATTTGCGGACTGCCGGAAAAAATCGAGCAGCCGGAGTCGCGTAAGCAGGCGAATAATTTCGATGCGCCCATTGCGATTTACGAAGTGCATCTTGGCTCCTGGCGCCGCCACACCGACAACAACTTCTGGCTGAGCTATCGCGAGCTGGCAGACCAGCTGGTGCCGTACGCCAAATGGATGGGCTTCACCCACCTTGAGCTGCTGCCCATTAATGAGCATCCGTTCGACGGCAGCTGGGGCTATCAGCCGACGGGGCTTTACGCGCCGACGCGCCGCTTCGGCACCCGCGAAGATTTCCGCTATTTCATTAACGCTGTGCACAACGCCGGGCTGAACGTCATCCTCGACTGGGTGCCGGGCCACTTCCCGTCAGATGACTTTGCTTTGGCGAAGTTTGACGGCACGGAGCTCTACGAGCACAGCGATCCGCGTGAAGGCTACCATCAGGACTGGAATACCCTGATTTACAACTATGGTCGCCGTGAAGTACAGAACTATCTGGTCGGCAACGCGCTGTACTGGATTGAGCGCTTCGGCATTGACGCCCTGCGCGTGGATGCGGTGGCATCGATGATCTACCGCGACTACAGCCGCAAAGCGGGTGAGTGGGTGCCGAACGAGCACGGCGGGCGCGAAAACCTGGAAGCGATAGAGTTCCTGCGCAGCACCAACCGCATTCTCGGCGAGCAGGTGCCGGGCGCGGTCAGCATGGCGGAAGAGTCGACCGATTTCCCCGGCGTTTCAAGGCCGCCGGAGATGGGGGGGCTCGGGTTCTGGTACAAGTGGAATCTGGGCTGGATGCACGACACCCTCGACTATTTCAAGCTCGATCCGGTTTATCGCCAGTACCATCATGACAAGCTGACCTTCGGCATGCTTTACAACGGCACCGAAAACTTCGTGCTGCCGTTGTCGCACGACGAAGTGGTGCACGGCAAAAAATCCCTCCTCGACAGGATGCCCGGCGACGCCTGGCAGAAGTTTGCCAACCTGCGCGCCTACTACGGCTGGCTGTACGCCTTCCCTGGCAAAAAGCTGCTGTTTATGGGCAACGAATTTGCCCAGGGCCGTGAGTGGAACCACGACACCAGCCTCGACTGGCACCTGCTGAGCGGCGGCGATAACTGGCACCACGGCGTGCAGCGCCTGGTGCGCGATCTGAACCTGACCTATCGCCATCACAAAGCGATGCATGAGCTGGATTACGATCCTTACGGCTTCGAATGGCTGGTAGTCGACGATCGCGAGCGCTCGGTGTTTATCTTTGTGCGCCGCGATCGCCAGGGCAACGAAATTATCGTCGCCAGCAACTTCACGCCGGTGCCGCGCGAGCATTATCGCTTTGGCATCAATCAGGCGGGCCGCTGGCGCGAAATCCTCAATACCGACTCCATGCACTATCACGGCAGCAATGCCGGGAACGGTGGGGCGGTTCATAGCGATGCCATCGAGAGCCACGGACGTCCGAATTCGCTCTCCATCACGCTGCCGCCGCTGTCGACCATCTGGCTGGTTCGGGAGGGGGAATGAGTAAACTCACGGCAGGGAAACCCGCGCCGCTCGGCGCAAGCTATGACGGTAAAGGCGTGAACTTCACCCTTTTCTCCGCCCATGCGGAGCGGGTTGAACTCTGTGTGTTTGACAAGCAGGGAAACGAGAGCCGTACAGATTTGCCAGCACGTACCGGTGACGTGTGGCACGGCTATCTGCCAGAGGCACGTCCGGGACTGCGCTATGGTTATCGCGTGCACGGGCCGTGGGATCCGCATCAGGGGCATCGCTACAACCCGGCGAAGCTGCTGCTAGATCCCTGCGCTCACCGCGTTGATGGCGAGGAAGTTGACGATCCCATTCTGCACAGCGGCCACGACAGCCCCGACGATCGCGACAGCGCCGCCGTTGCACCGCGCTCGGTGGTGGTGGATCTGCACTATGACTGGGAAGACGACGAGCCGCCGCGCACGCCGTGGAGCAAGACGATCATCTACGAAGCGCACGTCAAGGGGCTGACGTATCTGCACCCCGGTATTCCGAAAGACCTGGTTGGAACCTACGGAGCCCTGGCGCATCCGTTGATGATCTCTTACTTCCAAAAGCTGGGTATTACGGCGCTGGAGCTGCTGCCCGTTGCGCAGTTTGCCAGCGAGCCGCGCCTGCAAAGGCTGGGGCTTACGAACTACTGGGGCTACAACCCGCTGGCAATGTTTGCCGTCGAGCCGCGTTATGCCACGTCGCCGAAAACGGCGCTCAAGGAGTTTCGTGATGCGGTGAAGGCGCTGCATGCGGCGGGCATTGAGGTGATTCTCGACATCGTGCTGAACCACAGCGCGGAAATTGACCTCGACGGCCCGACCTTCTCCCTGCGCGGAATCGACAACCGTAGCTATTATTGGATAAGGGACGACGGCGATTACCACAACTGGACCGGCTGCGGTAACACTCTGAATCTCAGCACGCCAGGTTCGGTGGAATACGCCCGTCAGTGCCTGCGTTTCTGGGTTGATGAGTGCCACGTGGACGGTTTCCGCTTTGATTTGGCCTCGGTAATGGGGCGCACGCCGGAGTTTCGTCAGGACGCGCCGCTGTTTGAGGCAATTAAAAACGATCCTCACCTCAGCGCGGTAAAGCTGATTGCGGAACCCTGGGATATTGGTGACGGTGGCTACCAGGTCGGCAACTTCCCGCCGCTGTTTGCCGAATGGAACGATCACTTTCGCGATGCCACGCGCCGCTTCTGGCTCCAGCAAAGCCTGTCGCTTGGTGAATTTGCCCGTCGTTTTGCGGGCTCCAGCGACGTGTACCACTACAACGGACGCCTGCCGTCGGCGTCGGTAAATCTGGTGACGGCGCACGATGGTTTTACCCTGCAGGACTGCGTCAGTTTCAATCAGAAACACAATGAGGCCAACGGTGAAGAAAACCGCGACGGCACTAACAATAACCACAGTTTCAACCATGGTATAGAAGGGTTAGACGGCAGTCTCGATGTGATTGAGCGGCGACGCGCCAGCGTCCATGCCCTGCTGACCACGCTGCTTTTGTCGCAGGGGACGCCGATGTTGCTGGCCGGGGATGAACACGGTCATAGCCAGCATGGTAACAACAATGCTTATTGTCAGGACAACGCCCTCACCTGGCTCGACTGGGAAAAGGCCAATGCTGGCCTGACGGCATTTACCGCAGCACTTATTCGCCTGCGCCAGCAGATCCCGGCTTTGACCGAAGACTGCTGGTGGCAGGAGGGTGACGGTCGCGTTTGCTGGCTGAACGAGAACGCGCAGCCTCTGAGCTTTGAAGCGTGGCAGCAGGGCAGTCCCCGAATGCAAATTCTGCTTTCAGGCACCTGGCTTATCACCTTAAACGGCTCGCAGGACGTCGCAGATATGGCATTACCTGAAGGGGAGTGGCGCGCCATTCCTCCATTCGCCGGAGAGGATAATCCGGTCATCCTGGCTGTCTGGCATGGGCCCGCGCACGGAGTGTGCGTATTCGAAAAGGTCCGCTCGGACGTGTAACGAGCGAGAAAAGGAGTTAATCATGGTTAGGCTTGAAAAGAACGATCCTCTGATGTTAGCGCGCCAGTTACCGATCAAATCGGTGGCGCTGATCCTCGCTGGTGGTCGCGGAACACGACTGAAAGACCTGACCACCACCCGCGCAAAACCGGCGGTGCACTTTGGTGGCAAATTCCGCATTATCGATTTCGCCCTCTCTAACTGCATTAACTCCGGTATCCGCCGTATTGGCGTCATCACGCAGTATCAGTCCCATACGCTGGTGCAGCATATTCAGCGCGGTTGGTCGTTCTTCAGTGAAGAGATGAACGAGTTTGTCGATCTACTGCCCGCGCAGCAGCGCGTCAGCGGCGAAAACTGGTATCGCGGCACCGCCGATGCGGTCACGCAAAACCTCGACGTTATTCGCCGCTACAAGGCCGAATACATCGTGATCCTCGCCGGTGACCACATCTACAAGCAGGACTACTCGCGCATGCTTATCGATCACGTCGAAAAAGGCGCACGTTGCACCGTGGCCTGCATGCCGGTGCCCGTTGAGGAGGCAAAGGCCTTTGGCGTGATGGCGGTGGATAACGAAGAAAAGATTGTCGATTTCGTCGAAAAACCGGCGAAACCGCCGACCATGCCGGGCGATGACACCAAATCCCTCGCCAGCATGGGCATCTATATCTTTGATGCGGATTACCTTTATGAGCTGCTGGCTGAAGATGACGCCGAGGCGAACTCCAGCCACGACTTCGGCAAGGATATCATCCCGAAAATCGTGAAAGCTGGCATGGCCTATGCACATCCGTTCCCGTTGTCCTGCGTTCAGTCCGATCCTGAGGCCGAACCTTACTGGCGCGACGTGGGGACGCTGGAAGCGTACTGGAAGGCGAATCTTGATCTGGCCTCCGTTACGCCTGAGCTGGACATGTATGACCAGAACTGGCCGATTCGCACCCACATGGAATCGCTGCCGCCTGCGAAGTTTGTGCAGGACCGTTCGGGCAGTCACGGGATGACCCTGAACTCGCTGGTCTCCGGCGGATGCATCATCTCCGGCTCCGTGGTGGTGCAGTCGGTGCTGTTCCCGCGCGTGCGGATTAACTCGTTCTGTAACATTGATTCGGCAGTGTTATTGCCGGACGTCTGGGTTGGACGTTCGTGTCGCCTGCGTCGCTGCGTTATCGACCGTGCCTGCGTGATTCCGGAAGGCATGGTTATTGGGGAGAATGCGGAAGAGGACGCGCGTCGTTTCTACCGCTCTGAGGAAGGTATTGTGCTGGTCACGCGTGAAATGCTGCGCAAACTGCAGGGCTGACAGGAGCGATAATGCAGGTCTTACATGTATGTTCAGAGATGTTCCCGCTGTTGAAAACCGGCGGTCTGGCAGATGTGATTGGTGCGTTACCGGCGGCGCAAATTGCCGATGGGGTGGATACGCGCGTCTTGCTGCCCGCGTTTCCGGATCTTCGCCGCGGCGTGACGGATGCGCAGGTCGTGACCCGTCGTGACACCTTCGCCGGCCCCATTACGCTGCTGTTCGGTCGCTACAACGGGGTGGGCATCTATCTGATTGATGCCCCCCACCTTTATGACCGCCCAGGGAGCCCGTATCACGACACGAACCAGTTCGCCTACACCGACAACGTCAAGCGCTTTGCGCTGCTTGGCTGGGTGGGCGCGGAAATGGCCGTTGGGCTGGATCCCTTCTGGCGCCCGGAAATTGTGCATGCCCACGACTGGCACGCGGGGCTTGCCCCCGCGTATCTTGCGGCGCGTGGACACCCGGCAAAGTCGGTCTTTACGGTACATAACCTGGCCTATCAGGGCTTGTTTTACGCCCACCACATGAATGAGATTGACCTGCCATGGTCGTTCTACAACATGCACGGGCTTGAGTTTAACGGGCAGATTTCGTTCCTGAAGGCCGGACTCTATTACGCCGATCACATTACGGCGGTAAGCCCGACCTACGCGCGTGAAATCACCGAGCCGCAGTTCGCCTATGGCATGGAGGGCTTACTGCGCCAGCGCCATCAGGAAGGACGACTCTCCGGCATTCTGAACGGCGTGGATGCGCAGATCTGGAGCCCGGAAAACGACCTGCTGCTGGCGACGCGCTATGACCGCGAGAAGCTGGAAGAGAAGGCGGAGAACAAGCGCCAGCTGCAGATTGCGATGGGGCTGAAGGTCAATGACAAAGTGCCGCTGTTTGCGGTGGTGAGTCGACTGACCCATCAGAAGGGCCTGGATTTAGTGCTTGAGGCGCTGCCGGGGCTGCTCGAACAGGGCGGTCAGCTGGCCCTGCTGGGTGCAGGCGATCCGGTGTTGCAGGAAGGGTTCCTTGCCGCCGCAGCCGAGCATCCCGGGCAGGTTGGGGTGCAGATTGGCTATCACGAAGCCTTCTCGCACCGCATCATGGGCGGCGCGGATGTGATTCTGGTGCCATCGCGCTTTGAGCCGTGCGGCTTAACGCAGCTGTATGGCTTGAAATATGGCACGCTGCCGCTGGTGCGCCGCACCGGGGGGCTGGCGGACACCGTTTCCGATAGCTCGCTGGAAAACCTGGCTGACGGCGTCGCCAGCGGTTTTGTGTTTGAAGACAGTAATGCCTGGTCGCTGCTGAGAGCTATCCGGCGTGCTTTCGTGTTGTGGTCTCGCCCCTCGCTCTGGCGCTACGTTCAGCGCCAGGCGATGAGCATGGATTTTAGCTGGCAAGTCGCGGCGACGTCCTACCGCGAGCTTTATCAACGCTTGATGTAATCACAGGAACCATTTCTATGAATGCACCGTTTACCTATGCATCGCCGACACTCAGCGTTGAGGCACTGAAACACTCGATTGCCTATAAGCTGATGTTTACCATCGGGAAAGATCCGGCCATTGCCAACAAGCATGAATGGCTGAACGCCACGCTGTTTGCGGTGCGTGACCGTCTGGTGGAGCGCTGGCTGCGCTCTAACCGCGCCCAGCTGTCGCAGGAAGGCCGTCAGGTTTATTACCTGTCGATGGAGTTTTTGATTGGCCGCACCCTTTCCAATGCGCTGTTATCTCTCGGTATTTATGAGGATGTCAAAAACGCGCTGGAAGGGATGGGGCTTGAGCTTGAAGAGCTGATTGACGAAGAGAATGACCCTGGCCTTGGCAACGGTGGCCTGGGGCGTCTGGCGGCCTGCTTCCTTGACTCACTGGCTACGCTCGGCCTGCCGGGGCGCGGCTACGGCATCCGCTACGACTACGGCATGTTCAAGCAGAACATCGTCGACGGGCGGCAGAAGGAGTCGCCGGACTACTGGCTGGAGTACGGTAACCCGTGGGAGTTTAAGCGTCACAACACCCGCTATGCGGTTCGCTTCGGCGGACGCATTCAGCAGGAAGGCAAGAAATCCCGCTGGGTGGAAACCGAAGAGATCCTGGCGGTGGCTTACGATCAAATTATTCCAGGCTATGACACCGACGCCACCAACACGCTGCGTCTGTGGAATGCGCAGGCCAGCAGCGAAATCAACCTTGGGAAGTTCAACCAGGGCGACTACTTCGCGGCGGTGGAGGATAAAAACCACTCCGAGAACGTTTCCCGCGTCCTGTACCCGGACGACTCGACCTATTCCGGGCGCGAGCTGCGCCTGCGCCAGGAGTATTTCCTGGTTTCAGCGACCGTGCAGGATATTCTCAGTCGTCACTACCAGCAGCATAAAACCTACAGCAACCTGGCGGCTAAAATCGCCATTCACCTCAACGATACGCACCCGGTGCTGTCGATTCCTGAGCTGATGCGTTTGCTGATCGACGAACACAAGTTCAGCTGGGATGAGGCGTTCGAGGTGACCTGCCAGGTCTTCTCCTACACCAACCACACGCTGATGAGTGAAGCGCTGGAAACCTGGCCGGTGGATATGCTCGGCAAAATTCTGCCGCGCCATCTGCAAATCATCTTTGAGATCAACGATTACTTCCTGAAGACGCTTCAGGAGCAGTATCCGAATGACACCGGCCTGCTGAGCCGCACGTCGATCATTGACGAATCCAACGGCCGTCGGGTGCGCATGGCGTGGCTGGCGGTGGTGATTAGCCACAAGGTCAACGGCGTGTCGGAGCTGCACTCGAACCTGATGGTGCAGTCGCTGTTTGCGGACTTTGCGAAGATATTCCCGATGCGTTTCACCAACGTGACCAACGGCGTGACGCCGCGCCGCTGGCTGGCGCTGGCCAACCCGTCGCTTTCTGACGTGCTGGATGAAAATATTGGTCGAACCTGGCGCACCGATTTGAGCCAGCTCAGCGAACTGGAGCAGCATCTTGATTACCCGCTGGTGAATCAGGCTGTCCATCACGCCAAGCTTGAGAACAAAAAGCGGCTGGCGGAGTACATTGCCCAGCAGCTCAACGTGGTGGTGAGTCCGAAGTCATTGTTTGACGTGCAGATTAAACGTATCCACGAGTACAAGCGTCAGCTGATGAACGTGCTGCATGTGATCACCCGCTACAACCGCATCAAGGCCGATCCGAACGCCGACTGGGTGCCACGCGTAAACATCTTCGCCGGGAAAGCCGCATCGGCGTACTACATGGCGAAGCACATTATTCATCTCATCAACGATGTGGCGAAGGTCATCAATAACGACCCGCAGATTGGCGACAAGCTGAAGGTGGTGTTTATCCCGAACTACAGCGTGAGTCTGGCGCAGGTGATCATTCCGGCGGCGGATCTCTCCGAGCAGATTTCACTGGCGGGAACGGAGGCCTCTGGCACCAGTAACATGAAGTTTGCCCTCAACGGCGCGCTGACCATCGGCACGCTGGACGGCGCGAACGTCGAGATGCTGGAACACGTCGGTGCGGAGAATATCTTTATCTTCGGTAACACGGCGGAAGAGGTTGAAGCGCTGCGCGCTCAGGGCTACAAGCCGCGGGATTACTATGATAAGGATGAAGAGCTGCATCAGGTGCTGACGCAAATCGCGACTGGCCTGTTCAGCCCTGAAGAGCCGGGCCGCTACCGTGACCTGGTGGATTCGCTGATTAACTTTGGCGATCACTATCAGGTGCTGGCGGATTACCGCAGCTACGTGGACTGTCAGGACAACGTTGATGAGCTGTACCGCAACCCGGAAGAGTGGACCACCAAAGCGATGCGCAATATAGCCAACATGGGCTACTTCTCGTCGGACCGCACCATTCAGGAGTATGCGGATCACATCTGGCATATTGACCCGGTGAGGTTGTAAAAAATGCCCGGTGGCGGCTTCGCCTTACCGGGCCTACGGGATTCGCACAATGCTTTGATTATGTGGGTTTGTAGGCCCGGCAAGCATTAGCGCCGCCGGGCATTTCGTCGACTACGACGCTAACGACAGATCACGCTTTCCCGCGTGCTGTACCAGCCATTGCGCAACGCGGGATTGCTCTTCGGCATTCAGCCACATGCCCTGTTTTGTGCGACGCCAGATAGCATCGTCGAGGCGACGCACCCATTCATGTTCTACCAGATAGCGCAGCTCGGCTTCGTAAAACTCATGTCCGAAATGCTCGCCTAAATCGGTAATCTCTTTCGCCTCACCCAGAATCCATTCGCTGTTGCTGCCGTAAGTGCGGGCAAAGTGGCGCGCCATGCCTTCGCTGATAAACGGATAGCGACGGCGGAGCTTCGCCGCGTAATCGTCGCGGTCACCTTCAATCTCGCCGCCTGGCAATACCGAACCTTTCGTCCACGCCGGGCCGATGCCTTTGTAATACGGCGTCAGTTTTTCCAGCGCGTGCTCGGCGAGCTTACGGTAAGTCGTGAGCTTGCCGCCAAACACCGACAGCAGCGGCGCCTGACCGTTTACGTCGTGGATATCCAGCGTGTAGTCGCGGGTAATAGCCTGCGGGGAATCAGACTCGTCATCGCACAGCGGACGCACGCCGGAGTATGTCCAGACAATGTCATCGCGTCCAAGCTGCTTTTTAAAGTGGGCGTTATGTACCTTCAGCAGGTAGTTAATTTCGCTTTCGTCGATTTCGACATGCTTCGGATCGCCTTTGTATTCGACGTCGGTGGTGCCGATAATCGAGAACTCATCCATCCACGGAATCACAAACACGATGCGTTTATCTTCGTTTTGCAGGATGTAGGCCTGTTTCTGGGTGTGCACGCGCGGGACCACGATGTGGCTGCCTTTGATCAGGCGAATGCCGTATGGTGATGGCAGATGCATCCCGTCGTCGAAGAACTGTTTCACCCACGGGCCGGTGGCATTCACCAGGCCGCGCGCCTGCCAGCTGAATTTCTCGCCGGTATCAATGTCTTCTGCCTCGACAATCCACAGGCCGTTTTCACGGCGCGCGGAAGTGGCGCGAGTGCGGGTTAATACTTCACCGCCTTTTTTCACCACCATTTGCGCGTTAGCAAGTACCAGGCGGGCATCGTCTACCCAACAGTCGGAATATTCGAAACCGCGCACGATTTCCGGCTTCAATACTGAATCGGCGCCAAAACGCAGCCCGGCTGATCCCGGCAGGCTGGTGCGTTTGCCGAGGTGATCGTACATAAAGAGGCCGATACGAATCATCCACGCCGGGCGCAGATGCGGACGGTGCGGCAAACGAAAGCGCATCGGGAAAGCGATATGTGGCGCCATCTTCAGCAGCACTTCACGCTCGGCCAGCGCTTCGCTCACCAGGCGGAATTCGTAGTGCTCCAGGTAGCGCAGCCCGCCGTGGATGAGCTTAGAGCTGGCGCTGGAGGTGGCACAGGCTAAATCCTGCGCCTCCAGCATCAGCACGGATAAACCACGCCCTGCGGCGTCTGCCGCGATACCGGCACCGTTGATGCCACCGCCTATCACAATCAGATCTTTGGTTTCCATGCTGCGCCCTCGTGCACTTTCGTTAAAGTTCATAAATGTTCGTTATCGCTCAATATAGCAAACAAACGCGCACTTGGTAACATCAAAAAAACATTTCAGGGTGATGCGTGTAACAAATTAGCGTTTCCCTGCCTCGGCGACGTACACTACGGAGTAAAATGTTTCCCTCTCCCTGGCCCTCTTCCAAAGGGAGAGGGAAACACACCGCACAATGACAAAAGAAAGAGAGCACCATGGATCAATTTGAATGTATCAACGTAGAAGAAGCGCACCAGAAGCTGCATCAGGGGCAGGCGGTAATGGTGGATATTCGCGATCCGCAGAGCTACGCAATGGGCCACACGCCGGATGCGTTTCATCTGACTAACGATACGCTCAACGCATTTATGCAGGACGTTGATTTCGACACCCCGGTGATGGTGATGTGCTATCACGGCAACAGCAGCAAAGGCGCGGCGCAGTATCTGCTGACGCAGGGTTACGATCGGGTTTACAGCGTGGACGGCGGTTTTGACGCCTGGCATCGCCATTTCCCGGCCGAAGTGGCGCACGGGAGCTGAGCAGGTATACTGTCCCCTTTTGTGTGGAATAAGCGACGTCCCGTATGCTGATGATTACCTCTTTTACCAACCCGCGCGTCGCCCAGGCGTTTGTTGACTACATGGCAACGCAGGGCATTATCCTGACGATTCAGCAACATACCCAAACGGACGTCTGGCTTGCCGACGAAAGTCAGGCTACGCGGGTCGAGGCTGAGCTGGCCCGCTTTCTGGAGAACCCGGCCGATCCTCGCTATCTGGCTGCGAGCTGGCAGTCAGGCCACACCAATAGCGGCCTGCACTACCAGCGCTATCCTTTTCTGGCAACGCTGAAAAACAATGCCGGGCCGTTGACCTGGCTCATTCTCTGCGCCTGCATTCTGGTGTTTATTGTGATGAACGTGGCGGGCGATCAGGCGGTCATGCTGTGGCTGGCCTGGCCGTACGATGCATCTCAGCAGTTTGAATTCTGGCGCTATTTCACCCATGCCTTCATGCACTTCTCGCTGATGCATATTCTCTTCAACCTGCTATGGTGGTGGTATCTCGGCGGGATGGTGGAAAAGCGGGTTGGCAGCGGCAAACTGTTGGTGATTACGGTCATCAGTGCGCTGCTGAGCGGGTATGTACAACACAAGTTCAGCGGCCCGTGGTTCGGCGGTTTGTCGGGCGTGGTATACGCCCTGATGGGCTATGCATGGCTACGAGGTGAGCGCGATCCGCAAAGCGGCATTTACCTCCAGCGCGGTCTGATTATTTTCTCGCTGCTGTGGCTGGTGGTCGGCTGGCTGGATCTTTTCGGGATGTCGATTGCCAATGGCGCTCACGTCGCGGGCCTGGCCGTCGGGCTGGTGATGGCGTTCGCCGACACGCAGAATGTGCGAAAACGAACATAGCTATTGATTTAACGGATTCCAGGGATCTTGCATGAAACAAACACAACGTCATGACGCGATTATTGAACTGGTAAAAAAACAGGGTTATGTCAGCACGGAAGAGCTGGTGGAGCAGTTTTCCGTCAGCCCGCAAACCATTCGCCGCGATCTCAACGACCTCGCCGAACAGAAGATGATCCTGCGCCATCACGGCGGCGCGGCGCTGCCATCGAGCGCGGTCAACACCTCGTGGCAGGACAGGCGAACGACGCAGGCGGCGGAGAAAGAGCGAATTGCCCGCAAAGTGGCAAGCCAGATCCCCAACGGTGCCGCGCTGTTTATTGATATTGGCACCACGCCGGAAGCGGTGGCGCACGCGCTGCTGGAGCATTCGGATCTGCGTATCGTCACCAATAATCTCAATGTCGCCAATACGCTAATGGCGAAAGAGGATTTCCGCGTGATTCTGGCAGGCGGCGAGCTGCGCAGCCGCGATGGCGGCATTATCGGCGAAGCTACCCTCGATTTTATCTCCCAGTTCCGCCTGGACTACGGCATTCTCGGCATCAGCGGGATCGACAGCGACGGCTCGCTGCTGGAGTTTGACTATCACGAAGTGCGCACCAAACGGGCGATCATTGAAAACTCGCGCCACGTGATGCTGGTGGTGGATCACTCCAAGTTTGGCCGGAACGCGATGGTGAACATGGGCAGCATTAGCATGGTTGACGCGGTGTACACCGACGTGATGCCGCCTGCGGGCGTGATGCAGGTGATTGCAGAGAATAATATTCAGCTGGAGCTGTGCTGATTAACAGAATGTCGGGTGGCGGCTACGCCTTACCCGACCTGGCGTGAGCAGGCCCGGCAAGCGCAGCGCCGCCGGGCAATGCCTTAAGAATTAAACCCCATATCCCATCATTTTCAGCAGCTGTTGGGCATGCTGTACGGCATCCTGACGGTGGGCCACGCCGAGTTTCTGATACAGGTTACGGATATGCGTCTTAATGGTTGTGGCGGCCACGTCCAGCTCGCCTGCAATCTGATCGTTGCTGTAGCCGGAATAAATTAGCCCCAGGACCTGCCACTCGCGCTGAGTCAGCGGGCTGGTGCGAATCAGCTCCGGCACTTCCGGATGCGTTAACAGCCGTTCGACGAAGTTTTCGTCAAAATGCGCAAACTTATGCCGGTGATGCTGGTTGATCTCACGCAGAATGCGCTGGGCGCGATGCTGCTCCAGCTCCGGTAACGTGTTGAGCTGCAGCAGCTGACGCAGCTGCTGTGCCATCGCCTCGCCTTCAATCACAAAGTGGCTGATAAACCCGGTGCGGTTGGAAAGCGTTAGCGCCTCTATCAGTGCGAGCTGGGCGTCATTCTTCCTGTCTGCCTGCCAGTAGAGCTGGTTAAGCAGCAGCAGGTTGCGGTTGAGATCGCTCATCAGCCGCAGCGAGCGGGCGTTCTCATTCAGTTCTTCCAGCACCATTTCCGCCGACTCAAATTCGCCGAGCAGGATCTGTGCACGGGCAATGTTGCGCCACTGGCTTTGCAGGAAGTGGTTGTTGGCGAAGGCGGGTTTTGGCGTCTGGCGCAGCCAGTTGGCGGCGGATTTCTTATCGCCAATCATCTGCCAGTAAATCACCCGTACCTTATCGGCGTTGGACACCCAGTCGCTGTGGTACTGGCCGTTGCCGAGCAGGTTTTCCAGTCTATTCAGGTGGTTGCGGGCGTTATCAAGATCGCCACGCGCCAGTGAGCTTTGTACCAGCAGCGCCAGGCACTGCAGCTGCTGCTGTGGCTGATAGGTGGCGAGCACGTCCATACCATGGCGCGCACTCAGCTCCGCTTCATCAAGACGAGCCCAGGCCCAGAGTAGCTGTGCGCGGATGCGCAGCAGGAATTCGTGCATTGGCAGCTGTTCGAGATGCTGCTCGCGAATGAGCTGGAACGCTTTTTCCTGAGTTTCCCAGGCGGCCTGCAGGAAGCCCTGCGCGAACAGGATTTCGCTTTGTTGAATCAGACTCCAGAGCGCGTAATGCCATACTTCATGGCGGCGCGCCATCTGCTCGGTTTGCTGCATGACCGCCAGAGATTTGCTGAGCTTGCCCTGGCAGTGCAGGACTTCGCCGTGAACGGAGGTCGCGACAATACGGCTGTAGAAGCTGGCGAGCGGCAGTTCATCGAGAGCGACCATGGCAAGACGTTCAGCTTCTTCAGCATCGCCGTCGTTAATGGCCACCTGTGCGCGCAGGGCATTGAAATCGCCGTGCAGGGTAGCATCCATCTCGCCGCTGACTTCTTCTTCCACGCGAGCGAGCAGGGTATTTACCTCGCTGTAGCGGTGCTGACTTTGCATCAGCCAGGCCTGCAACAGCACCAGCCGTGGGTTTTCCAGCAGGCTGTCCCACGGCAGGGCCGCCAGCGACTCTTCAAGCAGCGTCAGCTCGCTATGGTGGAACAGGCCCCAGGCATGATTAAGCAGGATATCGCGCAGCATGCTGGCGTCACCCGCCGACAGCGCGTGATGAATGGCTTCGCTCGGGAAGCCCTGCGCCATCCAGCTTTCCGCGGCGGCGCGATGGATATCCGGTAGTTCAGTCGCCAGCTCCCACTGACAGCGCTGGCGCAGGAAGCTACCGAACAGCGGGTGGAAGCTGAACCATTCGCCGGTGTTGTCCATGCGTTGCAGGAACAGACCCTGGCGTTCGATCTCTTCGAGCCGCATCTGGCCGTTCTCTTCGTTGGTAACCCGAACGATCAGCGCATCGTTCATTGAACGCAGCAGCGAGCTTTTCAGCAGGAAATGGCGGGTGGGAAGATCAACGTTATCCAGCACTTCATCCACCAGATAATCGGAGAGATGGCTGGCGTTGATGCCCGAGAGGCGACGTGCGGAGTGATGCGCAGCGCTGGTGTTTTGCCGCGCGGAGAGCGCAATCAGCTGAAGCGCGGTGGCCCAGCCCGCGACGTCGTCGCATATCCTGCTGCTTTCAGTGGCTTCAATCGGGGAAGTCAGGCGACAGTCAAAAAACTGCTTCGCTTCCTGATGGTTAAACGCCAGCTGCTGGCTGCCGATTTCCAGCAGCTCATCGCGCACCCGTAAATTAGCGATGCCAAGCTGTGGCAGGTTGCGCGACAGGACGACCAGCGTCATGTTTTCCGGCTGATGTCGCAGGAAGAAGCGCATGGCGTCGTGGATGACCGGGTTCGTGATGAGATGGTAGTCATCAATCACCAGCAGCAGCGGACGCTGCCAGGTGTTAAGCTCGATAAACAGCTGTGCAAACAGCGAGGTGAGGCTGGCGTATTGTCGCTTCTGCACCATGGTTTCGCTGGCGGCACAATGACCGTCCGTTGCCTGCTGGATTGCGGCAATCAGATAGCTGGCAAAACGTTCCTGCTGGTTATCCCCCTCATCGAGAGAAAACCATCCCAGATCGCTTTTCCCTGCTGCCCACTGTGAAATGAGTGTGGTTTTTCCGTAACCTGCCGGGCTGGTTACCAGCGCGAGACGGTAATTGTTCGCGCCGGAAAGTTTCGCCAGTAGCCGGTCGCGAACCACGGTGTGTTCAAGACGGACGGGACGACTTAATTTAGACGGAATCAACATAGGATTATCACTTCACTGTGCGAGTAAGAGTTTGTTTTTTTTCGCGCTTCGTAATTAATGTCTGTTAAGGTCAGGCATATGCTTAATTATTGCAAGTTATGTCCGATTTTTATGCTTATGATTTTGCACTCTGTCACAAATATCAATGAAGCATAAACGGTATCGCTGAAACCGGTGCCAGTGCGCATGAATGCTGGTTTCGTGAAATTGTTAAAGTGTGCGTTTCATCTATTTTTTAGGAACACGCAGAATCTTATTTTTCTTTTTTTCAGCAAAACATTTGTCGGTAAATACGCTTTTCAAATGAAAGGGATTCACGAATTGTTATTACGCGTAAGTAATGATTTCCCCGCCTTCCTGTATTTTACAAAACGTCTTTTCAATTTCACTTACGGGACGGGTATAAAGTGAGCAGAAACGCCGTTAACGGCTAACGTTATAGTGGCAACGATCACACTTTTTGCTCATCCCTGCTACTCCTCCCCGGCTAATCCCTGGCGGGATGAGGACGGTAAACAGGCTCCCCGGCACACTAGCGCCAACGTTTTAGCTAACAGGACTGGAATCCTTATGTCACAGCCGACCTTCGATAAAGCACAGTTTCAGGCAGCCCTGACGCGTCAGTGGCAGCGTATTGGCCTGCAGGCCGCAAACGACATGACCCCACATCAGTGGTGGCAGGCGGTGAGTGGTGCGTTGGCCGAACTGCTGGCGGCTCAACCGGTAGCGAAGCCGGAAAAAGGGCTGCGCCACGTGAACTACATTTCAATGGAGTTCCTGATTGGTCGTCTGACCGGTAATAACCTGCTGAACCTCGGCTGGTATCAGGAAGTGAGCGACGTGCTGAAGGCGCATGATGTTTCCCTGACGGACCTACTGGAACAGGAGCGTGACCCCGGGCTTGGAAATGGCGGTCTGGGGCGTCTGGCGGCCTGTTTCCTCGATTCGATGGCGACAGTTGGACAGGCAGGCATTGGCTATGGCCTCAATTATCAGTACGGCCTGTTCCGTCAGACCTTTGAGGACGGCCAGCAAATCGAAGCGCCGGACGACTGGCACCGCGGCAGCTATCCGTGGTTCCGCCACAATGAAGCGCTGGATGTGCAGGTCGGTATCGGCGGCAAAGTGGTAAAAGGTGACTGGCAGCCTGCGTTCACGATGGTCGGTCAGGCCTGGGATTTGCCGGTGCTCGGCTACCGCAACGGCGTGGCGCAGCCGCTGCGCCTGTGGCAGGCGACCCACGCGCATCCGTTCAACCTGACCAAATTCAACGACGGCGATTTCCTGCGTGCCGAACAGCAGGGCATCGATGCCGACAAGCTGACCAAAGTGCTTTACCCGAACGACAACCATCTGGCGGGTAAAAAGCTGCGCCTGATGCAGCAGTATTTCCAGTGTGCCTGCTCGGTAGCGGATATTCTGCATCGCCATCATCTGGCGGGCCGCAAGCTGGCGGAGTTGCCAAAGTTCGAAGTCATTCAGCTTAACGATACTCACCCGACTATTGCCATTCCTGAACTGCTGCGCGTGCTGCTCGATGAGCACCAGCTAAGCTGGGACGACGCCTGGGCCATCACCAGCAAAACCTTCGCCTACACCAACCACACCCTGATGCCGGAAGCGCTTGAGTGCTGGGATGAGAAGCTGGTGAAGGTGCTGCTGCCGCGCCATATGCAGATCATCAACGAAATCAACAAGCGCTTTAAAGTGCTGGTCGACAAAACCTGGCCGGGTGACGAAGCCGTTTGGGCGAAACTGGCGGTGGTGCACGATAAACAAGTACGTATGGCGAACATGTGTGTGGTGAGCGGCTTTGCAGTGAACGGCGTGGCCGCGCTGCACTCCGATCTGGTGGTGAAAGATCTGTTCCCGGAATATCACCAGCTTTGGCCGAACAAGTTCCACAACGTCACCAACGGCATCACGCCGCGCCGCTGGATTAAACAATGTAACCCGCAGCTTGCCGCATTGTTCGACAAGACGCTGAAAAAAGAGTGGGCCAACGATCTCGACCAGCTGATTAAGCTTGAAAAACACGCCGACGATGCGAAGTTCCGCAAAACCTGGCGCGACATTAAGCTTGCCAACAAGCAGCGCCTGGCGGCGTTTGTGAAGCAGCGCACCGGTATTGATATCAACCCGGAAGCCATTTTCGATATTCAGATTAAACGCCTGCACGAGTACAAACGCCAGCACCTGAACCTGCTGCATATTCTCGCGCTTTACAAAGAGATCCGCGAGAACCCGAAAGCGGATCGCGTACCGCGCGTGTTCCTGTTTGGCGCGAAAGCCGCACCGGGCTATTACCTGGCAAAAAACATCATTTTTGCCATCAACAAAGTGGCGGAAGCGATCAATAACGATCCGAAGGTGGGTGACAAGCTGAAGGTGGTGTTCCTGCCGGACTACTGCGTATCGGCGGCAGAGCTGCTGATCCCGGCGGCGGATGTCTCCGAGCAGATTTCAACGGCGGGGAAAGAAGCCTCCGGCACCGGCAACATGAAGCTCGCGCTGAACGGCGCCCTGACGGTCGGCACGCTCGACGGTGCTAACGTCGAAATCGCTGAGCAGGTTGGCGATGAGAACATCTTCATCTTCGGCCATACCGTGGAAGAGGTTAAGGCGCTGAAAGCTAAAGGCTACGACCCGGTGAAATGGCGCAAGAAGGACAAAGTGCTGGATGCGGTGCTGAAGGAGCTGGAAAGCGGTAAATACAGCGGCGGCGACAAGCACGCGTTTGACCAGATGCTGCACAGCATCGGTAAGCAGGGCGGCGACCCGTATCTGGTGCTGGCGGACTTCGCGGCCTACGTGGAAGCGCAGAAGCAGGTGGACGTGCTGTACCGTGACCAGGAAGCCTGGACCCGCGCGGCGATCCTCAACAGCGCGCGCTGCGGTATGTTCAGCTCGGACCGTTCAATCCGCGATTATCAGAGCCGCATCTGGCAGGCAAAACGTTAAGGGAGCGCTATGGAGAGCAAACGTCTGGACGCTGCCGCGCAGGCGGCGGGCATCAGTCCAAGCTACATTAATGCCCACGGCAAACCACAGTCTATTGGTGCTGACACCAAGCGGCGTTTGCTGGATGCAATGCATCACACGGCTACGAAAGTGGCCGTCACGCCAGTCCCGAACGTGCAGGTGTTCACGCACGGTAAGAAAATGTCCCTGCCAGTTGAAGGCAGCGGCGCGTTTCAATGGATGCTGACGACCGAAGAGGGTGCGCAGCATCAGGGGAATGCGACGGCAGGCAAAGCGCTGAATTTACCTTCGCGTCTTCCCGAGGGTTATCACACTCTGACGCTGACGCAGAGCGACCATCGCTGGCATTGCCGGGTGATTATTGCCCCCGAACGTTGCTACGAGCCGCAGGCACTGAAGCAGGGGAAAAAGCTGTGGGGCAGCTGTGTTCAGCTCTACACCCTGCGTTCCAAAAATAACTGGGGCATCGGCGATTTCGGCGATCTGCAGGCGATGCTACCGGAAATCGCCCGTCGCGGCGGGTCGTTTATCGGTCTGAACCCGATTCATGCGCTTTACCCGGCGAACCCGGAGAGCGCCAGCCCGTATAGCCCGTCTTCCCGCCGCTGGCTGAACGTGATTTATATCGACGTGACTGCGGTGGAAGATTTTAACCTCAGCAAAGAGGCGCAGGCGTGGTGGAAGCTATCCACCACACAGCAAGCGCTAAAATCGGTACGCGATGCTGAATGGGTCGACTATGCGACCGTTACCGCGCTGAAAATGACCGCGCTGCGCATGGCGTGGAAAGGTTTCTCGAAGCGTGATGACGACCGGATGGCGGCGTTTCGCCAGTTCGCGCTCAACGGGGGCGAAAGCCTGTACTGGCAGGCGGCGTTTGATGCCCTGCACGCGTATCAGGTGAAAGAGGACGAAATGCGCTGGGGCTGGCCGGCCTGGCCGGAGGCATACCAGACTATCGACAGTCCGGAAGTGAAGGCGTTTTGCCAGAAGCATGCAGACGAAGTGGATTTCTTCCTCTGGCTGCAATGGCTGGCGTATTGCCAGTTCGCGGCCTGCTGGAACGTCTGTCAGCAGCACGAAATGCCGATTGGCCTGTATCGTGACCTGGCGGTAGGCGTCGCTGAGGGCGGTTCCGAGACCTGGTGCGATCGCGAACTCTATTGCCTGAAGGCCTCCGTGGGGGCACCGCCGGATATTCTGGGGCCGCTGGGGCAAAACTGGGGCCTGCCTCCGATGGATCCGCACATCATTGCCGCGCGAGCCTACGAACCCTTTATCGAGTTGCTGCGCGCCAATATGCAAAACTGCGGCGCGCTGCGTATCGACCACGTGATGTCGGTCCTGCGCCTGTGGTGGATCCCATACGGCGAAACGGCGGATCACGGTGCTTATGTGCACTATCCGGTAGAAGATCTGCTGTCGATTCTGGCGCTGGAGAGTAAGCGTCACCAGTGCATGGTAATCGGCGAAGATCTGGGGACGGTGCCGGTAGAAATCGTCGGCAAATTGCGCAAAAGCGGCGTGTACTCTTACAAGGTGCTCTATTTCGAAAGCGATCATGAGAAGACCTTCCGCGCGCCAAAGGCGTATCCGGAACAGTCGATGGCGGTTGCCACTACTCACGATCTGCCCACGCTGCGTGGCTACTGGGAAAGCGGCGATTTGACGCTTGGCAAAACGCTGGGCTTGTACCCTGACGAGGTGATTCTGTGCGGCCTGTATCAGGATCGTGAACTGGCGAAACAAGGGCTGCTGGACGCCCTGCATAACTATGGCTGTCTGCCAAAGCGTGCCGGACATAAGGCGTCGCTGATGAGCATGACCAGCACGCTGAGCCGTGGGATGCAGCGCTATATTGCCGACAGCCATAGCGCGCTGCTTGGCCTGCAGCCGGAAGACTGGCTGGATATGGCTGCCCCGGTGAACATCCCGGGCACCAGCTATCAGTACAAAAACTGGCGGCGCAAGCTCTCCACTTCGCTTGAGGCGATGTTTGCCGATGAAACCGTGAACAAGCTGATCAAGGATCTGGATAAGCGCAGGAAAGCCGCGGGGAAACAGAAGTAAAACGAGCCTGGGGGCGCTTTGCCCGCAAGGCTCGTTCATTTATTTTGCCGGATGGCGGTGTAAACACCTTATCCGGCCTACAAAATTTACCCATCCCTCAGGCCTGATTTGTAGGCCAGGTAAGGCATCAGCCGTCACCTGGCAATCAGCGCTTAAACCACCATGCCGAGCAGCAGACAGCCGATGAGGCCGCAGACGGAGATAATGGTTTCCAGCATCGACCAGGATTTGATGGTCTCGCCGATAGTCAGGTTGAAGTACTCTTTGAACAGCCAGAAGCCCGGATCGTTCACGTGAGAGAAGATAACGCTGCCGGAGCCGACAGCGATAACCATCAGCTCAGGGCTGACGCCGGTCGTGGCGATAAGCGGTGCTACGATACCACCCGCCGTGATCGCCGCCACCGTCGCTGAACCGAGTGCGATACGCAGAACAGCAGCAATCGACCAGGCCATGAAGATGGGGGAGACGTTGGTTTCATGCATCATGGAGGCGATGTATTTATCCACGCCGCTGTCGACCAGAACCTGCTTGAAGGCGCCGCCGCCGCCGATGATCAGCAGCATCATCGCAATGATTTTAATCGCTGAAGTCAGAGTATCGTTAATCTGATCCATAGAGCGACCGCGGTTCAGACCAAAGGTGAACAGGGCAATCAGCACCGCGATGAGCGTTGCCATGACCGGGTCGCCAAGGAATTCCGCTACCGGCAGGAAGGCGTGGCCTTGTGGCAGCACCATTTCTGCAATGGCACGCATCGCCATCAGCACTACCGGCACCAGGGAAGTCCAGACGCTGACGCCGAAGCTCGGCATCTCTTCTTCCGTAAAGGTCTTCGCGTTGTAGAGGCCTTCCGGGATCGGCTTGTCAATGCCCTTCAGGCAGCGGGCAAATACCGGCCCGGCGAGGATCACGGTCGGGATGGCCAGAATAGTGCCGAACAGCAGGGTTTTCCCCATATCAGCGTGGAAGATGGTGGCAATAGCGGTTGGGCCCGGATGCGGCGGCAGGAAGCCGTGGGTCACGGAGAGTGCAGCCGCCATCGGCACGCCGACATACAGCAGCGGAATATTGGCCGCAGCGGCAATGGTGAACACCAGAGGCAGCATCAGCACAAAGCCCACTTCATAGAACAGCGCAAAGCCAACGGTGAAGCCGGTTAACACCACGGCCCACTGAATGTGCTTTTTACCAAACTTCGCGATAAGCGTCGTGGCGATGCGCTGAGCGCCGCCGCAGTCTGCCAGCATTTTGCCGAGCATTGCGCCGAAGCCCATGATCAGCGCCAGGCTGCCGAGCGTACCGCCCACGCCGGTTTTGATAGAGCCGATGACTTTAACTAACGGCATGCCCTGCATCAGACCGACTGCAAGCGCGACCAGTACCAGAGCGATAAATCCGTTCAGCTTGAAGCGGATCATCAGGAGCAGTAATAACGCAACACCGATAGCGACAATGACTAATGGCATGATTTATCTGACCTTTTATTTGTTATGGGTAACGTTGTAATGCCAACGTTTCTGTTAGCTTTTTCCTGGCCGGGAACAGAGATATTACGGCACTGTGAACGTTGAGGGTTTTCCTGAACCAGGATAGCTGACCTTAATTATGGCAGCAGTGCTTGCCGGTGATGATACGGGTAACATTGCCGGAATGAGAATCACCTGAAGTGTGAAAATTTCAATTGTGAGACTTAAGTCATACTCTTTGGGTGGGAATGGCAGGGTAAGGGCAGAAGAACGTGAGGATTATCGGCGCGTGCGTGGGGGAGGAAATATCGGCCCGACGAGCGGGCCGGAGGAAATCAGTAGTAGGAGTGCTCGCCGCGCTGGTGTTCGGTCAGATCGCGAACACCTTTCAGCTCAGGAAATTCGTTCAGCAGCTGCTTCTCGATCCCTTCTTTCAGCGTCACGTCTACCATTGAACAACCGTTACAGCCGCCGCCAAACTGCAGAATGGCGAGGCCGTCTTCGGTGATTTCCATCAGCGATACGCGACCGCCGTGGCCGGCGAGCTGAGGGTTAATCTGCGACTGCAGCAGATATTCCACGCGTTCCATTAGCGGCGCATCGTCAGAGACTTTACGCATTTTGGCGTTCGGCGCTTTCAGCGTCAGCTGGGAACCTAACTGATCGGTCACAAAGTCGATTTCCGCATCATCCAGATAGGGCGCGCTTAGCTCATCGACATACGCGGTCAGCAGGTCAAATTTCAGGGCAGTGTCACTGGCTTCCACCGCATCCGGCGGGCAGTAAGATACGCCACATTCAGCATTTGGGGTGCCCGGGTTAATCACAAATACGCGGATTTGTGTCCCTTCTTCCTGATTTGCCAGCAGTTTGGCAAAGTGCGCTTGTGCAGCATCGGAAATACGGATCATAGCTTTGGCCTAATAGTTGACTACTTTAGTCGGTTATAATACGCCCATCACAGAGGGTCTACAAGGTGCGACACAGGCACCATACCTGAACTGACGCCGCGCCGTTTCGCAAAAGCAGGCGGGAAAGTTCGGCTACGGTACTGCCGGTCGTGACGACATCGTCCACCAGAGCGATATGGAGCCCTGCCACCGGGAATTCAAGCTGAAACGCATTTTTCAGGTTCTGTTTGCGCCGCTTCGCCGAAAGCTGGTGCTGGGTGGCCGTGGGCCGGATACGGCGGATTGCTTCACGGGCATAATGAATTGCCAGCCAGCGGGCAAGCGGGCGACACAGCTCATCGGCCTGGTTGTAGCCTCGTCGCCAGCGGCGCTTTTGCCAGAGCGGTACGGCAATCAGCAAATCCGGTTTGGGTCGCCGTTGCGTCTGCTTCAGGCGCAACAGCAGCAGTCGGGCAAGCGCCTTCGCCAGCTCAGGGTGATTGTTAAACTTCCACCTTTGCACCAGTAGCGAAAGCGGAGCAACGTAATCATTCACCGTGACCAGCCACTGCCACGGCGGTTCATGGCGCAGGCAACGCCCGCAGGGCATTTTGCTGTGAGCCGCGGGCAGCCCGCACTGGGGGCAAAGGGACAGGCAAGGGCTAACGGCACGGGTGCAGCGGGAGCAGAGACCCCAGTGTGGGAGCTTCAGCGGCATTTGGCATAGCCAGCATAAGCCGTGGGCTGTTAGCATGTTTTCCCTCCTGATTCGAAGAATGAGAACAATAACGGATGAAAGACATCTGGTGGCAAACCAAAGGCGAAGGAAAGAGTCATCTTGTGCTGCTGCACGGATGGGGGCTGAACGCGGAGGTGTGGGATTGCATAACGCCGGAACTGAGCTCGCATTTCACGCTACATCTGGTGGACTTGCCGGGCTTCGGGCGAAGCACTGGTTTTGGGGCGTTATCTCTTGAAGAGATGACCCGTCTGGTTCTGGCGAAAGCCCCCGAAAAAGCGATATGGCTAGGCTGGAGCCTCGGAGGGCTGGTTGCGAGCCAGGCAGCGCTGACGGCACCCGATCGCGTGCAGGCGCTGGTTACCGTCGCGTCGTCCCCGTGCTTTACCGCTCACGATAACTGGCCGGGCATCAAGCCTGATGTGCTGTCGGGTTTTCAGCGCCAGCTTAGCGAAGATTTTCAGCGCACGGTGGAGCGTTTTCTGGCCTTGCAAACGCTGGGAACCGAAAGTGCCCGGCAGGACGCCCGCAGGTTGAAAAGTGCCGTGCTGGCACTGCCAATGCCTTCGGTGGAGGTGCTGAATGGTGGGCTGGAGATCCTGAAAACCGCCGACCTGCGTGAGGCATTAAGCGGCCTGACGTTGCCGTTCCTGCGGCTCTATGGTCACTTTGACGGGCTGGTGCCGCGAAGGGTGGTCCCGCTGCTTGACGAGCTGTGGCCTCAGAGCCGTTCAATCGTTTTTCCTAAAGCGGCGCATGCCCCATTTATTTCGCATTCGTCCCTCTTTGTTAATTCATTGTTAACCTTAACATCATAGAAAATCTGAATTTTTCCTTCTCAGTTGGCAAAAGTCTGCATCCTCAACAATACTCATTTCAGGTTGCGGCAGGTTGCCTGCCGAACTGGATGCAGGTATGAAATGACCAATAAAATCTATGGAGAGTATGGCTATGAAACTTGTTAAGGGTATTGTTACTGCTCTGGTTATGGGATCGATCTCTTTTGGTGCATTTGCCGCAAAGGAGATTCAGAAGGACGATGTAGCCAAAATGAACCTGACTAAAATTGGTTCAATCACGACGTCCAGAACAACCTCGCCGATGGATGCGAAGAGAGATCTGTCGAAGAAAGCCGATGAGCTGGGCGGCCAATATTTTGTCGTCATTGCTGGCGAAAAGAATGAGAAAACCGTTCACGCGAACGCCGACGTTTACAAATAAGTCAGCGAGCACAGATAAGTAAAAAGCGGGCCTCTGGCCCGCTTCTTCATTTCTGACTTACTGCAACACCCACCATTCACGCAGGCAGGCTTTGCCTTCCGGGCAGCTTCTGCAACTGCCACTCAGACAATCATTCGGCTCTTCGGCCACACGTTTTGCTTTACCCATGGCTTCCATGCGCATCAGCATGGCGTCAATCATCGGCTGCGGCGTGTGCAGCACGCGACTCAGCTGTTGTGCCTCCATGCGGCCCTGTAAAGCCAATATATCCCGCAGTTCAATCATTGAGGCCATCGTATGCTCCTTAGTGGCAGTCGCCAGCCGGACTGCTGCAGCAGCTTTCGACGGTTTTACGCGTTGCCAGCAGATTCACATTCACGCGGCTGCGGGCGCGGCGCAGCATGCCAAGCACCACTACGTTAAACAAGACCACCGCCAGAATGCAGACCAGGCTATAGCGCGGATGCTGCTGGAAGCTCGATACCTGATAGAACAGCGTGGACAGCGAATAAGCGATATTCAGCCCCCACAGGATGGAGAAGCCCATCCAGCCGCGGCTCGATTCGCGGGCAATTGCGCCCATCACCGAGATGCACGGAATATAGAGCAGGACGAAAATCAGGTAGCTGTAAGCTGCCGCTGCGCTGCCGAATTTGCTGCTCATCACGCCCATTGCGCCCGTTGCCATTTCACCGTCGCCTTTACTGGCCTCAATCGGGTTGGCCAGTACGCTCAGGCTGAAGGTATCTTTCAGGCTCTGCCAGGTTTCCTGTGCGGCGCCGCCCAGTTCATCGAACAGGTTAAACTCCGCAGGGTTGAACTCTTCCTGCTGGATGTTTTCAGCGGTGTAGAGGGTGTTCAGCGTACCCACAACCACTTCTTTCGCCATCGCGCCGGTGAACAAGCCGACGGTGGCCTGCCAGTTATCTTCGTGAACGCCAATGGGTTTAAACAGCGGGGTAATCACCTGGCTGACGGAGGCCAGCGCTGAATCATTAATGTTATCCGCGGCTTTACCGCTCAGCGTGAAGCTGTTCAGTGCGCTAAGGAAAATACTGACGATAACGATGACTTTACCGGCGCGCAGGACGAAGCCTTTCAGGCGCTGCCAGGTCTGGATTATCAGGCTTTTCAGATGCGGAACGTGGTAAACCGGCAGCTCCATCACGAACGGCGACGCTTCGCCGCGCATGATGGTGTGCTTAAGCATCAGCCCGGTGAGGATAGCCATCACGATGCCGAGAACGTAAAGCGAGAACACGGCCAGCGCGCCTTCCTGCCCGAAGAACGCCGCCGCGAAGACCGCGAAAATCGCGAGGCGAGCGCCACAGGACATAAACGGCGCCATCATGATGGTCATAAGGCGTTCACGTGGTGCATCGAGCGTGCGTGCGCCCATTACCGACGGCACGTTACAGCCGAAGCCGACAATTAGCGGGACGAATGATTTGCCCGGCAGGCCAAGCGACTGCATCAGGCGATCCATAACGAAGGCCGCACGGGCCATGTAGCCGGAATCCTCAAGGAAGGAGAGGAACAGATACATCATCCCAATTTGTGGTACCAGCGGCAGCACGGTGTTGATGCCGCCGCCAAGCCCCTGGGCGAGGAAAATCGTCAGCCACTCCGGGAAGTGCAGCGTCGCACCGAGCCACTGAATGCCGTGGATGAAAATCGCCACCGAGCCGGCATCGAAAATCGGCTGAAGGGCACCGCCGATGTTGATCGCCAGCAGGAACATCAGGTACATGACGAACAGGAAAATCGGCAGGCCCAGGAAACGATTAAGAATGACTTTGTCGACGGCGGTGGTGAAACGGCTTGGTTCGGCGGTTAGCGTGTTGCTCACCACGTCGCACACCGCAGCGATGGACTGATAGCGGGCGTCTGCAATGTGCAATGCCGGGTCGTCCATTTCCGTATTCAGGCGCTGTATCGCTTCGGCAAGCTGCTGCTGCGCGGCGCCGCCGGCGTAGGCCAGGCTGTAGATATCGCCTTCCAGCATTTGCAGGCCCAGCCAGTGGCGCTGCCTGGACGGCATGGCCTGCGGCATCATTTCGGCCAGTTCAGCGGATTCACGCAGCAAAGGCTGCGCGTACTGAACCAGTTCTACATCGTCATTGCGCTGGTGGCGGTCAATCGCCATTTTCAGCGCCTCGATACCGCGTCCGCGCGTGGACACCAGCGGAATAACCGGGCAGCCCAGACGTTTTGCCAGCGCGTCCACTTCAATGCGGATTTGCTGCTTTTCAGCAATATCGAGCATGTTCAGCGCGACGACGCACGGAATGCCGAGCTCCAGCAGCTGCAGCGTCAGGTAGAGGTTACGCTCCAGGTTGGAGGCGTCGACCACGTTAATCAGCAGGTCGGCATCGCCACTCAGAATATAGTGGCAGGCAATCTGTTCATCGAGCGAAGTTTGTGAGGAAATTGTCGTGAGAGAATAAGTTCCCGGCAGGTCGACCAGCGTCACCTGATTATCGGTGGTGGTAAACTGGCCTTCTTTACGCTCGACCGTTACGCCTGCCCAGTTACCTACACGCTGGCGTGCGCCGGTCAGCTGATTAAATAAGGTGGTCTTCCCGGAATTCGGGTTGCCAATTAATCCGATGGTTAATTTCTTCATTTTTCAGGACTCTCGGTGTCTGGCAGGAATTAACGGGGCAGCGTTTCAATTTCAATTAACGCAAGGTCTTTCTTACGTAATACGAGGCTGACGCGACGCGTTTCAATATGAACCGGATCGCCGAGCGGGGCGACGCGTACGACATGAAAGGACGAACCCGGCAGCATGCCGAGCGAAAGGAGTTTCTGCCGATAGGCCGGGCTGATATCGCGCGAAAACCCGGTGATCTTCCACGTGCTGTCTGGAGTGAATTGCATAAAGCCTGCTTGTGTCGTTAACCGAAAAATTCATTCACGCGTGCGGGGGCAGCGCGTAAAACCAACGATGATGCGAACAGGAAAAGGATAAAATATCTACAGTGACGATGATAATGAGAATGGTTTCCACCTTCAATCAATAAAATGTCAACAGATGTTCAGGACGTGAATAATTCATCCGGTGTTGACATGGCTCAATATTTATTGCGGCGGAAAGTGTTTTGCAAAATGCAGAATTGTTACCAAAGTGAAAATAAATGCTTTGATAATTCACCAAAGGGTAAAAAATTAGGGTGTTCCTGAGTTGAAATAAAAAGGCCCTCTGAAATAAGAGGGCCAGATAATATCAGGCTTATTTTTTCTTCATTGCCGCCGCGAGAGCGTCCATCATCGCGCTGTTGCCGGCAGGCTGCGCGTCACGCCCGCGAGGCTTCGCAGCTTTCGCTGCCGGACGGCCGTTTTGTTCACGATTGCTGCCGCCATTACCGCGGCGAGCGTTGGTATCGCCCGGCTGCTCATCAAGACGCATGGTCAGCGCGATGCGCTTACGCTGCAGATCGACCTCCAGCACTTTGACCTTCACGATGTCGCCCGCTTTCACGATGGTGTGCGGGTCTTCAACGAATTTGTCGGCCAGTGACGAAATATGAACAAGGCCGTCCTGATGCACGCCGATGTCCACAAAGGCGCCAAAGTTAGTCACGTTGGTGACCGCACCTTCGAGCACCATGCCCGGCAGCAGATCGTTCATCGTTTCCACGCCGTCGGCAAACTTCGCCGTTTTGAACTCAGGACGCGGGTCACGGCCTGGCTTCTCCAGCTCTTTGATGATGTCGGTGACCGTCGGCAGGCCGAAACGCTCGTCGGTAAAATCGACGGCTTTCACGTTGCGCAGTTCGCTGCTGTTACCCATCAGATCCTTCAGCGCCTGATGCGTGGCGGCGAGAATGCGTTCCACCACCGGATAGGCTTCCGGGTGAACGGTTGAGGCATCGAGCGGGTTGTCGCCGTGGTTGATGCGCAGGAAGCCCGCGCACTGCTCAAAGGCTTTCGGCCCGAGGCGGCTCACCTTCAGCAGCTGCTGGCGGTTCTGGAACTGACCGTTTTCATCACGCCAGGCCACGATGTTCTGCGCCATCATGCGCGTCAGGCCCGCCACGCGGGTCAGCAGCGGCACGGAAGCGGTGTTCAGATCCACGCCAACGGCGTTCACGCAGTCTTCTACTACCGCATCCAGCTTGCGCGCCAGCTGTGACTGGCTGACGTCGTGCTGATACTGGCCCACGCCGATGGATTTCGGATCGATCTTAACGAGTTCGGCCAACGGATCCTGCAAGCGACGGGCAATGGACACTGCACCACGAATGGAGACGTCCAGGTCCGGGAACTCCAGTGCTGCCAGTTCAGAAGCGGAGTAAACCGAAGCGCCCGCTTCGCTAACGATCACTTTCTGCGCGGTCACTTTCGGGAACTGCTTCTGCACGTCGAGGTAGAAACGCTCAGTTTCACGTGACGCGGTGCCGTTACCAATTGCCACCAGTTCGACGTTATGTTTTTCACATAGCGCTGCCACAGCAACCGCGGCTTTTGCGGCCTGGCCGGTGTGCGGGTAAATGGTGTCGGTGGCAACCAGCTTGCCGGTGCCGTCTACAACGGCGACTTTCACGCCGGTACGCAGGCCAGGATCGAGGCCCATGGTGGCGCGAAGGCCAGCAGGTGCCGCCATCAGCAGGTCGTGCAGGTTACGGGCAAAAACGTTAATCGCTTCATCTTCTGCGCGTTCGCGCACGGTGCCCATCAGTTCGGTTTCAAGGTGCATCAGCACTTTGATACGCCATGTCCAGCTCACCACGCCTTTGCGCCAGCTGTCCGCCGGGGCATTGTTCAGGCGCAGGCCGAGATGGTCAGCAATAATTTGTTCGCAGTGGCTCTCTTTTGGTGGTTCATCGAACTGCGGATCGGCATTCAGCGCCAGTTGCAGGATGCCTTCGTTGCGGCCACGGAACATTGCCAGCGCGCGGTGGGAAGGGGCGGTGGCAATCGGCTCGTGGTGGTCAAAGTAGTCGCGGAATTTCGCACCTTCCTCCTCTTTGCCGCTGACCACGGTCGCGACGAGATGGGCGTTCTTCCACAGGTAATCACGCACTTTTGCCAGCAGCTGTGCGTCTTCCGCGAAGCGTTCCATCAGGATGTAGCGCGCGCCGTCGAGGGCGGCTTTGGTATCGGCAACGCCGTTGTCGGCATTGATAAACTTCGCGGCTTCGTCTTCCGGCGAATGCGACGGCTCGTTCCACAGCAGATCGGCCAGCGGCTCCAGGCCTGCTTCAATCGCAATTTGCCCGCGGGTGCGGCGTTTAGGTTTGTAGGGCAGATAAAGGTCTTCGAGCTCGGTTTTGCTGAGCGTGCCGTTGATGGCTTTAGCCAGGTCGTCGGTCAGTTTGCCCTGCTCATCAATCGACTTCAGAATCGACTGGCGACGCTCTTCCAGCTCGCGCAGGTAGCCCAGACGGGTTTCCAGGTTACGCAGCTGCGTGTCATCAAGACCGCCGGTGACTTCCTTACGATAGCGTGCAATAAATGGCACGGTGTTCCCTTCATCAAGCAGGCGAACGGCAGCTTCTACCTGTTCGTTTCTGGCCTGAAGTTCACCCGCAATAATGCGGCAGAGCGAATCTTTCATCATGGCAATATTCATCTGGTGGAGTAAAAAACAGGGGATAGTTATACGGATTGAGGGGCGAAAATGCCATCCCTCAACCCGTAATCAGAGTGTTCCGGGCGAGTTATTTGACGTACTCGATCTCGTTGACGTACCAGGTTGCTTCCCCGCCGGGCGTCTGTACCAGCGCCAGGTCGCCGACCTCTTTTTTCAGCAGCGCGCGGGCCATCGGCGAGTCGATAGAGATGTAATCTTTGCGGCCAAAGATCTCGTCATAGCCAACGATGCGAAAGCGCTTGGTATCGCCGTCGTCGTTTTCAATTTCGACCCAGGCACCAAAGAACACCTTGCCTTCCTGCTGCGGCGAATAATCGACAATTTTCAAATTTTCCAGGCACTTGGTCAGGTAACGAACCCGACGGTCGATCTCGCGCAGGCGTTTTTTGTTGTACTGATAATCAGCATTTTCGCTGCGATCGCCGAGGCTTGCCGCCCAGGTGACTTTTTTGGTGACTTCAGGACGTTCTTCGCGCCAGAGATAATCCAGCTCTTTCTTTAACTTCTCGTACCCTTCACGGGTGATTAGCGGCGTTTTCATTGTGATGCTACCTTGTGACTACCTGAGCTTGCGCACATTTTGCCTCACAGAACATCACAGGGGGTTAAAAAAGCGTATTCTGTGATGAAATGTACAGATAAGCTGCTGTTAAATATGCTTTGTAACAATTTCGGCTAGAATTTATACCAGATTTCACTGGAGCCTGGCCCGGGCTTTTTTGAGAATACGCACTCATATTGTTACGAACCTTCTGGGAGTAAAAACAATGCAAGAGAATTATAAGATTCTTGTTGTGGATGACGACATGCGCCTGCGTGCGCTGCTCGAGCGTTATCTGACCGAGCAAGGCTTCCAGGTTCGCAGCGTCGCTAACGCCGAACAAATGGACCGCCTGCTGACCCGTGAATCCTTCCACCTGATGGTGCTGGATCTCATGCTGCCTGGCGAAGATGGTCTTTCGATCTGCCGCCGCCTTCGCAGCCAGAGCAACCCAATGCCGATCATCATGGTAACGGCGAAGGGTGAAGAAGTTGATCGTATCGTGGGCCTGGAGATCGGCGCCGACGACTACATTCCAAAACCTTTCAACCCGCGTGAGCTGCTGGCTCGTATCCGCGCCGTGCTGCGTCGTCAGGCGAATGAACTGCCGGGCGCGCCTTCTCAGGAAGAAGCGGTGATCGCTTTCGGTAAGTTTAAGCTGAACCTCGGCACCCGTGAAATGTTCCGCGAAGATGAGCCAATGCCGCTCACCAGCGGTGAATTCGCCGTGCTGAAAGCGCTGGTCAGCCATCCGCGTGAGCCGCTCTCTCGCGATAAGCTGATGAATCTGGCGCGTGGTCGTGAGTATTCCGCAATGGAACGTTCCATCGACGTGCAGATTTCCCGCCTGCGTCGCATGGTGGAAGAAGATCCGGCGCACCCTCGCTACATTCAGACCGTGTGGGGTCTGGGCTACGTCTTCGTGCCGGACGGCTCTAAAGCATGAGGCGAATGCGCTTCTCGCCCCGAAGTTCGTTTGCCCGCACGCTGCTCTTAATCGTCACCTTGCTGTTCGTCAGCCTGGTGACGACGTATCTTGTGGTGCTGAACTTTGCGATTTTGCCGAGCCTCCAGCAGTTTAATAAGGTACTGGCGTACGAAGTCCGTATGCTGATGACCGATAAACTGCAGCTTGAAGACGGCACTCAGCTGGTGGTGCCACCGGCATTTCGGCGTGAGATTTACCGCGAGCTTGGCATTTCGCTTTATTCCGATGAAGCGGCAGAAGATGCCGGGCTGCGCTGGGCGCAGCATTACGAATTCTTAAGCCAGCAGATGGCGCAGCAGCTGGGTGGCCCAACGGAAGTGCGCGTTGAGGTCAACAAAAGCTCGCCGGTCGTCTGGCTGAAAACCTGGCTGTCACCCAATATCTGGGTGCGCGTGCCGCTGACTGAAATCCATCAGGGCGACTTCTCGCCGCTGTTCCGCTACACCCTGGCGATTATGCTGCTGGCTATCGGGGGGGCGTGGCTGTTTATTCGTATTCAGAACCGACCCCTTGTCGACCTCGAACATGCCGCTTTACAGGTGGGCAAAGGGATTATTCCGCCGCCGCTGCGCGAATACGGCGCGTCGGAAGTGCGTTCAGTGACCAGGGCCTTCAACCATATGGCGGCGGGCGTGAAGCAGCTTGCCGATGACCGCACGCTGCTGATGGCGGGGGTGAGCCACGATCTGCGTACGCCGCTGACGCGTATTCGCCTCGCTACCGAGATGATGGGCGAGGAAGATGGTTATCTCGCCGAGTCCATCAACAAGGATATCGAAGAGTGCAACGCCATCATCGAGCAGTTTATCGACTACCTGCGCACCGGGCAGGAGATGCCGATGGAGCTGGCCGACCTGAACGCGGTGCTCGGCGAAGTGGTGGCGGCGGAAAGCGGCTACGAGCGTGAAATTGAAACCGATATGCAGCCCGGTGAAATTCCTGTGCGGATGCACCCGCTTTCGATTAAACGTGCGCTTGCCAACATGGTGGTCAACGCCGCCCGCTACGGCAACGGCTGGATCAAGGTCAGCAGCGGCAGCGAACAAAACCGCGTGTGGTTCCAGGTGGAGGATGACGGCCCTGGCATCAAGCCGGAGCAGCGCAAGCACCTGTTCCAGCCGTTTGTGCGCGGCGACAGCGCGCGCAGCACCAGCGGCACCGGGCTGGGGCTGGCCATCGTGCAGCGTATTATCGACAACCATAACGGCCTGCTGGAGATTGATACCAGCAAGCGCGGCGGGTTGTTGATTCGCGCATGGCTGCCTGTACCGGTGATGCGGACGTCCGGTAGCACTAAAGAGAGTTAACGCCCTGCCGAACTGTAAGTCGGGTAAGGTATCGCCGCCGCCCGACACGTAAAGGAAAGCCCGACCATTTATTCCGTCGGGCTTTCGTCTTTTATACATGCCATCAGCACTTTGAATGCGCCTTCCATCTCCTCTTCACGCATTGCGGCAAAGCCCATTAACAGCCCGCGCTGGGTGGCTGCGTTCAGGTAATAGCGTGACAAAGGCCTTACCAGCACGCCTTTTTCATTTGCCTTTTTTGCCAGCGCCACGTCGTCACAGTCAACGGCGAGCTTCAGCACCAGATGTAGCCCGGCGTTATCATTAAATTCGCTGAGCGCTTCCTTGCCGAGATAATCCGTGATGAGCCCCGCCAGCCGCTGACGCCGCCGGGCGTAGAGCAACCGCATGCGGCGGATGTGCGCGGTGTAATGCCCTTCGCGGATAAACAGCGCCAGCGCCTCCTGATCGAGCAACCTCCCGCTGCGATAGAGCTCGGCATGGGCGGTGCGCAATGCCTGCGCCAGCGGACGCGGGAGAACGACGTATCCCAGGCGCATGCCTGGCCACATGGTTTTGCTGAAGGTGCCGATGTAAATCACCGGCGCATCTTCCACCAGCCCCTGCAACGCCGGAATCGGCTGGCCGGAGAAGCGAAACTCACTGTCGTAATCGTCTTCCACAATCCAGCTGCCTGTCTGGCGGGCGAGGGCCAGCAGGCGCTGGCGACGCTCGAGGCTCATCACGCAGCCGAGCGGGTACTGGTGCGACGGCGTGACGAACATCAGGCGCGGCGGGTTGTCGCCGGGCTCGGGCGGATTCATACCGCTGAGATCGACATCGATCGCCCGCAAATTCACGCCGTTCATCTGCAATACGTTGCGAATTCCCCAGTAGGCGGGTTCCTCAATCCAGGCGCTGTCGCCGGGGTTGCACAGCATCCGCGACACCAGATCGATAGCCTGATGGATCCCTTCGGTGATGAGGATTTGATCCGGGCTGCATCGCACCGAGCGGGCCACGCGAAGGTACTCCATCAGCGCCTGTTGCAGCGCCAGGCTGCCGCCGGAAGGGCTATAGGAGAGCTGCATCGCCTGAGGTTTACGGCTGACGCGGGTGTGGATTTTGCGCAGCAGCGCGTGGGGAAACTCGTTGACGTCCGGCACGCCCGGTAAAAATGCGCCCCACTGGCGAGGGCTGGCGCTGCTGTGCGCCAGAAGCGCCTGACCCCGTTCAGAGAAGCTGGCGCTGGCCGGGGCGCTGCGGTGCTCTTCATGCATGCCGGTGGCGAAAAGCAGGGCATCCGGCACGGTTTTCGCCACAAAGGTGCCGCTGCCGGAGCGTGAAACAATGTAGCCTTCCGCCAGCAGCTGCTCATACACCGTCAGCACCGTGTTGCGAGACATCCGCAGCTGGCTGGCGAGATCGCGCGATGGCGGCAGTCGACTTTGCGGCGGCAGGCTGCCGTCCAGGATTGACAGGCGCACGGCGTTATACAACTTCTTGTGCAATTTATCGTCGGGTTGTTCATCCAGACGCAACTGCAGGAGATCGCACACTAAAGAGCGCAATTGGATCCCTCAATTATTCAAAACTGGTACTCGATTATAGGACCGCTCAGGCAGTAAAACTATTGCATGTTTCAAAGTTGTTAACACAAACGAATCTGTGATGGGGTAAGGTCGATGAAAAACAATGAACTGAATCAGCGCCGTTTACAGGCGACACCGCGTGGTATTGGCGTCATGTGTGGCTTCTATGCCGAGAAAGCGGAAAACGCCACGCTGTGGGATGTGGAAGGCAACGAAGTGATTGATTTCGCGGCCGGGATCGCGGTGCTGAACACCGGTCATCGCCATCCAAAAATCGTCTCCGCGATTGAAAAGCAGCTGCGGGCGTTTACCCACACGGCCTACCAGATTGTCCCTTACGAAAGCTACGTCTCGCTGGCCGAGCGCATTAACGATCGTGTGCCAGTGAACGGCCCGGCGAAAACAGCATTCTTCTCAACGGGTGCGGAAGCCGTTGAAAACGCGGTGAAGATTGCCCGCGCATACACCAAACGCCCGGGGCTCATCACCTTCGGCGGCGGCTTCCACGGTCGTACCTTTATGACGATGGCGCTGACCGGCAAAGTGGCGCCGTACAAAATCGGCTTTGGTCCTTTCCCGGGTTCTGTGTATCACGGCCAGTATCCGAATGCGGCCCATGGCGTGACCACGGAAGACGCGCTGAAAAGCCTGGATCGTATCTTTAAAGCGGACATCGCACCGGATCAGGTTGCGGCCATTATTCTCGAGCCCGTACAGGGTGAAGGCGGCTTCAACGTCGCACCTGCCGATTTCATGCAGGGCCTGCGTAAGCTGTGCGATACCCACGGCATTCTGCTGATTGCTGACGAAGTGCAGACCGGTTTTGCCCGTACCGGCAAGCTGTTTGCGATGGAGCATTACGATGTGAAGCCAGACCTGATGACCATGGCGAAAAGCCTGGCGGGCGGAATGCCGCTTTCTGCCGTCGCGGGCCGTGCGGAAGTGATGGATGCGCCAGCCCCGGGTGGCCTGGGTGGCACCTACGCGGGGAACCCGCTGGCGGTCGCTTCTGCGCACGCGGTGCTCGACATCATTGACGAAGAAAAACTCTGTTCCCGCGCATCCGAACTGGGTCACCACCTGGTGGAAGTGCTGAACAACGCTAAAGCTGATTGCCCTTATATCGTTGACGTACGCGCTCAGGGCTCGATGGTGGCGGTGGAGTTTAACGATCCGCAGACCGGCGCGCCGTCGCCGGAGTTTACCAAACAGGTGCAGGAGAAAGCCCTGAAAGAAGGCCTGCTGCTGCTGAGCTGTGGCGTCTACGGCAACGTTATCCGCTTCCTTTACCCTCTGACCATCCCTGAAGCCCAGTTCCGTAAGGCGCTGGAGATTATTCGACACTCCCTCAGCCGCTAATGGCTCGGCGCTCTTCGGAGCGCCTTTTTTTTGTCACGAATCTGTTACATAGCCCTCAAATTTCTGGTTCCAAAAGCAAAAAAATCGGGTATGTTTTTAGCAGAGTATGCTGCCATGGCGCGCACAGCAGACCGAAAACTGACATAAAGCGCTATATAACAACATCACAACAAAAGCACTCACCATAACAATGGGGAATCTCAGGATGAAAATGAAGGGTAAAGCATTACTGGCAGGATGTATTGCGCTGGCGTTCAGCTCAATGGCACAGGCCGACATTAAAGTGGCCGTTGTCGGCGCAATGTCCGGTCCGGTAGCGCAGTATGGCGATCAGGAATTCACCGGGGCTGAACAGGCCGTCGCCGATATTAATGCTAAGGGTGGCATCAAAGGCGAAAAAATCCAGATCGTAAAATATGACGATGCCTGCGACCCGAAACAGGCGGTAGCGGTAGCGAACAAAGTGGTTAACGACGGTATCAAATACGTGATCGGCCACCTGTGCTCCTCCTCCACCCAGCCTGCGTCTGACATCTACGAAGACGAAGGCATTCTGATGATCACCCCGGCGGCGACGGCGCCAGAGCTGACCGCCCGCGGCTACAACCTGATCCTGCGCACCACCGGTCTGGACTCCGACCAGGGCCCAACCGCCGCGAAATACATTCTGAATACCGTGAAGCCGAAGCGCATCGCGATTATTCATGACAAACAGCAGTACGGCGAAGGCCTGGCCCGCTCCGTTCAGGATGCGCTGAAGGGCAAAGCCAACGTGGTGTTCTTTGACGGTATCACCGCGGGTGAGAAAGATTTCTCCACGCTGGTGGCGCGCCTGAAAAAAGAGAACATCGATTTCGTTTACTACGGTGGTTATCACCCGGAAATGGGTCAGATCCTGCGCCAGTCTCGTGCAGCAGGCCTGAAAACCCAGTTCATGGGCCCGGAAGGCGTGGCGAACGTATCGTTGTCTAACATCGCGGGTGATTCTGCCGAAGGTCTGCTGGTGACCAAGCCGAAGAACTACGATCAGGTTCCGGCGAACAAACCTGTTGTGGATGCGATTAAGGCGAAGAAACAGGATCCAAGCGGTGCGTTCGTATGGACCACCTATGCGGCGCTGCAGTCACTGTCTGCCGGTCTGAACCAGAGCGACGATCCGGCGAAAATCGCCGAGTGGCTGAAGGCGAATAAAGTCGACACCGTCATGGGGCCGCTGACCTGGGATAAGAAAGGCGACCTGAAGGGCTTTGAGTTCGGCGTGTTTACCTGGCATGCCAACGGCACCGCGACCGACGCGAAATAAACAGCAAACGGCAACCTCTGGTTGCCGTTTTAGTGTTTGCACCCTCTCCCTGTGGGAGAGGGCCGGGGTGAGGGCATCAGACAACTCAGAACCCCTCTCCCGCAGGGAGAGGGAACCGGGCGGAGCTGATTAGGTATTCCCCCTGGACATGTAGGCCGGATAAGCGTCAGCGCCATCCGGCATTTTTTACCGCTTTTCCCATCCATTTCCCCGGGCCGTAAAGCCGATCGCCTGCATAAAAGCCGCCATCGCGTTGCGGTCTTCAACGCCGACGTCCGCCATCCACCAGCTGCTGATGTCAGGGTTTGTCCGGAGCACTTCTTCTATCAGATACTGCCCAACGCCACGGCGGCGCGTAATATCCCGAATGCGCAGGGAATCCAGTGCGCCCTGATTTTCTTTCATCGTGACGCGTACCGCGCCCAGCAGCCTTTCGTTAAAGCGTGCGGCGTAGATCCGGTGTTCCTCATCCATCTGCAAAGACGCGGCGGTGTACTCCGGCCAGATCTTACCCAGATCGATAATGTCCTGTTCGCTGAGTGCCGTCAGTCTGATGATCGTCAGTTTCATGTGAAGCCATCCTTAAAAATATTTTGCCCTGAGTTTATCGAATTTCTCGATCAACCGATTTCTATTTTCATGCTGAATGACAGGGGATTCGTTTTCATCGCCAAACGGTAGCAGAGCAATGCATCAGGGATCGAAAAACAGGCAGGATTTTACCCTGAAAGGTAGTGATTTATTCGGCTCTTTGTACCCTTATTTTATGCTAAAAACCGCGCTTATTTTTGTTTATCTCCGACAAAATACAGAATATTATCTTTGCTTAATCGACTGAAAAATAGAGATTTTAGTCAGATTGATGGCAAAAAGCATCGCTAAACCATTAAAGAGACTGGCAAAAATAGCGAAGTGCGATAAAAGTACAGAATGCTTTTTAACCAGAAAAATACAAAATTTATACAAATTACATCACGAGTGGGGACTGAATGATGAAACGGAATGCAAAAACATTGATTGCGGGAATGGTTGCGTTGGCAATGACGCAGTCTGCTTTCGCAAAAGACATTAAGGTTGCGGTGATTGGCGCGATGTCCGGCCCGGTCGCACAGTGGGGCGACATGGAATTCAACGGCGCGCGCCAGGCGATCAAGGACATCAACGCCAAAGGTGGGATCAAAGGCGACAAGCTGGTTGCCGTGGAATATGACGACGCCTGCGATCCAAAACAGGCCGTGGCGGTTGCCAACAAAGTGGTTAATAACGGCATTAAATACGTGATCGGCCACCTCTGCTCTTCCTCAACGCAGCCTGCTTCTGACATCTACGAAGATGAAGGCATTCTGATGATCACGCCGGGCGCAACCAACCCAGAGCTGACCCAGCGCGGCTACCAGTACATCATGCGTACCGCGGGCCTCGACTCCTCCCAGGGGCCGACTGCTGCGAAATACATCCTCGATAAAGTGAAGCCACAGCGCATCGCTATCATCCATGACAAACAGCAGTACGGCGAAGGCCTGGCGCGCTCCGTTCAGGACAACCTGAAGAAAGCAGGCGCCAACGTGGTGTTCTTCGACGGCATTACCGCCGGGGAGAAAGACTTCTCCGCGCTGGTGGCGCGTCTGCAAAAAGAAAATATCGACTTCGTTTACTACGGCGGCTACTACCCGGAAATGGGGCAGATCCTGCGTCAGGCTCGTTCCGTTGGCCTGAAAACCCAGTTTATGGGTCCGGAAGGCGTGGGTAATGCGTCACTCTCCAACATCGCGGGCGCAGCGGGTGAAGGCATGCTGGTGACAATGCCGAAACGCTATGACCAGGATCCGGCAAACAAAGGCATCGTCGATGCGCTGAAAGCCGAGAAGAAAGATCCGAGCGGCCCGTACGTGTGGATCACCTATGCCGCCGTGCAGTCTCTGGCGACCGCTATGGACCGCACCGGCAGCCAGGATCCACTGGCGCTGATCAAAGATTTGAAAGAACACGGAGCAAAAACCGTGATTGGGCCGCTGAACTGGGATGAGAAAGGCGATCTGAAGGGATTTGAGTTTGGTGTCTTCCAGTGGCACGCGGACGGTTCGTCCACCGTGGCTAAATAAGAAGAAGACGAGTTTAGCCTAAATAATTCGAGTCGCAGAAAGGCGGCAAGAGAGTGAGTCCTCAGGAGCTTACCACAGTAAGTGACTGGGGTGAGCTCACGCAGCCAACGCATCTGTGGCTTGAAGAATAACGGCTAATCCCTCCGCCCGATTACCTGCCGGGTGGATATGAAAAGGTTACCTTATGTCAGAGCAGTTTCTTTATTTTCTCCAGCAGATGTTCAACGGCGTCACGCTGGGCAGCACCTACGCGCTGATTGCCATTGGCTACACCATGGTTTACGGCATTATCGGGATGATCAACTTCGCCCATGGCGAGGTGTATATGATTGGCAGCTACGTGTCGTTCATGATCATCGCCGCCTTAATGATGATGGGCATCGACACCAGCTGGCTGCTGGTCGGCGCCGGGTTCGTGGGCGCGATTGTCATCGCCAGCGCCTACGGCTGGAGCATCGAACGGGTAGCCTATCGCCCGGTGCGCAGCTCCAAGCGCCTGATTGCTCTGATCTCCGCCATCGGGATGTCCATCTTCCTGCAAAACTACGTCAGCCTGACGGAAGGTTCGCGCGACATCGCACTGCCGAGCCTCTTCAACGGCCAGTGGATTGTGGGCGCGAGCGATAACTTCTCGGCTTCTATTACCACCATGCAGCTGGTTATCTGGATTGTCACCTTCGTGGCGATGCTGGCGCTGACGCTGTTTATCCGCTACTCCCGCATGGGCCGCGCGTGCCGCGCCTGTGCTGAAGATCTGAAAATGGCGAGCCTGCTCGGCATCAACACCGACCGCGTTATCGCCCTGACGTTTGTTATCGGTGCGGCAATGGCGGCGGTCGCGGGCGTGCTGCTCGGTCAGTTCTATGGCGTGATTAATCCGTACATCGGCTTTATGGCCGGGATGAAAGCCTTCACCGCCGCGGTTCTTGGCGGTATCGGCAGCATTCCTGGTGCGATGATTGGCGGCCTGATTCTGGGCGTCGCCGAAGCGCTGTCCTCCGCTTACCTGAGTACCGAATACAAAGACGTGGTGTCGTTCGCGCTGCTGATCGTGGTGCTGCTGGTGATGCCGACCGGGATCCTGGGTCGTCCGGAGGTAGAGAAAGTATGAAACCGATGCATTTTGCGATGGCGCTGCT
>NZ_DALZVG010000034.1:0-32286 GCF_032012665.1 Scandinavium sp.
ACCGACCCCCACCATGTCAAGGTGGTGCTCTAACCAACTGAGCTACGGACGCACAACGGGGACGAATATTAGCGGCAGGGAGGGGAAGTGGCAAGAGGCAATTGCCACTTTTCTTTCTGATTTCACGCGATTGCGGAAACAGTGCGCAAACTGTCGAGAAAGCAGCCGCCGTGAGGCGGCTGAGAGAGGATTAGCGTGCGGCGCGCGCCAGAATGATTGCCGAAGGCTGGCGCTGGAGGAAGCGCATCCGCAGCATCATTAACACAGCCGCTGAGGTCAGGCCGATAATAAAGCCCATCCAGAAACCGGCAGGGCCCAGCCGGGGCACGACGATATCCGTCAGCGCCAGCACATAGCCGCTCGGCAGGCCGAGTACCCAATAAGCAGTGAAAGTAATGAAGAAGATCGAGCGTGTGTCTTTGTAGCCGCGCAGGATCCCACTGCCAATGACCTGGATGGAGTCTGAAATCTGATACACCGCCGCCAGCAGCATCAGCTGAGAGGCCAGGGTAACAACTTCAGGATTATCGTTGTAGAGCAGGGCGATATGTTCGCGCAGCGTCACCGTGAAGATCGCAGTGATGACAGCCATGCAGACGCCAACGCCAAGCCCGGTACGGGCGGCGGTTTGTGCATCAAGCGTTGAACCCTGACCGAGACGAAAGCCAACACGGATGGTTACGGCGGCGGCCAACGACATCGGCAGAACGAACATTAGCGAGCTGAAGTTGAGGGCGATCTGGTGCCCCGCAACGTCGATAATACCCAAAGGTGAGACCAGAAGCGCGACCACGGCAAACAGCGTCACCTCGAAAAACAGCGCCAGCGCGATAGGCAGGCCGAGCTGCACCAGACGTTTCATTATCGCATAATCTGGTTTACCGAAGCCTTCGTGAGTGCGGATATCGCGCATAGATCGCGCGCGCTTCACGTACGACACCATCGCAAAGAACATCACCCAGTAAACGGAAGCCGTCGCCACGCCGCAGCCGACGCCGCCGAGTTCGGGCATGCCGAAATGACCGTAAATAAAGATATAGTTCACCGGGATGTTCACCAGCAGGCCAATAAAACCCATCACCATGCCCGGTTTTGTTTTCGCCAGTCCTTCGCACTGGTTACGGCAAACCTGGAAGAACAGATAGCCCGGCACGCCCCACAACAACGCACGCAGGTAGCCAACGGCTTTATTCGCCAGTTCAGGATCGATGTTATGCATGGCATGAATGATGTAACCAGCATTCCATAGCACGATCATGACCAGTACGCTGACGAAACCGGCCAGCCAGAACCCCTGACGAACCTGATAGCCGATACGATCGCGGCGGCCGGAACCGTTCAGTTGCGCAATGACGGGCGTCAACGCCAGCAGCAGGCCGTGACCAAACAGAATGGCTGGCAGCCAGATAGAGGTGCCGATGGCGACGGCGGCCATATCGGTAGCACTGTAGCCACCCGCCATGACCGTATCGACGAAGCCCATTGCGGTCTGAGCGACCTGGGCAAGGATGACCGGTATTGCCAGCGCGAGAAGCTGGCGCGCTTCAGTGACGTACTTTTGCACGTGAGTACCTTTTTATATTGTTATTGTTGAAGAGACTAAAAAAGCCGCCGTAACTGGCAGCAAGAAGAAAGAGCAGGGGAATTTTCGAATATATTGTAGCGACTCATAGCCATTAAGCCAGTCAAAAAATGGCAGTAAGTGCCCTCTGACTGGCAAGGCCGAAATGCAACTGTTATTGTGCGGGATATAAAAGGCGGTGATGATTTCCGTCCTCGTAGATACAGGAGCTTAAGGCATGTTTACTGGTATCGTTCAGGGCACAGCGAAAGTGGTGTCCATCGATGAAAAACCAAATTTTCGTACCCATATCGTTGAAATGCCAGCGCATATGCTTGATGGCATTGAAACTGGCGCGTCCATTGCCCACAACGGCTGCTGCCTGACGGTTACCGAAATCAACGGTGATCGAATCAGCTTTGACCTGATGAAAGAGACGCTGCGCATTACCAATCTTGGCGAGCTCAAAGAGGGCGATGTGGTGAACGTGGAGCGCGCCGCACGCTTTAATGATGAAATCGGCGGTCATTTAATGTCCGGCCACATCATGACGACCGCGGACGTGGCAAAAATCCTGACCTCTGAGAATAACCGTCAGATCTGGTTTAAGGTTCAGGACCCGTCTCTGATGAAATATATTCTCTATAAAGGGTTTATTGGTATCGACGGCATCAGCCTGACGGTGGGTGAAGTGACATCCACACGCTTCTGCGTTCACCTGATCCCGGAAACGCTTCAGCGCACAACGCTTGGCAAGAAGAAGCTGGGCGAGAAGGTCAATATTGAGATTGACCCGCAAACTCAGGCGGTCGTCGATACGGTTGAACGGGTGCTGGCGGCGAAAGAGGCCGCAGCGAAACCAGCAGTCAGCGCAGAATAATAAAAGAAAACCCCGGCGAGCCGGGGTTTATTTTAACGTGCGACGCGTAAACCGCCTTCAGTTCCGCGCGTGAACACCACCTGCCAGAGCTGAATGTCACGGGCGCGAAATGCACCGGCGCAGGCGTTCAAATAATACGAGAACATGCGTTTAAATCGCTCTGAATAGTTGTCCGCAATGTCTGGCCAGCTCTTCTGGAAACGATCGTGCCAGGCCATCAGCGTGGTATCGTAGTCGGCACCAAAGTTATGCCAGTCTTCCATTATAAAATGCGGTTCGCTGGCGCAGGCAATCTGGCGTACGGAGGGCAGACAGCCGTTCGGGAAGATATACTTGTTGATCCAGGGATCAACGTTGTTGTCCGTTTTCTTCGAGCCGATTGTATGCAGCAGGAACAGGCCATCCGGCTTCAGGTTTCTGTCAACGACGTCAAAATAGGTGGCGTAGTTTTTTGGTCCGACGTGCTCGAACATGCCGACAGAGACGATGCGGTCGAATTGATCCTGCAAATCCCGATAGTCCTGCAACAGGATTTGCACGTCCAGCCCTTCACAGCGCGCCTGTGCCATTTTCTGCTGCTCCGCAGAAATGGTCACGCCGACCACGCTGACCCCGTAATTTTTCGCCATGTAATACGCCAGCCCACCCCAGCCGCAGCCGATGTCCAGCACCCGCATGCCCGGCTGTAGCTGCAGTTTCTGACAGATAAGATCCAGCTTTGCCTGTTGCGCCTGTTCGAGCGTTTCGGCGTCTTTCCAGTAAGCGCAGGAATACTGCATAAAAGGGTCGAGCATGCGGCTGAATAAATCATTGCCTAAATCGTAATGCTCTTTACCGACTATCCAGGCGCGCTTCTTACTTTGCAGATTGAGCAGGCGGGCGCCTGCGATGCGGAGTGTGTCTTTTAAATGGTGGGGGAGCTGGCTTTCGAGCCCGGCGCGTAACACCTGATGGAAAAACACATCCAGCTGTTCGCATTCCCACCAGCCATCCATATAGCTTTCGCCTAATCCCAGTGACCCTTCCTGCAGCACGCGTTTAAAGAACAGGGGATTATTGACCCGGATGTCTGCGGGTGCGGAACCATTGATCCTGATGCCCGCCCGGCTCAGCAGTTCGCTGACGATACGGGACCAGTCATCATTGGGTACGCTTACTTCTTCTATACACGATGAACTCATAGCTTCTCCATCACGCGGCTTGTGATCAGAACCTTAAAACAGCGTAGACGCTTTTTGGGTTATGTGAGAACTCTCACGAAAGTTCCGTGAGTCTGCTATCCGACGTAGAACAGAGGAAGGGAGATATCCCTTGCCGAAAGGCCTTCCGTGGTGAATGGAGGGAAATCCGTTCCCTCGTTAATCGCTAATTTTTATCGTATTTATGTAATACCGGTCTCAGTATAGGCCGCAAAAATGTCAGGTTCAATAAAAAATGTTAGCAAACTAATGACCGAATTATTACATAATTGCTAACGTCATTATGCGAGAGATTCTTCGGCCACTTTGTCATTCGCCGTGGCCTGCATCCGGTAGCCCAGGGCCGCCAGTACGACCGTCGCAAGCATTACGCTGGTCGTGGTCAACAGCGGAGTGGCAATCAGTGTCGAGACCACCAGGCTTGCGAGGAAGCACAGCCCCAGCTGCAGCGTATTTTGCAGCGCTGCCGCGCGACCAGTCGCCTGCGGGAACGGACGCAACGCCTGCGCCACGACAATCGGATAGATTGCGCCGTTCGCCATCGCCATAAGGCAGAAGGGGATGAGCAAGGCGGTCAGCGAGCTGCCAGCGGTGAGACCGACGGCAAAGGTGCCAGCGACGCTCAGGGCAAAGGCCATCAGCAACCACGGAAGCATCTGCTGACCTTGCCATTTTTGTAGCGCCGCGCGACAGCCATAACCACCTACCAGGAAAGCGATAGTCTGTGGAACGTAGCTCAGGCCGATCACCGTCGGGCCGTAGCCCATTGCATTCAGAATGAACGGTGATCCGGTAAGCCAGGCGAAGAAGCTGGCGGAGCAGGCGGCATAAATGAGTACGTTACCGCGATAATCCTGCGAGCGCAGCAGGGCCATAAAGGTCAGCGGCTTTTCTTCTTGATGGAATTCCCGGGCCGGTTTTTTCAGGCGCAGGGCCGGGATCATCAGCAGGAGCGTAATCCCGAACAGCGTCGCGAAGATGGCCTGCCATTCGAAGTGATGCAGGATCCAACTGCCCAGCAGCGGCGCCAGCGCCGGAGAAAGCCCCACCAGCGGCATGATGGTGGCGAAAATTCGGTTGGTACGCTGGGCTGGGTAATAATCGGTGACCATTGCCTGCCAGGTAACGGCTGCGGCGCATACGCCAACGGCCTGCACAAAGCGCAGCACCAGCAGCAGCGTGGCATCGCGTACCCACAGCATGCCGATACAGCCGACAGCGAAGATGGCAAGGCCGATTAGCAGCACGGGTTTCCGTCCGTAGCGATCGGAAAGCGGCCCCCACAGCAACTGAGCGAAAGCAAAACCGGCCAGGAACAGACTCAGGCTTGCGCTAACGGCGGCTGCAGGGGTTTGTAAATCATTCTGAATCGCGGCAAAAGCGGGCAGATACATGTCGGTTGCCAAAAAACCGAGCACGCTTAAGCCCCCCAGCCAGCATAAAAATCCTTTCCCAGGTTGCATCATCTTTCTCTTTCTCATTGCAGGTGTACCAGGCTGATGAGTGTAGGGAGTGCAACTTCGCTTGTGAAACGCTAATATTTGTCTGGTGAATTCAAAATTTTTGCAGGCAGAAAATGTGGTCTGAATATTCCCTTGAAGTGGTGGATGCGGTCGCCCGCAACGGAAGCTTTAGCGCGGCAGCGCAGGAGCTGCACCGCGTGCCTTCAGCGGTAAGCTACACCGTGCGTCAGCTCGAAGAATGGCTGGCAGTGCCGCTGTTTGAACGACGTCATCGCGACGTGGAGCTCACCCCCGCTGGCGTCTGGTTTTTGAAGGAAGGGCGGTCTGTTATCAAAAAAATGCAGATCACCCGTCAGCAGTGCCAACAGATCGCTAACGGATGGCGTGGCAATCTGGCCATTGCCGTGGATAACATCGTGCGCCCGGAGCGTACCCGGCAGCTGATTGTCGATTTCTACCGTCATTTCCAGGACGTGGAGCTGTGCGTTTTCCAGGAAGTGTTCAACGGCGTCTGGGATGCACTGTCGGACGGGCGAGTTGAGCTGGCGATCGGGGCAACGCAGGCGATTCCGGTCGGTGGACGCTATGCGTTTCGCGATATGGGCATGCTGAGCTGGAGCTGCGTGGTGTCGAATCAACATCCTCTGGCTCAAATGCCGGGGCCGCTGAGCGACGATGTGTTGCGCAACTGGCCTTCTCTGGTGCGCGAGGATACCTCCCGCTCTTTGCCTAAGCGCATCACCTGGCTGCTGGATAATCAGAAGCGCATCGTGGTGCCGGACTGGGAATCTTCTGCAACGTGCCTTTCGGCAGGGCTGTGCGCAGGAATGGTGCCAACGCATTTTGCACGGCCTTACATCGATAGCGGCGAGTGGGTGGCATTGGATCTTGAGAACCCGTTCCCGGATGCGGCATGCTGCCTGACGTGGCAGCAAAATGATATGTCCCCGGCCCTGAGCTGGCTGCTGGAGTATCTTGGGGACAGCGAAACGCTAAATAAAGAGTGGCTGCAGGAGCCGGATTGACCGGCTCCGCACAGAGATTAACGGCGGTAATCGCGGAACGGGCCGTCTGCCACTGAACGGCGCTCGATCAGGCGTGGGTGGACCTCAATGGACTGTGACTCTTCGCGCTTGTTGACGATTCGGTCCAGCAGCATATCGAAGGCAGCTTCCCCAAGGGAATCCTTTGGCTGATGGATGGTGGTCAGCGCTGGGGTGAAGAAGCGAGCGTTGCGCACGTTGTCATATCCGATCACCGAAATATCCTGAGGCACGCGAAGGCCGTGTTCATCGGCGGCACAGAGTGCGCCCATCGCCATGATGTCACCGCCACAGAAGACCGCGGTAGGGCGTGGCTGTTGCGCAATCATCTGCTGCATGGCGCGGTAGCCGGATTCCGGTTCAAAGTCGCCCTGAACGATCCAGTTTTCCGGCACGGTAATTTGCGCTTCTTCCATGGCTTTCATGAATCCGGCCAGACGGCCAGCGCCGGTGTTGCGCTCCATTGGGCCTGGGATCACGCCGATATCGCGGTGGCCGCGTTCGACCAGGTAGCGCCCGGCAAGATAGCCGCCCTGGAAAGCGTTATCGATCACCGAGTCGGTGAAGTCAGCTTTGGCTTCACCCCAGTCCATCACGACCATCGGAATATGGCGATACTCTTCCAGCATGTCGAGTACCGGCTGCGGATATTCAGAACACATCACCAACAGGCCATCGACGCGCTTTTGCGCCATCATCGAGAGATAAGCACGCTGTTTTTCCAGGTTGTTCCAGGCGTTGCCAAGAATCAGGGTATAACCCTTTTCGAAACAGTTTTTTTCAACGGCTTCAATGATTTCCGCAAAATAAGCCGCTTCGCTGCTGGTGGCCAGCAGGCCAATAGTCTTGGTGTGATTGACCTTCAGGCTGCGCGCTACGGCACTTGGGGAGTAGTGCAGCTCTTTGATTGCCGCCCACACGGCGTTGCGTGTTTCTTCTGCGACAAAACGCGTCTTGTTAATAACATGTGACACGGTTGTAGTGGAAACGTTTGCGCGCTTCGCTACATCTTTAATTGTTGCCATTCGTTCTCACTCCAGACCCTTTCCTTACGCCTGATGACCGGCACGTAAACGTTTGCCTTTACACACCCTTAACACAATTCATTTGAATTGCGGTACGCCGGGATACGACACAGGACGACAGGAGGGGGTCAATGGCTGGTACGCTTTTAAATTAGCGTGGAATTTTGTCTGATTCTGAGGCAAAGGGGAAGAGAAAAATCGCTATGGCTCTAAAACCTGGAAGATTTTCAGACTGAAGTGTGCAAAAATGAGCAGGCTCACTTTTGTTGTGGGGATAAAAAGGAGAATAATTGATGAGTACCGACCTGAAGCTCTCTCTGATGACCACTGTGATCGCTCTGGCACTCATTGTCGCCGCTGGGCTGACTGCGGTGTTACACTGATTTATCCGGAGGGAGAGTCTTCTTCCTCCATCACCACCCCCGTCTGATTGTTACCAAATTAGCAAAAATCTTTTGCCATTTTGTTTACTTCTGTTTTTTTGTGATTGATGTCATGCTTTTGACTTCTGTTGTCGTGCCCTTTACTGGAAAGGGTTAACCGGAGTCGTAACATGAAAATCAATTTTCCACTGCTGGCGTTGGCAATCGGCGCATTTGCTATCGGCACTACCGAGTTCTCGCCCATGGGGCTATTGCCCGTTATCGCTAATGGCGTGGATGTTTCGATTCCCGTAGCAGGCATGCTGATCAGCGCTTACGCAATCGGTGTGATGGTTGGCGCGCCGTTAATGACTCTGCTGCTGTCACATCGTGCTCGCCGCAATGCGCTTATCTTTCTGATGGCGATTTTTACGCTCGGCAACGTGCTGTCGGCTATTGCACCGGACTACACCACATTATTGCTCTCTCGCATCATCACCAGCCTTAACCACGGTGCTTTCTTTGGTCTGGGATCTGTTGTGGCCGCGAGCGTGGTGCCCAAACACAAGCAGGCGAGCGCGGTGGCAACCATGTTTATGGGGCTGACGATTGCCAATATAGGCGGTGTACCGGCAGCGACCTGGCTGGGTGAAACCATCGGCTGGCGTATGTCATTCCTGGCAACGGCCGGTCTGGGCGTGGTGGCGATGATGAGCCTGTGGTTCTCATTACCAAAAGGCACCGGTGGTGAACGTCCGAATGTGAAGCAGGAAATGTCCGTGCTGATGCGTCCCCAGGTTTTATCTGCGCTGTTAACCACCGTTCTGGGCGCTGGCGCGATGTTTACGCTTTACACTTATATCGCACCGGTGCTGCACAACATTACCTCAGCGTCGCCGCTGTTTGTTACGGCAATGCTGGTGCTGATTGGCGTTGGGTTCTCCATCGGTAACTATCTGGGTGGTAAGTTTGCTGACCGCTCGGTGACCGGCACGCTGAAAGGTTTTTTACTGCTGCTGATTGCCGTGATGGTGGCGATTCCGTGGGTAGCGCAGAACGAAATCGGTGCAGCGATAAGCATGGTTGTCTGGGGTGCTGCGACGTTCGCCGTGGTTCCACCTTTACAAATGCGCGTTATGCGCGTGGCGCACGAAGCTCCGGGGCTATCGTCCTCGGTCAATATCGGGGCATTTAATCTGGGCAATGCGCTGGGCGCGGCTGCTGGCGGAGCGGTTATTTCCGGTGGTCTGGGCTACAGTTTTGTGCCAGTGATGGGCGCGGTTATCGCGGGTATGGCGCTGCTGGTGGTGCTGTTCAGCGGCCGTCGCCAGCCTGAAGAAGCGTATTCCAGCCACTGATAATATGCCCGGCGGCAGGCACCGCCGGGCCAGGCATTATGCCGCCAGGTTCTTCGCGACAAATTCCCAGTTTACCAGCGCCCAGAAGTGCTCGAGATAGTTCGGACGGGCGTTACGGTAGTCGATGTAATAGGCGTGCTCCCACACATCTACGGTCAGCAGCGGTTTTGCATCCGTCGTCAGCGGCGTGCCTGCGTTCGAAGTGGAAACGATAGCCAGTTTGCCGTCCGCTTTTTTCACAAGCCAGGTCCAGCCTGCACCGAAGTTTTTGACGGCTGCATCGGTAAACTGCGCTTTGAAATCCGCAAAGCTGCCGAAGCTTTCGTTGATGGCCGCAGCGACAGCGCCTGCAGGTTCGCCGCCGGCGTTGGGTGCCAGGCAGTGCCAGTAGAAGGTGTGGTTCCACACCTGAGCGGCGTTGTTGAACACGCCCGCTTCAGAAGTGCGAACAATATCCTCCAGCGTTTTGCCTTCAAAAGCCGTGCCTTTGATCAGATTGTTGAGGTTGGTGACGTAGGTCTGGTGGTGTTTTCCGTAATGGTATTCCAGCGTTTCAGCAGAAATGTGCGGCGCGAGAGCGTCTTTTGCATACGGTAATGCAGGTAATTCGAATGACATTGCTTATTCTCCCTATTATTTTAAGACTCAATAACCCTGTATTGAGTATGGATAGGGTAGCAAATTAAAAGATGTGGCTAAAGAGGAACTTACCCCGACGCTGAAACGACGGGGCAGGGGATCAACGAATGGTTTTCGGCGTCATTACGCGGCGAGCACCAACGTAGTGGTTGGCCCAGTAGTCTTCACTGAGGGAGGTAATCTGGATATCTCGCCCGGTACGTGGAGACTGAATAAATTTCCCGCCGCCAACATACACGCCAACATGATCGGCAGTGCCGCGACCACGAGTGCGGAAGAAGACCAGATCGCCACTTTCCAGTTCACCACGTTCAACGGCCCGGGCATCACGCAGGTGATACATCTCATTCGCGGTGCGAGGAATGCGGAACTTGACCAAATCTTTATACGCATAATAGACCAGACCGCTGCAGTCGAAACCGGTGCGCGGCGACGTACCACCCCAACGGTATGGCTTACCAATCTGGCCCATCAGTTTATTCATTGCGGTTTTCTGCGCTTTTTGCACGCGGACTTTATGCGCATCGGCAATGGTCAGCGGTTTGACTTCCTCGGTCACGCATTTCTTTTTATGCCCCTTGCGAACGCTGCATTTCTGCACCATTTTTGCCGAAGCGGTTTTCAGGGCGGGGCTGTGGGTTTTGCGCGTGGAGGTCTTTTTGCTGGCGGAAATAGCAGGTTTGCTCTTGAGCGTGGTTTTCTTTTTGCTGGTTGTTTTTGTTTTCGCAGTGGTTTTGCTTTTGTTGCCGCTGGTTCGTTTTTTACGGTCCGTCTTGGCCTGATGCGATTTCTGGGATGCGGAAGACCGCGCCTGTTCAGACGCATGAGACAAAGGCGTAATCGACAACGATGTAAACAGTAAAGCACAGAGCGTGATCGAGATTTTATTTATCCGCGCCACTGAGCATTCCTCTGTTAGGCAGGCAAACGGTCATGCCTGGGTATGATTGACAAAACGCATCGATTCTAATGCATAAAAACCCTGGTTGTTAATACACTTTTTCTATTGAATGATCCATTTCGTTAGCAACTGCAAAAAATTACATCAATTCGGACATAAGGCGCACGAAAAACGCTCAAGTTGTTCTCGGAGTTTGCCGATAAACACATATTTTTAAGGCAACTTTACGGCGTCAGAGGTAAAATGCATTTGCGTGAACAAAATGTTATTTCTGACGGTAGCCGTTGGCGTTACACTTAGCAGCTACAGTCATAAAAAAGAAGTTTGAGGAAGCAAGACAATGAGTACGACTCTTGAGAAAATCCAGACCCAAATCGCCGAAAACCCAATCCTTCTGTACATGAAGGGGTCTCCGAAGCTGCCGAGCTGCGGTTTCTCTGCTCAGGCGGTTCAGGCGCTGTCTGCCTGCGGTGAGCGCTTTGCTTACGTAGATATTCTGCAAAACCCGGACATCCGCGCCGAGCTGCCTAAGTACGCAAACTGGCCGACTTTCCCGCAGCTTTGGGTTGACGGTGAGCTGGTTGGCGGCTGCGACATCCTGATCGAAATGTATCAGCGCGGTGAACTGCAGCAGCTGATCAAAGAGACGGCTGCGAAGTATAAAGACGACGAGCAGGCGGCAGAGTAATCCTGCTGGCAGCATAAAAAAAGCGACCTTCAGGTCGCTTTTTTTATTACGCATTTTCAGCGACAGGCAACGGCCAGCCGCCGAGACGTTTCCACCGGTTGACGATTTCACAAAATAGCTGCGCGGTCTGTTCAGTGTCGTACAGCGCCGAATGCGCCTGAGTACCGTCAAATTCCATCCCTGCCGTGATACAGGCTTTTGACAGCACGGTCTGCCCCAGAGCAAGACCGCTCAGGGCTGCGGTATCAAAGGTCACGAACGGGTGGAAAGGGTTACGCTTAAGCCCGGCTCGCTCGGCGGCGGCCATCATAAAGCTGTGATCGAACGTGGCGTTGTGGGCGACCATAATGGCACGGTTGCACTCCTGATCCTTCATGCCCTTGCGTACTTCTTTAAAAATGGCGTGCAGCGCATCGTATTCGCTGACCGCGCCGCGTTCCGGGTCATTCGGATCAATGCCGTTAAACGCCAGCGCTTCAGGCACCAGGTTTGCGCCTTCGAACGGTTCAACGTGAAAATGCAGTGTGCTGTCCGGCATCAGCCAGCCTTCCTCGTCCATTTTTAACGTCACGGCGGCGACTTCCAGCAGCGCATCCGTTTTAGCGTTAAAGCCCGCGGTTTCTACATCGATAACGACAGGATAAAAACCACGGAAGCGGTCGCACAGAGCATTACGTTGAGCGTTGTCGGACATCTGGATCTCTTAAGCATACAAAAAAGTAGCGCGCATTATGGCAAATTTTGCCAGCAGTTGCAGCAAAGGTGGGCGTAAAAAAGGGTGCCTGAGCACCCCTGAACCTTAGTTGCCAAGACCCTTACCGGCGTCTTTTGCTTCGATCAGTTCAATTTTATAGCCATCGGGATCTTCCACGAAGGCGATGATGGTCGAACCACCTTTGACCGGGCCCGCTTCGCGGGTAACGTTGCCGCCGTTGTTGCGAATGCGTTCGCAGGCTTCTGCCGCATTGTCCACGCTCAGCGCGATATGGCCGTATGCCGTGCCGAGGTCGTAGCTATCGACGCCCCAGTTATAGGTCAGTTCGATAACGGCTTCTTCGCTTTCCGGGCCGTAGCCAACGAAGGCGAGGGAGTATTTATATTCCGGGTTTTCGCTGGTGCGCAGCAGCGTCATGCCCAGCACGTTGGTGTAAAACTCGATTGAACGTTGCAGATTGCCAACACGCAGCATGGTGTGAAGCAGGCGCATACTCTTCCCCTTAAAGTGTTGTTTGTACATCAGGAATATCAGTATAGCGGCGCTTATGCGCCGCTATCAATGCAGGATTAGAGGGCAGGGTAATCGGTGTAACCTTCCGCTCCGCCGCCGTAGAAACTTTCCGGGCGCTGTGGGTTGAGCTCAGCTTTGCGTTCCAGACGCGCAACCAGATCCGGGTTGGCAATATAGGCGCGGCCAAAGGCGACGGCGTCTATCAGGCCTTTTTCAATCAGATCTTCGGCTTTCTCCGGCGTGTAAGCGCCAGCGCCAATGATTGGGCCGTGGAAGCGCTCGCGCACCTTACGACGGAATTCTTCGGTGTATGGCTGACCGCCAGCCCAGTCCGGCTCGGACATATGCAGATAGGCAATCCCGCGTTTACCGAGTTCTTCAATCAGGTACAGCGCATCGGCTTCTTCGTTCGGACCGTTGTCGGTGTTCTGGAAAGAACCGATTGGCGATACGCGGATACCGATACGATCAGCGCTCCACTCTTTGCTGACGGCATCGACCACTTCCAGCACCAGGCGGGCGCGGTTTTCGATGCTGCCGCCATACTGATCGGTACGATGGTTAGCAGACGGTGACAGGAACTGGTGTAGCAGATAACCGTGTGCAGAGTGCAGCTCAACCAGATCGAAACCGGCTTCGCGAGCGTTAGCGACAGCCTGACGGAAATCGTTCACGATACCCGGGATTTCATCCAGTTCGAGCGCGCGTGGCAGAGAAGTATCTTCACGGGTTGCGTTGCCGTTGGCATCACGCAGAGAAGTACGCGTGCCTGCGCTCAGTGCGGAAGGGGCCACTGGCGCCTTGCCTCCGGGCTGGAGGCTGGTGTGGGAGATGCGGCCGGTGTGCCACAGCTGAACCGCCATATGACCATGCTCGGCATGGACGCCCGCGGTAATTTTTTTCCACGCGGCAATCTGTTCCTCGCTATGAAGGCCTGGTGCACCAGCGTAGCCTTTCGCCTGGGCAGAAATCTGCGTAGCTTCAGAGATGATAAGCCCTGAGCTTGCGCGCTGGCGGTAGTACTCGCCCATCAGCGGCGTCGGGATATCACCCGGCTCGATGCTGCGCAGACGCGTCAGCGGCGCCATCAGTACGCGGTTAGGCAGAGTAACTGCGCCAACCTTGAGCGGGGTAAACAGTTTGGATCGTGACATGGTGACTCCTGAGTAGACCGGTCGTCTGGTGATTCGATAAAAAAAGAAAATCAACGTGCTGATTTTCCGTTAGTCGTTGTTAAGCCGGGAAAGGCCTGCTTAACCTGCCGTATGTGGACTACAGCCCCGGTGCGGCAATCATCGTTTTCGCATGTTCGAGCGCGCTTTCCAGCGGCGTCGCACTGCGGGATATCTTGGCCTGTAGATTCGCGCCCAGCCATAAGGAGTAGAGCACTTCCGCCTGGGTATGCGCATCGCCCTGGAAAGTCAGGCAGCCTTCTTTGCTGCCTTCATCCAGCGCGTGGGTCAACAGCACGATAATCTGGCTGGCTCCTTTGTTCATCTCCGTGCGCATGACTTCCGAAAGATCGCAAACTTCGGCGGAGAGTTTGACCGTCAGACAACCGCTGATGATGCCCTGCTGGCAAAACTGGTTGAGCGTGTGCTGATAGTAAGCCAGCAGCCTGTCGCGGTGGTTGCCTTCACCGTGCGCAAAATGTTCAGCCAGGCGACGGTGATAGTCGGCATAGTGTCGCTCAAGCATCGCCACGCCAAACGCTTCTTTAGAGCGGAAATAGTGATAGAACGAACCCTTCGGCACTTCCGCCGTTTTCAGGAGCTCGCTCAGGCCCATTCCGGTAAAGCCGCGATGCATGCACAGGCTCTCGCCGGTGGCGAGGATGTGTTCGCGGGTGTCGTGTTCGATTGGTCTGTTCATGGCGCTCAATGTAGTAGACCGATCGGTCTAATGCAAGTGAAAAGTGTGAAGGGTTGCAGGATGCGCATTATCAGGCTTCAATGACAGTAAGCGGAAAACAGGGGGGCGATGTGGCAGAGCAGCTGGAGTTTTTCCCGGTTCAAAGTCCTTGCCGGGGTATTTGTCAGTCTGATGAGCGTGGCTATTGCCGCGGCTGCCTGCGTAGCCGCGAAGAGCGCTTCAACTGGCAGCAGTTCACCGATGCTCAGAAACAGGAGGTGCTACGCCTGTGTCGCCAGCGTCTTCTGCGCAAAATCCGCGCAAACAAACCCACAATACCTGAAGAACCCGATCAGCCCTCACTGTTTTAGCGCTGAATGTGCGTATACTCGATGAAATTTTTCTGTTGAGGAAGCATTTATGGTTCAGCGTATTACCCTCGCGCCAAACGGCCCGGAATTCTCCCGCTTTGTAATGGGCTACTGGCGCCTGATGGACTGGAACATGTCCCCGCAGCAGCTGGTCAGCTTTATTGAAGAACATCTGGATCTGGGTGTTACCACGGTCGATCACGCAGATATTTACGGCGGCTACCTGTGCGAAGCGGCCTTTGGTGAAGCCCTGAAGCTGGCTCCGCACCTGCGTTCCCGTATGGAAGTGGTCAGCAAGTGTGGTATCGCGACTACCGCGAATCCGGAAAACGTCATTGGCCACTACATTACCGATCGCGACCATATCGTGCGCAGTGCGGAGCAGTCGCTGAAAAATCTGGCGACGGATCACCTCGATTTACTGCTGATCCACCGTCCGGATCCGCTGATGGATGCCGACGAAGTCGCGGAAGCGTTTACTGAACTGCACCAGAGCGGCAAGGTGCGCCACTTTGGCGTCTCAAACTTCACGCCTGCGCAGTTCTCTCTGTTGCAGTCGCGCCTGCCGTTTACGCTTGCCACTAATCAGGTTGAGCTTTCGCCGGTGCACCAGCCGCTGTTGCTGGACGGCACGCTCGATCAGCTGCAGCAGCTGCGCGTGCGTCCGATGGCGTGGTCCTGCCTCGGCGGCGGTAGCCTGTTCAATGACGACAAATATCAGCCGCTGCGCGATGAGCTGGCTCAGGTAGCGAAAGAACTGAATGCAGAAAGCATTGAGCAGGTGGTCTACGCCTGGGTGATGCGCTTACCGTCTCAGCCATTGCCTATCATTGGCTCAGGTAAAATTGAACGCGTGCGTTCCGCCATTGCGGCAGAGCATCTGGAGATGACCCGCCAACAGTGGTTCCGCATTCGTAAAGCCGCGCTCGGCTACGACGTACCTTAATTCCGCTTTACGCTCTGGTTCCGTCCAAAAAAGTGTCCCTGGTATAGACTTATCAGGGACACTTTCTTTTTGGAGGTTCTATGCAACGAGTCACTCTCACGTTAATTGCGATGGTCATTTCCACGGGCGCGTACGCGGCCAGTACGGATGTGGAGATGAATCTGGTCACTTCCCAGGGCGTTGGGCAATCCATTGGCGAGGTGAAAATTACCGAGACGGATAAAGGGCTGGAATTTGCGCCCGACCTCAAAGCCTTGCCGCCGGGAGAACATGGTTTTCACGTTCACGCCAAAGGGAGCTGTCAACCCGCAATGAAAGAGGGTAAAGCCAGCGCTGCCGAAGCGGCAGGCGGGCATCTGGATCCCGACCATTCGGGTAAGCATGAAGGACCAAACGGCATGGGGCATCTCGGCGATTTGCCGGTGCTGGTGGTCAACAATGACGGTAAGGCTACTCAGCCGGTTCTTGCTCCTCGCCTGAAAAAACTGGATGAAATCAAAGGCAAAGCGCTAATGATCCACGTTGGTGGCGATAATATGTCCGATCAACCCAAACCGCTGGGCGGTGGAGGCGCACGCTATGCCTGCGGCGTTATCAGGTAGCGCTTTCTACGAGCGTGCCTTCCGGCGGAGCCTGTTCCAGCTGGAGTAACGAACAGTACAGGCGCCAGACAATCGACGCCAGTTCGCGAGCTGCGGGCTGGTGGTGGTGGCCGAGCGTTTCATAAATTCGCTGTAGTTCCGTCAGCGCAGAGGCCAGTGGGCGCTGCTGGACGCCACGCTCGCTCATCACATCCCGCAGCAGGCTGATACACAGATCCCTCACCTGAACCAGCGGGTCGGAACGTGTTTCCCAGTCGCGAAGCTGCCAGACAACATGGGAACAGTTCAGCAGCACCACGCCCCAGCGCAGTAGCCAGCGGCGGGCGAGGAGGTCCTGGCTGTTGCTGAGTTGACTGATGTAGTGATAAACCAGCGATTCAAATTCGTGCTCGCTGTGCTGCGGATGGCGGCTGAGCTGATCGACAAAGTGACGCCGTAACGCTCGGATGTGTCGGCGGCTTTTACGCGCATCCGAGCCCGGTTTCAGCACGGCGAAAGCCAGCCACGCCATACCTACGCCGATAATTTTTGCCAGATTGTCGTTCAGAAAACCACCGAAATCATAGACTGGCGGATTCGTCACTGAGATAAACGACCCCATAAATACAATCAGTTGCCCCCACAGCCCCGCATATTTCGGCATCTGTAACTTGAACAGCTGCATCGTAATGATGAGGGGGAACAGAAACAGCAGGAACTGCCACAGATCGCTTATCTGAACCATCAGGCCAAACTTCACCGCAAAGCTGAACAGCGAAAGCCACAGCAGGGTGCGCAACAGCAACGTCAGCGAGTTGAAGGGCGAAGGTGAAACGGAGTACAGGACGCAGCAGATGGCCGCCAGCGTCAGCGCGGCCGGACCTGAAGACCACTGCGTATTGATGGCCCATGCGCCTACGGCAACCAGCGCACAAAAGGTGCGAATACCATTCCATAGCGCTTCGGCGTGGTCGGTCCGGCGGGCGAGCGCAGGCGCTGCCGGTACGTCAAATTCAGTGATGGCCGAGGCGTTTTCCAGCCGCAGGATCCAGCGGTTGGTGCTCAGATAGATACGGCAAAAATAACGCAGCCTTTGCCAGAATGCACGATGGCGGAAATCCTGAGGGTCGTGCGGTGCCAGCGGAGCAATGATCCGTGCCACCGTGTAAGCATCCGCGTTGGGGCGCGCCAGTTCGACAAACAGGTTCTCAAGGACCTCGCGGATGTTCTTCGGAGAATCGGGCCAGTTGACCAGCATACGACGAAGGCTGGAAATCACGCTGGTCAGACGGAGCTGCTGGTGAAGGAGCGCGTTCAGCAGGCTGTTCTGACGACGAAAGCGATAGTGGCTCCAGAAGGCCTGAATGCGCAGCAGGTTCATCGTCAGAATTTGGCCGATCATGCTTTCATGGGCGGTGCGAACGGCATCGCTGTTTTCCGGCTGCCACAGCAGGCTGGCATGTTCGAGAATGCGGGCGTGCATTTTTTTCAGCGCCGTCAGCAGCGCCGTCCCGTCGGAGGTGCTGGGCATGATCATCATCATCATCGCGCCGCACAGAATCCCAAGTATGACCTCGCATACGCGGGCCTGAGCAATGTCCCAGATATGGGTGGCATCTACCACGTTGACCATGGGAAACGCGATGATCGCGCAGGTATATCCCGCAAGCTGGAAGGCGTAGGCGACATTATTCATGTACATCGCGCAGGTCCAGGTGCAGAACGCAATCCACGCTGACAGGCCTAAGAGGAACAGCCACGGATCGGTCAGGGTATGACCGGCAATCAGAATGGCGGCGCAGGCGCCAAGCAGACTTCCGGCGATGCGGCCAAGACTTTTACTGATTACCCCGCCGACGGTCGGAAAGCTGACGACGGCAGCAGAGGTCATCGCCCAGTAGGGCTGATCGAGATTGATATAGTAGGCAAAGCTCAGGGCCAGGCACATCGCAATGCCGTTGCGCAGGGCGTAGCGCCACTGTGGGCGCGTTGCTTTTACCCAGGGGAGTGATTGCCAGGAGAACGCCGGAAAATTCATTACTCACCGCCGAGTGAGACGGTACAGGTGGTGCCGGAAACCAGAACAATATCCTGAGGCAGCTTATCGAACTCAATGCGCACCGGTACGCGCTGCGCCAGCCTTACCCACGGAATGGTGGGTTTGACGTCAGCCACGAGGCTGCCGTCAGCGCCAACGCTTTGATCAGTAATTGCCCGGCCAATGCTGGCTACGTGACCCTGTAACGTTTGTCCGTTGCTGTAAAGCGTGACGTTTGCCGGTACGCCAGGCTGGATATGGCGCAGTTTTGTTTCCTCAAAATAACCGAGCACGTAAAACGAGTGGCTGTCGATCAACGCAAAGACAGGGCGGCCAACGGAGGCGTAATCCCCCGTTCGGGTGGACATATTGGTGACCCAGCCGTCCACAGGTGCCTTGACGTCGGTTTGTGAGAGTTGCCAGTTGGCATGTTCAAGCTCTGCGCTGGCTGCATCCGCACTGGCTTTCGCGGCGGCGACGCTGGCTGCGGCGGCCTCAGCATTGGCTTTTGCCGTTTGCAGCGCAATGTTCACCGTATCGAGATCTTCTGCAGAAATGAAGTTTTTCGGCAGATCACGGCGGCGATCCGCTTCGTGACGAGCCTTCGCCATATCCGCCAGTGCTTTGTCCCGATCGGCCTGCGCTTTTGCCATATCCGACACCGCTTTAGCCTGCTGCGCTTTCGCGTTCATCACCGCAATGCGGAAGGGGGTGGCATCCAGTCTGAACAGCACATCGCCAGCTTTGACCTGCTGGTTATCGCGCACGTTCAGCTCGGTAATGCTGCCGGAAATCTGCGGCGTGATGCTGACCTGCTCGGCGCGAATTTTCCCGTCGCGCGTCCAGGGCGATTGCATGTAGTAGTTCCAGACCAGCCAGACGGCAATCAGAGCCAGCGCCGCAACGAGGAGCGTGGAGAAATATTTTAGTTTTTTCATCAGGTTATTTTACCACGCAACGATCAGCATCAGCGCCGTGCAAACCGCCAGCGCGAACAGGGAGAGATCCATTAAGAGCGGATGCCAGACGTCACCTGCGTACATCCAGTCGCGCAGCAGCCGATGGGCGATAAGCCAGATCGGGAAACCGAGCAGCACCGCTTTAAACAAGGGAGGGAAATAGATGGACGCGCCGACGATTAAATCCTGTAGCGGGAATCCGGGTGTGTTAAAGGTTAGCTCCACGAACAAAATCCTTTGCAAATGTGCCATTACCGCAAACCTGTGGTGACAGGTCGGAATAGTAAACAGTGTAAATCATTGTGTCAGCCTGCGGATGAGGCGATACATTTGTTTTGGTCATTTAAATGCTGCACACTAGTCTAAAATCAGTATAATAACTTAGCAAGCTAATTATAAGGAGATGAAATTGGAATCGCCACTGGGTTCTGATCTGGCACGACTGGTGCGCATTTGGCGTGCTCTGATTGACCATCGCCTGAAACCTCTGGAATTAACGCAGACGCACTGGGTCACGCTGCATAATATTCATCAGCTACCGCCAGAACAGTCGCAAATTCAACTGGCTAAGGCTATCGGCATTGAGCAGCCTTCTCTGGTTCGTACGCTGGATCAGCTGGAAGAGAAAGGTCTGATTTCGCGTCAAACCTGCGCTAATGACCGCCGTGCCAAACGTATCAAGCTGACGGAGAAAGCCGAGCCGCTGATTGAAGATATGGAAGCGGTGATCCGTAAAACGCGGGGAGAAATTCTTTCCGGGATTTCGCCTGAAGAGCTCGACCTTCTGCTTGGGCTCATTCGTAAGCTGGAGCAGAACATCAATGAGCTACAGGCCAGAGATTAAGCGCCAGCTCATCGAATACACAAGGCCCTGCACAGCAGGGCCTTTTTTCTTAATTCAGCCAGACAACCACCCGGTTGCGGCCCTGTTCTTTTGCCTGATACATCGCTTCATCTGCGCGCTGAACGCAAACCTCCTGTTCAGCTTCTTTTTGTGTGGCAGTAAACAGACCCATGCTGATAGTGATTTTCTCCGGAAGATGGCCGTTGCTGCTTACTTCATCATGCTGATAGACCGTCTGACGGATCCGCTCGGCAATTTGCAGTGCGTCACTGGTATCGGTGTCCGTCAGCAGCAGGGCAAACTCTTCACCGCCGATACGGGCCGCAACGTCCTGTTTCCGGGTTGTATCCTGTAAAATTCCAGCGACAAACTGAATCACCTTATCTCCCTGCAGGTGGCCATAGTTGTCATTGATGCGCTTGAAGTGGTCCAGATCGCAGACGATAACCGACACAGGCTTTTCCTGTGAAACTTCAGCCATATGGCGCTTCAGGCTGTCATAGAAGAAGCTGCGATTAAACAGGCGCGTCATCGGGTCACGGATGGAGTTTTGGTAAGAGTCTTCATACTTGCTGTTAGATTCTTTATACAAAGTAAATACGTCGCAGAGCAGAACAAAAATAAGGAACAGCGTTGCGGTTGTTTCAAACAGACGCGACTGATACCAGGAATATCCTTCAGTGGAGACGGCAGGCAGCAGCAGGAAGAGCATGAATATATAAAACGTGCAAAACAGATAGCCGCTGTACCAGAAAATATTTCGCAGGCGGGTCATCGCCAACATAATGATTAACGTCAAACACCAAAGCGCAACCATTCCGCCAGTCAGATAGTTATGCCATAGCGGTGTAAATATTTTAGTCAATTTATCAACAAGTTCAAGACTCATTCCCTCTGAACGACTTGAATATAACCAGGAAAAAATCAACGTTATGACGGTAAAGCCGATAAGTCCGGTAAGAATAAGGATATGATTACGGCGAGTATGAATATCACTATGGCGATATTTGTACAGAAATGTTGAAGTGGTGAACAATATTGCCATCATGACGTTACGGAAAAAATAATAGATGAGGGCGTCATTGACATTCACGCTTGAAACGGATGCGCAGAGCAGCCAGTCAGCGTAGCTGCTGAGGGTGCCGAGCATCAGCACCGACGAGCCGCCAAAGGCGCAGGCAATCGCCATCAGGTATAAACGGTGCTTATCGCACAGGTATTTCATCAGCATAAAGCTGGCAATGAGAATGTGGAACACCATCAGGAAAATGGTCATCACCGGGAAAAGTGCCGGAGTCATCGTAGGAATACGATAAATGACCTGGCTTGAAATAAGATGTAATAAACCGATAAGGAAAAGGGTTGCGCCAAAGAAAACCATTAACCGCCTAAACGGGAAGGATTTATTGCCAAGCATATTAAAAATCTCAACGTGCGGTATTGCAAAGAGCAGCACCAATAAAAGCAGGCATCGGCCTGGAACAGATGAAGTGTAAAATATTCACGAGAGGTAAATATTGCGCAGGCGCAAGTCTGCTTTCAGAAAAATAATAAGTTATATGTCGTAGTGTAAGTTTGATGCAGAAAATGTGAATAAAAGAAGATGAGATGCGTGGAGGTAAATAAAAGCGTGTGGCTATACGCCACACGCCGGATAATTAGCGTGGTGAAACGGTCACCTGGCTGCCATTGCTTGCCATCACGACGCGCTGGCCTGCGGAGAAACGGGTATCGCCCTGTTTCTGCACAACCATGATGGTGTTGCCATCGTCTTTGCGGATTTCCAGCTCAACGCCCTGGGTTTTGTTCACCGCCCCCTGGACACCCTGGCCCGCGACGCCGCCTGCTACAGCACCCGCTGCGGTTGCCAGTGACCGGCCTGTACCGCCCCCGATGGTATTACCGAGGAAGCCACCCAGTACCGCACCGCCAATTGCGCCGATGACGTTAGAATCATCACCGCCCTGAATTTGCACCGGACGCGTGTGGACAATCGTCCCGTAGGTGACATTCTGAACCTGCTTGGCTTCGGATGCAGAATACACGTCCCCGGAGAGGCCGCTGCTGCTGACACAACCTGCAAGCGTGAAACCAATCATTGAAACGGCCAAAACACGTAACATCATTTATGAATCTCCTGTTCACCAAGAAACGCTCTTGAGAGCATCCGTACACCGCAATTATATGGCAATTCTGCGTCGCAGATCATATGTTCTGCGATGATCTGTTTAAAATTGTACACGCTTTGTGCTTAACCAAGGTTAAACCACCGTTGCACCACCAGGCGCAGACGCCTGATTGACGCTGACAGAAGGCCCAATTGTGAAATTTTGTTATTGGATCATGGCATTAAGAAAGTGTTTATGTTTCATTGATGGCTCTCAGTCACGAACTAAGGAAGGCGTATGAAATCGGGTCGCTATATAGGTGTGATGTCGGGGACCAGCCTTGACGGTGTCGATGTGGTGCTGGCGGCAATGGACGATAACATGGTTGCACAACAGGCCAGCCTGTCGTACCCCATTCCCATTGCGCTGAAAGAAGCCATTCTGGCAATCTGTCAGGGGCAGCAGCTGACGCTGTCGCAGTATGGGCAACTGGACACACGCCTTGGCCACTTGTTCGCCGATGCCGTGCTGGCTTTGATGGCACAGGAAAACCTTAAAGCAAGCGACGTGATAGCCATTGGCTGCCACGGTCAGACGGTCTGGCATGAGCCCGACGGCGAGGCGCCGCATACGCTGCAAATTGGTGACAACAACATTGTTGCCGCTCGTACTGGCGTCACGGTAGTGGGTGATTTCCGCCGCCGCGATATTGCGCTGGGCGGGCAGGGGGCGCCGCTGGTGCCCGCCTTTCACCACGCGCTTCTTGCTGACCCGCAGGAGCGGCGCATTGTGCTGAATATCGGCGGCATCGCGAATCTGTCCATGCTGTGTCCTGGTCTGCCGGTAAAAGGGCACGATACCGGGCCGGGTAATATGCTGATGGATGCCTGGATTTGGCGTCAGTGCGGCAAGCCTTACGACAAAGACGCCGAGTGGGCAAGCTCAGGGAAGGTGATCCTTCCGCTGCTCCAGGAGATGCTGAGCGATCCGTGGTTTGCACTACCGGCGCCGAAAAGCACCGGGCGTGAATATTTCAACTATGGGTGGCTGGAACGCCAGCTGGCGAAGCACCCAGGGCTGGCGGCTAAAGACGTGATGACTACACTGACGGAGCTCACTGCCGTAACCATCAGCGAACAGGTGCTGCTGAGCGGCGGCTGCGAACGTTTACTGGTGTGCGGTGGTGGTAGCCGTAATCCGCTGCTGATGGCGCGTCTCGCAGGACTGCTACCGGGAACGGAAGTGTCGACAACCGACGAAGCAGGCGTCAGCGGCGATGATATGGAAGGGCTGGCGTTTGCCTGGCTTGCCTGGCGTACGCTGAACGGCCTGCCGGGGAATTTACCTTCCGTAACAGGCGCCAGCGAGTCGACGGTACTGGGCGCTATTTTCCCTGCCAACCCGGTGCAGAATCAGAGTTAACTGACTGAGTCGTTTTCACATTGCCGATACAATAGCCGCGTAATGGGAGGGCATCAGCCCTCCGGGACCGGGAAAGTCTTAAGGCAAGCCAATGAAAAAAATACCCCTCGCTGCAGTCACGCTGATATTACCCCTGATGCTCTCCGGATGTAGCTACTACAGCCAGTTTGTGGAGCGAATGAACACAGATACCCTCGAATATAAGTGTGACGAAAAGCCGCTTACCGTTCACCTGAACAACACTCGCCAGCAGGTGAGTTTCATCTATGATAATCAGCAGCAAACGCTGACGCAGGGCATTTCTGCCTCCGGTGCGCGATACACCGACGGTATCTATGTCTTCTGGTCGAAGGGCGACAGTGCGACGGTCTACAAACGTGACCGTATCGTACTGAATAACTGCCAGTTGCAAAATCCGAAGCGTTGAGATTTTACTGAGGGCGGCGCACAATAGCGCCACCTGAAGACAACATCGAAAACGCCATGTCTGACAACGACGATCTGCAGCAAATCGCGCATCTGCGCCGTGAGTATACCCGTGGCGGCCTGCGCCGCCGCGATCTTCCCGCTGAACCTCTGGCGCTGTTTGAGCGCTGGCTGGGCCAGGCCTGCGAGGCCAGGCTGGCCGATCCGACTGCAATGGTGGTAGCCACCGTCGACGAAAACGGTCAACCTTATCAGCGTATTGTGCTGCTCAAGCACTACGACGAAAAAGGGCTGGTGTTCTATACCAACCTGGGCAGCCGTAAAGCGCATCATCTCGAACAAAATCCGCGCATCAGCCTGCTGTTCCCCTGGCATATGCTGGAGCGTCAGGTGATGGTAACCGGCAAAGCCGAGCGTCTGTCGACAATTGAGGTAGTGAAATACTTCCACAGCCGCCCACGCGACAGCCAGATCGGTGCCTGGGTGTCGAAGCAGTCCAGCCGTATTTCGGCGCGCGGGATCCTCGAAAGCAAATTCCTTGAGCTTAAGCAAAAGTTCCAGCAGGGCGAAGTGCCGCTGCCGAGCTTCTGGGGCGGATACCGCATCAGCATTGAGTCGATGGAGTTCTGGCAGGGCGGTGAACACCGTCTGCACGATCGATTTATGTATCAGCGCGAAGGCGACGCCTGGAAAATTGACCGCCTCGCGCCGTGATCCCATATTTGTTGCGTTAAGCGCTGGCACAACACGGGCTGGCGTTTTATTCTATGGGCCTTTCGCAAATGGCGAAACGTCGTGTACCGGCTAAGGTGCAGTCTGTTTTATACATGGAGACTTTGATGGCGAGCAGTAACTTGATTAAACAATTGCAAGAGCGGGGCCTTGTGGCTCAGGTGACGGACGAGGATGCGTTAGCAGAGCGACTGGCGCAGGGCCCGATCGCGCTCTATTGCGGCTTCGATCCTACCGCTGACAGCTTGCATTTGGGGCATCTTGTTCCCCTGTTATGCCTGAAACGCTTCCAGGAAGCGGGCCACAAGCCTGTGGCGCTGGTCGGTGGAGCTACTGGTCTTATCGGCGATCCAAGCTTCAAGGCCGCAGAGCGTAAGCTGAACACCGAAGACACCGTTCAGGAATGGGTGGAGAAAATCCGTAAGCAGGTGGCGCCTTTCCTTGATTTCGACTGCGGCAGCAACTCCGCCATTGCGGCGAACAACTACGACTGGTTCGGTGGCATGAACGTGCTGACCTTCCTGCGCGACATCGGTAAACACTTTTCCGTTAACCAGATGATCAACAAGGAAGCGGTGAAGCAGCGTCTGAACCGTGACGATCAGGGGATCTCCTTTACCGAATTCTCCTACAACCTGCTGCAGGGCTACGACTTCGCCTGCCTGAATAACCTGCACGGCGTGGCGCTGCAAATCGGTGGCTCCGACCAGTGGGGTAACATCACCTCCGGCATCGATCTGACCCGTCGTCTGCACCAGAATCAGGTGTTTGGCCTGACCGTGCCGCTGATCACCAAAGCCGACGGCACCAAATTCGGCAAAACCGAAGGTGGTGCGGTATGGCTGGATCCGAAGAAAACCAGCCCGTACAAATTCTACCAGTTCTGGATCAACACCGCAGATGCGGACGTGTATCGCTTCCTGAAGTTCTTCACCTTCATGGACATTGCTGAAATCAATGCCCTGGAAGAAGAAGACAAAAACAGCGGCAAAGCGCCGCGTGCCCAGTATGTACTGGCAGAGCAGGTGACGCGCCTGGTTCACGGCGAAGAAGGCCTGGAAGCAGCGAAACGCATCACCGCAAGCCTGTTCAACGGTACGCTGAGCGACCTTAGCGAAGCGGACTTCGAGCAGCTGGCGCAGGACGGTGTGCCGATGGTCGAAATGGAAAAAGGTGCCGACCTGATGCAGGCGCTGGTGGATTCCGAACTTCAGCCATCCCGTGGTCAGGCACGTAAAACTATCGCCTCCAACGCGGTCACCATCAACGGTGAAAAGCAGACTGACCCGGAATACACCTTCGCCGACAGCGATCGCCTCTTCGGACGTTACACGCTGCTGCGTCGCGGTAAGAAAAACTACTGCCTGGTGTGCTGGAAATAATACAGAAGCCCGGCAGCGTGGGCTTACCGGGCCTACTAAAAGCGTTATATTCGTAGGCCTGTCTAAGCGAAGCGCCGTCAGGCAACCAGCCAAACAAAAGGCCGCATAAGCGGCCTTTTTTACGTCTGTCTGAAACGATCAGCTTAACCCTTCAGCCGCCAAAGCCGCCGTCACGCCCGGGCGAGCGGCAACGCGTGCCATATAGGCTTCAATGTTTTTCAGGCCGCTCATGTCGAGTTTAACGGCACGGGCCCAGCGCAGAACGGTAAACAGGTAACCATCGGCAATGGTAAAGCGATTTCCGCTAATCCACTCGTTGTCGCGCAGTGAGTCGTTCACGTAGCTCAGTTTCTTCTCAAGCAGGGCGCGGACGGTCGGTTTGAAGTCTTCCGGAGTATCAGGACGGAACAGCGGCGTAAAGCCTTTGTGCAGCTCTGTCGCGATGTAGTTGAGCCACTCCAGCGTCTTATAGCGCGCAATGCTGCCCGCAGGGGCCAGCAGCTGGCGGTCTGCTTTGGTGTCGGCGATATACTGCATAATCGCCACGCCCTCGGTCAGCAGCGTGTTGTCATCCAGCAGCAGGGCTGGCACCTGACCTTTTGGGTTGACCTGCCAAAAATCTTCCCCGTTTTCCAGCTGCTTTTTCGCAAGATCAACGCCTACCAGCGAGAAGTCCATGCCGCTTTCACGCAAAGCGATGTGAGAAGCGAGAGAACAGGCACCGGGCTTGTAGAACAATTTCATGACGAACTCCTTTGGACACAGATGTGCTCTCTATCCTGATGTGGCGACAGGTAAAAAACAAGGTTCATCGCATTTAGCGCGAACAAAAAAAAGCCGCTGAACGTGTCAGCGGCTGAATTTTTCGTTTTCCGGATGAGGCTTACGCCGTTGCGGTCTCGCGCGCTTTTGCGGTAGCAGCATCATCGTCGAGCGTCATGCGGTTCAGCTTCGGTGCGGTCAGCATCATCAGCACCGCGATAACGCCGGTAGCGATACCGATTTTCAGGAACACATCACCGTAGACGTTCAGGGACATCAGCGGATCGGTTACGTTTTCCGGAACAGCCATCAGGTTCGCGATTTTACCTGCGATAATTGCGGCTCCCGCTGTTGTCAGGAACCAGCTACCCATGATGAAGCCCATCAGGCGCTGTGGAACCAGCTGTGCGACCATTGCCAGGCCCAGACCGGAGATCATCAGCTCGCCGATAGACTGCAGCGCATAGCTCAGAATCAGCCAGTTAACGGAAACGATACCCGCGTCGGTGGCGAACTTGGTGCCCAGCGGCAGAACCAGGAACGCACCGGAGCACAGCACCATACCGACGGCAAACTTGTGCGGCATCGGCAGACGGTCGCCCATCTTGTTGTAGATAGCGGCCAGAATCGGGCTACCAATCATGATCCAGAACGGGTTCAGGGCCTGGAACTGCTCCGGCTCGAATGCGATACCCAGAATAGAATGCTCAACGTTGCGGATAGCAAAGAAGTTCAGAGAGGTTGGCATCTGGCTGTAGAGCACGAAGAAGACAATCGCTTCCAGCATCAGAAGGAAGGCTACAATCATCTTACGACGCGCGGCGCCTTTCATCGCAAAGGCTTCTTTAGCGAAGATGCAGATGATACCCAGAGCAACAACACCCAGAACCGCACGAGCAACGCCCTGGTTATGCAGCAGCCAGGTTGCGATGGTGACCAGCACCACAACGCCGACGATAGTTGCCAGCAGTTTGCCAACGTGTACCGGTGCGAAGTCAGGTTTAGAACCGTACTGCTTAACCCATTTCTGGCAGAACGCGAAGTTCACCACGGTGATCAGCATACCGACCACGCTCAGGGCAAACGCGGTGCTCCAGCCGTATTTCGCGGCAAGCCACGGGGTCGCCAGCATAGAGAAGAAGGAACCGATGTTCACGGACATGTAGTACATGGTGAATGCACCGTCCAGACGCGGGTCGTTTTTATCGTAGCAGGTAGAGAGCAGGGAAGACGGGTTAGCTTTGAACAGGCCGTTACCGACCGCAATGGTCGCCATACCCATATAAACCACCGCCGCGTCGTGACCGGAGAAAGCCACCAGCGCATAACCGATCGCCAGAACGACGGCACCGAGCATGATAACGCGTTTGGTACCCAGGACTTTATCGCCCAGCCAGCCGCCAACGGCAACCAGACCATAGACCAGAGCACTGAAAGAGGAGAACAGCGTAATAGAGTCCGCTTCTGACATACCCAGTTGTTTTACCAGGTAAACGGCCATAATCCCTTGCAGGCCGTAGAAGCCAAAACGTTCCCAAAGTTCAATGGAGAAAATCAGGTAGAACGCTTTTGGCTGTTTGAAAGCGTTAAGACTCACGCTTTCGTCTGTTGGTTTATTGTTTGCAGTAGACACTTATACCTCTTTTTTACATCCCATATTAACGGGGGTGGTGGGCGTGACGTTCGTTTCGACATCCGCCTTATAGTTATTCTTGGAGGGGAAAACGGCAGGTAATGTTCACTATCCGGGGCGATCGCACAAGGGGTTTGTAATACTCTGTTACACATAACGGAGGCGTTATAATCGTCCGTTCATACAAATGTTATTTAGTGTTTAACTTTGCCGTTTCGCTCCATCCAGATTTTTTCACTAAAAGCGAGCCCGTTTCTTCGCCTTGTGGCGATATGTTCTGCTGTTTTGCCTGTGGTGTAGTTATATAGGCCATTAATCCTAAAAATAGTGGTGATATGTCTGGTTAAAAAACGACTAACCCCTGCATCAGCAAAGGCTTGGCTGCGATTTGATAACAAATAAGTAACCTGATGTTATCGTGGTGATCCAGATCACATTTGTATAGAAAATTCAGCTGAGAAAAAAACGATTAACCTGTCCGGACGATTAACCACCGGATTATTCGTTATCATTGCAGGGAGGTATGGGGTAAATGCAGGGGAGAAACGCCGGATTGCGACACGGCGTTAAAGCAGTCAGAAATCGACTTTCTCTTTAAATTCACACAGATCTTCAATCAGGCAGGAGCCGCAGCGTGGCTTGCGGGCGATGCAGGTGTAGCGGCCGTGCAGGATCAACCAGTGATGGCAGTCCACTTTGAATTCGGCAGGAACGACCTTCAGTAGCTTTTCTTCCACCTGCTCAACGTTTTTCCCTGGCGCAAAGTTGGTGCGGTTACAGACGCGGAAAATGTGGGTATCAACGGCAATCGTTGGCCAGCCGAAGGCGGTGTTCAGCACCACGTTTGCCGTTTTGCGCCCGACGCCGGGCAGGGCTTCCAGCGCGGCTCTGTCTTCCGGGACCATGCTTCCGTGCTGTTCAATCAAAATGCGGCAGGTTTTAATCACGTTCTCAGCCTTGCTGTTAAACAGGCCGATGGTTTTGATGTATTCCTTTACGCCGTCTACGCCGAGTGCCAGCATCGCTTCCGGCGTATTCGCTACCGGATAGAGCTTCGCGGTCGCTTTGTTAACGCTGACGTCTGTGGCCTGGGCCGAAAGCAGGACGGCAATCAGCAGTTCAAAAGGCGTGGAGAAATTCAGTTCGGTTGTGGGATGCGGATTGTTGTCACGCAATCGGGTCAGGATTTCATGACGCTTCTCTTTATTCATCAGGCTTTCCCTGTGGTGGTTTTCACGTCCGGTGTCACTTCACAATGGTTACGCACGGTGCTGGCTTTCTGCTTCGCGCGCTGATCGATAAGGTATTTGATCGCCAGCAGCATGCCAAGGCCGATAAATGCGCCCGGCGGCAGCATCGCCAGCAGGAACGGCGTATCGGTATGGAACACTTCGATTCTCAGCGCTTTGGCCCAGCCGCCCAGCAGGCCGTCGGCGCCGTCAAACAGCGTGCCGTTACCTAAAATTTCGCGCAGGGATCCCAGCACGAACATCGCGCAGGTTGCTCCCAGGCCGATGGAAAAACCATCCAGCGCCGAAAGCATAGGGCCTTTTTTGGCGGCGAAGGCTTCCGCACGTCCTACCACGATACAGTTGGTCACGATAAGCGGAATAAAAATGCCGAGTGACTGATAGAGCCCAAAGGCATAGGCGTTAATCAGCATCTGCACTGAGCTCACCACCGAGGCAATGATCATCACGTAAATGGGAATGCGGATCTCCGGCGGCGTCCACTTACGCAGCAGGGAGATAAACAGGTTGGTCAGGGTCAGCACCAGGGTGGTCGCCAGTCCCAACCCGAGCGCATTGGTAGCAGTAGATGTGACCGCCAGTAGCGGGCAAAGGCCCAAAAGCTGTACCAGCGAGGAGTTGTTTTTCCATAATCCCTGGACGATGACGTCTTTAATTTCGCTCATGATTTACTCTTCACAAGGGGGGAGTTCGTTTATCTGTGCCGGTAAAGTCTGCGCAAACAGGCCTGCACGTTTCACCGCGTTAACCACCGCGCGCGGCGTGATGGTCGCACCGGTAAACTGATCAAAATCACCGCCGTCTTTTTTCACCGCCCAATGGCTGTCGTCTGTGCCGTGAATGATTTTCCCGGCAAAACGCGTGATCCAGTCGCCGTGCTTCATCTCAATTTTATCACCCAGGCCCGGCGTTTCGTGATGTTCCGTTACACGTGTACCGAGCACGGTGCCGTTGAAATCAGCCCCGACCAGCAGTTGAATTGCGCCGGAATAACCGTCGGGTGCCGTGGCTTCCATTACGACCGCAACCGGTGCGTCGTCTTTACGCGCAATATAGACTTTATGGGTGCCTTTACCGAGCGCCGGATCGTTCAGCAGGTAACAGCTTTTCAGCAGATCGTTATTATAGCTACCCGGCACAATGACCTGGTCGAACAGCGCCATCTGCTGCTTTGCCGCCTGGCTGTCAATGGTGTTTTTGGTCATCTGGTTGATGATGGCAGTCGTTCCGGTAGCGCCGGCGGCGAAGAGAGCCAGCGTGATGCCGTGTTTGCGAATCGTTGTCAGCATGGTCGGTCTCAGCGGTGTCCGTAAACGCGTGGGCGCGTGTAGTAGTCAATCAGCGGAACGGTGATATTGGCGAGCAGGGTGGCGAAGGCCACGCCGTCCGGATAGCCGCCAAAGCTGCGAATCAGCCACACCAGCAGGCCCGCCAGCGCACCGTATACCAGGCGCCCACGGTTGGTCGTCGAGGCCGTCACCGGGTCGGTCAGAATGAAGAAGGCGCCCAGCATGGTGGCGCCGGACAGCATATGCATCTGCGGAGAAGCCAGGCTCTCCGGGGAGAAGATCCAGCCGAGCGTAGAGCAAATCGCCAGCGTCAGCAGGAAACTCACCGGAATGTGCCAGCGAATGGTTCGCTGCCAGATCAGGAACAGACCACCCAGCAGGTATGCCACGTTCACCCACTGCCAGCCAATGCCCGCCAGCGCGCCACGGTAAATGGCTCCGTTGAGGATCTCATTCACGCTGTGACCCGCATGCAGAGACGTTTTGAAGTTGTCGAGCGGCGTCGCCTGGCTGATGCCGTCAACGCCCATGCGCAGGGTATTGATATCGGCACCTGCTGCCGTGTGGCCGCTGAAAATTATCTGCACGACGTCCATAAAGCCTGGCGTATTTGCTGCGATCGCCTGCGGCGGCAGCCAGGAAGTCATCTGCACCGGGAAGGAGATCAGCAGCACGACGTAGCCGATCATTGCCGGGTTAAAGGGATTGTGACCGAGGCCGCCGTAAAGCTGTTTGGCTATGATTACCGCGAACGCCGTGCCGAGCACAATCATCCACCAGGGGGCGGTAGAAGGAATACTGATCGCCAGCAGCAGGCCGGTCAGCAGAGCCGAGTTATCGCTAAGCGTTTGCCCGATACTCTGCTTACGCAGACGCAAAATAGCCGCTTCGGCGCCCCAGGCCGTCACGCTTGCCAGCAGGAGCTGAATCAGCGTGCCCCAGCCGAAAAACCAGGTCTGTACAGCGATGCCTGGAATAGCCGCCAGCAGCACCAGCAGCATAATTCGCGAGGTCTGGCGATGGTTATGGGTATAAGGGGAGCTTGCGATTTTAAAAACCATTTATTCCTCGTTCACTGCCTGTTTTTCTGCTTTACGCGCCTTTGCGCGTGCGATAGCCGCTTCAACGGCGGCTTTGCGCGGGTCAATAGCTTCATCGACAGATTCATTTGCCGCCTGTTGTTCGGCCTTGCGCGCTTTGGCGCGGGCGATAGCTGCTTCAACGGCGGCTTTACGCGGGTCAACGGTTTCCGCGACAGGCTCGGCTGTTGCCTGCTGTTCAGCCTTGCGGGCTTTGGCGCGGGCGATAGCTGCTTCAACGGCGGCTTTACGCGGGTCAACGGTTT
>NZ_DALZVG010000034.1:32386-39532 GCF_032012665.1 Scandinavium sp.
CCGGGACAGGCTCGGCTGTTGCCTGCTGTTCAGCCTTGCGGGCTTTGGCGCGGGCGATGGCTGCTTCAACGGCGGCTTTACGCGGGTCAACGGTTTTCGCGACAGGCTCGGCTGTTGCCTGCTGTTCAGCCTTGCGTGCTTTAGCCCGGGCAATAGCAGCCTCAACGGCGGCTTTGCGTGGATCTACTGCGTCTGAAAGCTGTTCTGCGATGGCTGCATCAGTCTGCTCGCCAGCAAGGCGTTTTTCGGCCTGAGCTGCGCGGGCCTGTGCTTTACGTGCTTCACGTGCGGCGATGACGGCGCTGTTGTCAGGTTTTTCACCAGCCTGAATGATGACAGGCTGGGTGGCCTGCTGCTGTTTTTCACGAACCCGGCTCAGGGCCGCTTCGATTGCAGCCTGGTCTTTTGCCGCAGGCTGAACGGCGGCCTGTTTGTGTCGCTCCAGACGGGCGGCTTTCTCACGCTCAAGGCGCTCTGCGCGGGCTTCGAAACGGGCTTTCGCTTCGGCGGCGCGTTTTTCTTCCTGGCGAATGGCGGCGATTTCCGCTTTTTCCTGACGGAAGTACTGCACCAGCGGAATGTTGCTTGGGCAGACCCATGCACAGGCCCCACACTCAATACAGTCGGAAAGATTGTGTGCAGTAGCTTTGTCGTGCTGCTGGCCTTTGCTGAACCAGTACAGCTGCTGCGGCAGCAAATCAGCCGGGCAGGAATCGGCACAGGCGCTACAGCGAATGCAGCCTTTCTCTTCCTGCTCTTCGCCCATCTCGCTGGCGGAAGGCGCCAGCAGACAGTTGGTGATTTTTACCACCGGCACGTCCAGCCAGGGCAGGGTGAAGCCCATCAGCGGACCGCCCATAATCACCATCTGTTCAGGCGTGGCGCAGAAGCCAGCATCTTCGAGTAAATGACGAACCGGCGTGCCCAGTCGCGCCCAGACGTTGCCCGGACGGGTAACGGATTCACCGGTGAGTGTCACTACACGTTCGGTTAGCGGCTCACCGTCAATGATGGCACGCTTCACCGCAAACGCCGTGCCGACGTTCTGCATCAGCACGCCAATATCAGATGAGCGACCGCCGTGGGGAACCTGCTTGCCGGTCAGAATTTGCGTCAGCTGCTTTGCGCCACCGGACGGGTATTTGGTCGGGATGACGCGCAGGCTGATGCCATGAACATCAGCGAGTACGGCGCGCATCATCGAAATGGCCTGCGGCTTATTGTCTTCGACGCCAATCAGCACTTCTTTCGGCTGAAGGACGTGCATCAGAATGCGGATACCGTCGACGATCTGGGCCGCGCAATCCTGCATCAGGCGGTCGTCGGCGGTGATATACGGCTCACACTCGGCGGCGTTGATGATAAGCGTGTCGATTTTATCGCCGCCGCCTTTCAGCTTGCTGCCGGTCGGGAAGCCAGCGCCGCCCAGGCCTGCAACGCCAAAATCATGAATGCGCTCAATAAGCTCGTCACGGCTTCGCTGCTGCCAGTCACACCAGCCGTCGCGGTCGATCCAGCGGTCTTCACCGTCGGCCTCGATAATAACGCTCATCTCTGCGAGAGCCGAAGGATGCGCCGTGGAGTGGGGAGCAATCGCGACCACGATACCGGAGGTTGGCGCATGGACGGGAAGCATTCGGCCCCAGCCACGGGTTAACGGCTGGCCGCGCAGAACGCGTTCGCCAACCGTGACGCTGAGTTCGCCTTCGGCACCGATGTGCTGTTTCAGCGGGATGACGTAGCGCGGCGCAAGGGGAACCTGGCGCAGCGGCGTGCCATTGGACTGAGTCTTCATCTCCGGAGGATGGATCCCGCCGTCGAAGTCCCAGATTTTGTCCTTTCTGAACGCGGAGAATAACTTAAGCATGGTGTTCCACTGGAATGATACGAACTGGAATGGCCTGCAGATCCCATTTCCAGCTTTCGGTCGTCTCAGCGACCGGACGTAATTCAATACACTGCGTCGGACAAGGCGCGACGCAAAGGTTACAGCCGGTACACAGGTCGCTTATGACGGTATGCATCGCGCGGGTGGCGCCGACAATGGCATCAACCGGACAGGCCTGAATGCACTTGGTGCAGCCGATACAGTTGGGCTCATCGATCACCGCCAGCATGCGCACCGGCTCAGAAGCCTCTTCCTCGCCGTCTATAGGCTGCGGTTCAACGTTCAGCAGCGTGGCGATTTTCAGCATCACGGCTTCGCCGCCTGGGGCGCAACGGTTAATTTTTTCGCCCTGGCTGCCGACGGCTTCCGCATAGGGACGACAGCCCGGGTAGCCGCACTGGCCGCACTGACTCTGCGGCAGAATTTCATCGATTTTCTCTACCACCGGATCGTCTTCCACCGCAAAACGGCGTGAAGCGTATCCGAGAATGCCGCCAAAAATAAGCCCTAACAGGCTGATGGCCGCAATGGCAATCCACACTAAGGTCATTACAACTTCACCAAACCACTAAAGCCCATAAAGGCCAGAGACATTAACCCTGCGGTGACCAGAGCAATGGCGTTACCCTTAAACGGGGCAGGGACATCGGCGACCACCAGACGTTCGCGAATAGCGGCGAACAGCACCATCACCAGCGAAAAACCCACCGCCGCGGAGAATCCGTACAGCGCCGATTGCAGAAAATTGTGCCCGAGGTTGATATTTAACAGCGCCACGCCAAGCACCGCACAGTTGGTAGTGATAAGCGGCAGGAAAATCCCGAGCAGGCGATAGAGCGCCGGGCTGGTTTTACGCACAACCATTTCGGTGAACTGCACCACCACCGCGATGACCAGAATAAAGGCCAGCGTGCGCAGGTAAATCAGATTCAGCGGAATGAGGATCCAGGTATCAATCAGCCATGCGCAGACGGAGGCGAGGGTCATCACAAACGTGGTGGCAAGGCCCATCCCCATCGCCGTTTCCAGTTTTTTGGAAACGCCCATAAATGGACACAGCCCGAGAAACTTCACCAGAACGAAGTTATTCACAAGGACGGTGCCAACGAAAAGCAGCAGGTAGTTGGTCATAGTGCGCCTGAAACGAAAAAAAGCCGCCTATTATCGGACAAACCGACGCAGGCGACAACAGATTATCTGTAAGGTTATTACGGCTTAACGAAGGTGCGTTTCACGCGCTCAGAGCGCTTGAAATAGGGCACTAACAGCGCGGTAGCCAGCAGCGGGAAAAGCAGCTGACGTAAGGCTAACGCATCGGATACCGGAGCGAAGGCAAACGTCTTAACGGCAAGCAGGACCATAATAAGCAACCAGATGATGTAATGCTTTGGCACCAGCCTGCGGCGCTTAAAGAAAGCCGCTGTCAGCCAAAGGGTGTAGCACCACATGGCTAGGCCAAAAAGCAGTGAGAAGCCGATTAACACCAGATTTGTGGTACTCAGAACCTTCAGATTCGCGACAAAAAGAACACCGATAAAATTCAGCGTCGTCAGCGTCACGCTTATCAGGGCGACAATAAGCCAGGCCAGCGGGGCAAGCAGCCAGCCGCCAATACGTTCTGTAGGTTCTGTGGTCATGACCTCTCCGAAATCAGCGTCAGTCAGAAATGCGGGGCGAGAAGTATAAGCAACTGACGCGACAGAAAACAGTCTTTATTATTGTACGTAGCGCCACACGGTCTTAGGCACCTGGCCAATATCGTACAAACGACCGCCGGAAACCAGCTCCGCCCGGCGATGATCGGCTGCGCGATACATATTGACGATTTCCTGAGTGTCGCTGAGTGAATAATTCAGGTGATCAAAAAGCTTTTCCAGACTTTCAAGAGAGCTGATTTTGCGAAATTTCAATAAATAATCCAGGACGGTCATTGTAGCGCTTTCCAATTATGCTGTTGTAATTATTAGGTAAATATAACCCGTTAGCGTTCATCATCGGGCCGGTTATTCGGGCTGACGGGTCACAAGATGCGCTTAAATTATTTAGGCTATAAGCACCAAAAACAAGCTCAGAAGAGTATTCTGGCCATGTAAAATTTGAATTAGGAATTTTCCAGGCGGAATGTCAGGCGCCGGAAGGCGCCTGGGAGAGAAGATTAACGTTGTTCGCCGCGGGTAGCAATCACCTTCTGGTACCAGAAATAGCTCTTTTTACGTTTTCGGGCCAGATTCTGATGATGATCAACATAAACGAAGCCGTACTGTTTCTTATAACCGTTTAACCAGCTTAGTAGATCAATAAAGGACCATGGGTAATAGCCGCGCACATCTGCGCCTTGCAGCATTGCATTTTCCATCGCCGTAATATGTATGCTCAAATAATCAATACGCGGGTCATCAACGATTTCACCCTTAATAATAGGGTCTTTTGCGCCCAGGCCATTCTCGGTAATGTACATCGGAATATCACCGTAGCGTTCTTTGATCATCATAATGCCGTCGGTAAGACCCTGCGGCCAGATTTCCCAGTCCCAGTCCGTATAAACACCGTCCGGATTGCGCACGAATTTAAACAGGTCCTTAAAGCCGAATTCATTTCCGCTGTTCGGTTCGCCGTTGTGGTTGCTGGCGGTGCTGGTTTCGCCTGGGTTAGCGACCACGGTTTCGCGGCGATAATAGTTCAGACCGATAAAGTCACAAATATTATCGCGCAGCAGTGCGTCGTCGCCGGATTCGAAGTGTGGAACGCCCCAAAGCGCCTGCGTTTGCGCAAGTAAATCCTCAGGGTAGTGCCCTTTCAGAACCGGATCGTAGAGCCAGTGGGTATGGATAGCATCGGCGATGGCCGTAGCGGCCAGATCTTCCGGGCTGTTGGTTAGCGCCGTATGAGGCTGCAGGACGTTAACGAAGCCAATCTCACCTTGCACGTTCATCTCACGGAAAGCTTTGACCGCCAGCGCGTGGGCAATGAAGACCTGATGACAGGCCTGCACCGCGCGTGCCGGATCTTTTACCGAAGGCGGGTGGCTGCCGGTGATATAGCCGTGGCCAATAAATACGATGGTCTCGTTGAACGTTGCCCACAGTTTTACGCGGTCTCCATAGCGCGAGTAGCACAGACGTGCATACTCCTCGAAGGCTTTTGCCGTAGCGCGGGCTTCCCAGCCGCCTTCATCCTGTAAGGCCTGCGGCAGGTCCCAGTGATAGAGCGTAATCATCGGCACGATGTTGTGAGCCAGCAGGGCGTCGATCAAATCGCTGTAGAATTTGATCCCGGCTTCATTGACTTCACCGCGGCCGTTTGGCAACAGACGTGGCCAGGAAATAGAAAATCGGTAGCTTTGCAGACCCATTTCGGCCATCAGCGCCACGTCTTCCTGCATGCGGTGATAGTGATCGACGGCGATATCACCGTTGGTGTTCTGGTAAGTCGTTCCCGGCAGATGAGAAAACACATCCCAGATGGATAACCCTTTACCGTCTTCGTTATGTGCGCCTTCAACCTGATACGCGGCGGTTGCTGCGCCCCAGAGAAAGTCTTTTGGAAATGCGGCCATGACACGCTCCTTATCGATAAGATAAAAGCAGTGTACGGAGGGGAAATGTAAATCTGCAACCGGTTTCAGAAACCGGTTGCATAGTTGCGACCAGGGTCACTTTCTGACAATCACTTGTGCGGCGTCGTAGCCGTAGTGGGGGCTTCTGGTGTCTGGTAGTTATCAATGTGATGCGCTGCAATCAGCAGCAATACGCAAACCCCAAGCACAATCCAGCCCACCAGCTCGACGATGCGGTTAAATACCATAGTCATAACAATCACTGTCTCCAAAAATCCAGCCAGGAATGTTACCAGGAACACTGCGTTCAGGCCAGGGCGGGAAACGAGCAATCTGCATCATTTTTCACCATCTGTTGAAGGTTTAAGACGCTCGCGAGAGCGAATTGTTAATAAACAGTTGTGAGGTTCTGACAGATGTTGTGAAATGACAGCCATCCACAGATGAGGGCGAAAACATGAGTGACACTATCCGCGTCGGATTAATTGGCTATGGCTACGCGAGTAAAACCTTCCACGCACCGCTGATTAGCGGCACGCCAGGCATGGAGCTGGCGGCGGTTTCCAGCAGTGACGAAGCGAAGGTCAAGGCAGACTGGCCGGGCGTGAAGGTCGTTTCGGAGCCGAAGCATCTGTTTAACGACCCGACCATTGATTTAATTGTCATTCCTACGCCAAACGATACCCACTTCCCGCTGGCGAAAGCCGCACTGGAAGCGGGCAAGCATGTAGTGGTGGATAAACCCTTTACCGTGACACTGTCACAGGCACGTGAGCTGGACGCGCTGGCGCGCGGCCTGGGCCGTCTGCTTTCGGTATTCCACAACCGCCGCTGGGACAGCGATTTCCTGACTGTGAAGCAGCTGATTGCCGAAGGTCATCTTGGTGAAGTGACCTTTTTTGAATCGCACTTTGACCGCTACCGCCCGGAAGTCCGCAACCGCTGGCGTGAACAGGGCGGCCCGGGGAGCGGTATCTGGTACGACTTAGGCCCGCATCTGCTGGATCAGGCCATCAATCTGTTTGGCCTGCCGGTGAGTCTGACTGTCGATCTGGCGCAGCTCCGTCCGGGCGCACAGTCTACGGACTATTTCCATGCGGTGTTAACCTATCCGCAGCGCCGTGTGGTGCTGCATGGCACGCTGCTGGCTGCGGCAGAATCGGCGCGTTATATCGTACACGGCACCCGTGCGAGCTACGTGAAATACGGTCTTGATCCACAGGAAGAACGTCTGAAAAACGGTGAACGCCTGCCGCAGGAAGACTGGGGCTACGACATGCGTGATGGCGTACTGACCCGCGTGGACGGTGACGATCGCACCGAAGAAACCTGGCTGACGGTGCCGGGCAACTATCCGGCATACTATGCGGGTATTCGCGATGCCCTGAACGGTAACGGTGAAAATCCGGTTCCGGCGAGCCAGGCGATTCAGATTATGGAATTGATTGAGCTGGGCATTGAGTCGGCGAAGCACCGCTCAACGCTGAGCCTGACCTGAGTGCAGCTATTGAGGCGCACGCTGATGCCCTCACCCCAACCCTCTCCCACGGGAGAGGGCGCAAACACTAAAAACGGCAACCGAAGTTGCCGCTTTGCATTTACCTCCGCCACCTGGCAATATGCAGAGCATAAAGAGCCGGGACATTCTCCTAATGCCGATCGTTTAAGGATCGGTTGACCGATCCGGTAGCTGGTGTAAAAA
>NZ_DALZVG010000035.1:0-25379 GCF_032012665.1 Scandinavium sp.
GAAAACCGGCGACCCGAAAGGGTTCTAGAGTTCGAATCTCTACGCTTCCGCCAAACATGAAACCCCAGCTCAGTGATGAGCTGGGGTTTTTCTTTGTACCGAATTTGACAACGCACGCGTCAGTAAACGCTACGCAGGTGAAGTTTGCGGTACATCGGCGGCGTCATGCCCATGTGTCGGATAAAGGCCCGGCGCAGGCTGTCCGCGCTGCTGTAGCCTACCGCACCGGCGATTGTTTTCAGCGGCGCATCCGAACTTTCCAGCATCTCTCTGACCCGCTTAATGCGGCAGGCTTCCAGCCATTCGCCTGGACGCTCGTCCAGCTGTTCCCGAAAAAGTCGATTAAGGTGACGGGTGCTGAGTCCGATATGATCGGCCAGGTCCTTGAGGGAATGAATGTTCCCGAGATGGGTCAGCGCCCAGCGCTGAAGCTCCTGCAACGCCTCGCGACCGCTCAGGGAGAGTTCTTGCCCCCGGACATAATGGCTCTGGTTGACCGGGCGTCGGAAAAACATCACCAGATTGCTGGCGATTTCCATCGCCGGTTCCCTGCCCAAATCTTCCTCCACCAGGCGCAAAGCCAGATCCATCCCGGAAGTCACGCCCGCCGCCGTTCTGACAGGGCCGTCCGCCACGTACAAAGCATCCTTATCCACCCGAATATCCGGCCAGGTTTTTGCCAGTTCATCGGCAGATGACCAGTGCGTCGTCACCGTGCGCTTGGTCAGTACGCCCGCCTGGGCCAGCAGAAATGCACCTGTACAAATGGAGCCAAACCGGCGGCTGGCCTCACAGAGTTTTTTGATGTCTGCGTAGATTTCATTGCTGAAGGTTCTTCGCACGGCATCAGGCATACCCGCCACAAGAAACGTATCTGGCCTGAATGTCGCGCATTCAGTCAGGCGGAGATGGCCCACAACTTCGATTCCTGAGGAGGCCCTCACGGGGCCCGCCTCCAGCGTCACAATCTTCAGCTCATACACGTCACGGCGAAGCAAAGAATTGGCTTCGGCAAACACATCCAGCGGGCCGGAGACGTCCAGCAGCTGCACGCCCGGCACGGCAAGTATCGCAATGGTACGTTTCACTCTTTTTCATGGCCTCTTTGATCGGAATGTCTCTATTTGTCTTTATAAGACCAATGATGACATGCAGATTGCCATTTACACTGTTCTGACTCAATCAACAGGAGAAGAAAATGTCCTCTGCGCTGAAAAATATCGCGATCCCCGACAGCCCGCTGGCAAAGGCAGCCACAGAGTTCGTGCGCGACACTGAAAACGAACTGCTGTTTCATCACTCAAGCCGCGTCTATTACTGGGGCGCGCTCGCAGGACAGCAGCGTGGGTTAAAGGTGGACAAGGAGCTGCTCTACGTGGGATGCATGTTCCACGACGTCGGCCTGACGCACGAATATTGCAGCTGTGATAAACGCTTTGAAGTGGACGGGGCGAACGCCGCGAAAGATTTTTTACAGAGTCATGGCGTCTCTGAGGAGGAGGTGACCAAAGTCTGGACGGCTATTGCCCTGCACACCACGCCGGGAATCCCGGAGTTTATGGTTCCCGAAATTGCTCTGCTGACGGCAGGAGTAGAAATGGACGTGCTCGGCATGGGTTTTGCGACTTTCAGCGAAAGCGAGCGTGAAGCCGTCACTGCGCAGCATCCGCGCTCTCCGCGCTTTAAAGAGGAGATCATCGAAGCGTTTTACAATGGGATTAAGCACAAGCCGCAAACGACTTTTGGTAACGTGAAGGCCGATGTCATTAAGGACAAGGAGCGAGATTTTCAGCCGCTGAATTTCTGCTCAGTTATCCGGCAGTCTGCCTGGCAAGGCTGATTAGCCGCAATGGTCCGGCAAACGAGAAAGGGGACCGTGTTGTCCCCTTGAAAGCGTGAGCAATCAGTCGGGCAGGGCAGTTAGGCGCTGAACGCTGATGTTCTCCAGTTTTCCGTCAAGGATATCCAGAAAATCATCGTGATAGGGCATAGCCACGTGTTTTTTCAGATCGTCCTCGGACTTCCAGCGTTCAATGAACACGAAGGAAATCGCTCCCTGATTCGCCAGCTCGCGGACATCGGGGATGGCACGACTTTCATGCAAATCGTACTGCAGACAGCCTACCTCCTGATGGGTGGGTTTCAGCATCGCACGGGCGGCGCGACGGACCGTTTCGATATGTTCCGGGAAAGGGGTTAAGGTGGCGACAATCTTAACTTCGCTCATGAAGGCTCCTTCAGGACTTTCTGGAAATCTGGCCTGAGGCCAGGAGGACTGATTCAGGGTAGTGCGGAATCGCCAGCTGTTCCAGTCGGGTCGATGCCCATTGCCTTCAGTACGTCATTGAGAACGCGACTCAGCGCGCCCGCGCCCGCGGCAGCATGCTGATGCGTTCTGCGCGCCAGCAGAACGCCAGTACGCTTAGCCAGAGGCGGTTCAATCGATAACGAACCAAGTGCATCACAGGCGCGCACCAGAGTATCAGGTAAAATGGTCGCCAAAGGTGCATGTTGGATCATCTCCGTAATGGCGCCGAGCGTGTTGCTTTCCATCGCAATTTTCAGGCTCACGGCGCGCTTCCGACATTGCCTGTCGATGTCGACGCGCGTAGCAAAGCTTTTATCGAGCAGCACCAGCGGTTCCGAAGAGAGCCTTTCAAGGGTTATGCGCTGCCGTTTTGCCAGCGTGTGCGTTTTACTTACTACCGCGACAAGTGATTCCTCAAGCAGAGGCGTAGCGGTAAGTTCTGCCGCGTGCTCGCCTGAAAATCCCAGACCTATATCGAGTTCATCGTTAACCAGCTGCTGCTCCGTCTGTTCCTGCGTGGCTTCACTGAGACTGAGCGTGACGCCCGGGTAACGCTGCCAGAAGGCTGCCAGCAGCGGGCCGACCAGCCAGGGGATATAAGTTGGCGTGACGCCAAGGCGCAAATGGCCCCGACTCAGGTCGTCGACGTTATGAACGGCGCGCGCGCCTGCTTCCAGTTCGGCAAGCGCCTGGCGGGCATGCTGCTGAAACACCAGGCCGGCATCCGTGAGACGGATCGTGCGTCCGGTACGGTCAAAAAGCGGTACGCCGAGCGCCTGCTCCAGCAGCTTGATCTGCTGAGATAGCGCAGGCTGCGAGACATACAACGATGCCGCCGCGCGGGTGAAGCTGCCCCGTTCGGCCACGGCAAGAAAATAGTGGATATAGCGCAGGATCATCAGCTTTCTCATAAGTTTAAATTATAGGTTTAATAATAATTGAGACTTTTATCTTATCAATGGGCTCCGTTACGCTTTGATGAAGGTCATATCCTGCAACCCGGAGAAGGAGCCAATGATGGACTTTGTGAAACGTACGATTGAACTGGCGATGAAAAACGTGGAAGAGGGCGGTCGACCGTTTGCGACGGTGATAGCCCGCAACGGAGAAATTGTCGCTGAAAGCCCAAACCAGGTAGCGCAAACCAACGACCCGACGGCGCATGCGGAGATCCTCGCTGTACGTGAAGCCTGCCGCAAGCTCGGCACTGAAAACCTGAGTGACTGCGATATCTACATCCTGGCGAGTCCATGCCCGATGTGCCTGGGTGCGCTTTACTACTGTAGCCCGCGCAAGGTTGTCTACGTGACCACCCGTGAGGAGTACGTTCGCTATTACCGCGATGACCGCAAATACTTCGAGCTGGAAACGTTCTACGGCGAATTTGCCAAACCGATCGGTGAGCGCCGCCTGCCGATGGTGCAGCAGGCGGATCCTGAGGCCATTAACGTCTACAAACGCTGGCAAGAACTGAACGCGAAATAGCTATTTCCCCAGGCTGTCGAGCAGTTGCTCCACCGCCGGGTTAGCCAGCGACTGGGCGGCATAGCAGATGCCGATCCGGCGCATCATCGGATAGCCCGGCAGCGGACGTGATGCCAGAGAGCAGCGCGATTCCACAAGGCAAACTGGCGCGATCGTAATGCCAAACCCGGCTTCCACCAGATCCAGCGCCAGCGAGAAATTACCCGCATGGGCGCCGGGTTTGTCAGCAGAATGACCGTAAAACGGCAGGAAGCGCTGGTGGGACTCATGCTCTGGCGCCATTACCCACGTCTGATGATGCAGCTCCTCGGGCAGCAGCTCTTCCGTCTGGCCGACCGCATGCCCCGCAGGATAGGCCAGCACGTAGCTCTCTTCATACAGCGGAAAGAAAAGCTCATCTTCACAGCGCAAATTGTCGCAGCCTAAGCGAACATCGCCGGTGCAGCCGGGCAGCAGCGTCAGCAGCATGCCGGAGGTATCTTCCGAGGTCTTCGCCAGCATGTCGGTTAAAAACGACGAGGCGATGTCTTCCTCAATACCGATATGCAGCGGCAGTTTGTCCTGCCGTTTGCGAAAGCGCGACACCAGGCCGGACATATCATCAATCATCCTCCGCGCGTGCGGATAGAGCACCCGTGCGTCTTCCGTCACCTCAACGCCGCGACTTTTGCGGATGAACAACGAGATGCTTAACTCCTCTTCCAGCGCCTTGATGGTGGCAGAGAGTGCAGGCTGTGTAAGACTTAACTGTTGAGCCGCGCGGGTGATGTTACGTTCTTCAAACACGCGGATGAATGCAGTGAGCTGACGCTTATCCATAGAAATTTATTATGACAGTGAAAAAAACAAACCATTTTTCACCAAATCGCAAAGGATTTAAAGTGCAGTTCGACTTTAAAGATAAATTAAATTTATGAGGCACATCTATGAGTACGGCGACTAAACCTTTGGTTGTGATTACGGGCGCAAGTTCTGGCATCGGTCTGTCGACGGCGAAACTGCTCTCGAGCCGTGGCCACGCGTTGCTGCTGCTGGCGCGTCGCGTGGAGCGTATGGATGCGCTGAACCTGCCAAATACCCTGTGCTGCGCAGTGGACGTAACCGACCGTCAGGCGTTTGCCGATGCGGTGAAAAAGGCCGAAGCGAAGTTTGGACCGGTCGACGCACTGGTGAACAACGCCGGTGTGATGCTGCTTGGCAACATCGAACAGCAGAACCCAAATGAGTGGGAGCAGATGCTGGACGTGAACGTCAAAGGCCTGCTCAACGGCGTACATGCCGTGACCAGCGGCATGATTGAGCGCAAAGCGGGTACCATTATCAACATCAGTTCCGTAGCGGGCCGCAAGACCTTCCCGAATCATACCGTTTATGTCGGTACCAAATTTGCCGTTCACGGGATGTCGGAAAATTTGCGTGAAGAGCTTTCGCCGCACAACGTCCGCGTCGTTGTTATCGCCCCGGGTGCTGTGGAAACCGAGCTGCTGAGCCATACCACCAGTGACGATATCAAAGCGGGTTATCAGGCCTGGAAACAGGATATGGGCGGCAAAGTGCTGGCACCGGAAGATATCGCTCACGCGATTGAGTATGCCTATTCCCAGCCGCAGTACGTCTGTATTCGTGAGATTGTACTGGCCGCGACCCGTCAGGGCGCCTGAGTTCGCTTCAGCACGGCAATAAGCGCCCTGCGGGGCGCTTTATTTTTATCCTGCCAGTCTGCTTTCCTCGCTTTTCACTCTCCCCAATCTCCGAGTGCCTTGATCCAATTAGGAATTATCGGGTTGTTAATGACGGCGACGAAAACTAGAGTGGATCCCGGACTCAGATAAAAGGAATACACAATGAAAAAGACAGCTATCGCTATGTCCCTTCTGTTTATCGCCACCGGTGCAATGGCACAGGGTGAAATTCAGCATGCCACGGACGAAACGGTGCAGCAGGCTCACGCAGGTGCAGACACTGCCAAAGAGAAACTGCATCAAACGGAACACCGCACACAGGAACAGATCAACAAAGCCCGCAGCGACGGTTCTGCTACCGACAACATGAAGCAGAGCGGCGAGAAAGCCTGGAATCGCACCAAAGAAGGCAGCGAAAAGGCGTGGGATAAAACCAAACAGGGTTCTGAAAAGGCCTGGAACGCAACGAAAGAAGGCAGCACCAAAGCCTGGGATAAAACCAAAGCCGGTGCGGAAGATGTGAAGAAAAGCGTGACGGAATAAATCTCGTCAGCCTAACAATAAAAAGCCCGCAGCGAATGCGGGCTTTTTGCTTTTCGGTAACGTTACACCGTTTTATCGCGCACGTCGGTGGTTGCCCCGTTTTTTTGCACTGAGGCAATGCCTTTTTGCGCCGCGGCTTTTGTGGAGTACATTTCGCTGCGGGCAATCACTTCATGGTTGGCAGCTTTCAGCACAAAGTAGTACGGTTCTTTAGACTCTTTATCGGATTTCTTTATTTCGAAATAGCCCATCGCTTTCTCCTTGGTTGAATATCCAACTGCTTGTATAAGCATAGATCTTCACGCCAGCGATGCCAGTTATGCTTCAATGGCCGTCCTGAAACAGCAATTCCATCAGGTTTCCCGTCTCCATTTTTTCCCCGCTCAGCTTTCGCGGCTGCATTTCGCTGGCAAGCGTCTGCAGCGAAAAGATAATATCCGGCTGAGCGCGCCTGATTTTGCTGAGATTTTTGTCCGAATTCACCAGCGCCAGAATCTTCGTATCCCCGGAAACCGCCTCTTTTGTCGCCAGGTATCAGCGTCAGGATTGCCAGCAGCCGCCGGGGCCGGAAGAGGGCGCGTAGTGACGCTAACTTTTTAAAAAGATGACGAAGAACGTTCATAGAGCATCCGCCATCATTTACGGTAAAGGCTGCCCTGGCCGTCCCGCGCCCGGCCCCAAAGTTCGTCGTCGCTGAGCGTGGTCTGGATCAGTTCGACGGGAGCGCCGTTGTCGTTGATCACCGCCACAAAGTAGTCATCGATGGGCTCGTAAGGGCCGAGAATCACCTCTTCACCTTCAATGGCGCGGGCCAGATTATTTACCTTTAGCGCCACGTGCGGCACGGTTTTCAACAGCGGATGCAGGGGAGAGTCGTCTGTGAAACGATGCCACTGTACGCGAAATTTTCCGGGATTATCGACGGTGTACATGCCCGCTTTTTCACTGTACACGCCTTCCGTTTTGCCGTCCTGTAACGGGATACCAAAGTGGTGAAATTCGTAGGTTACGTCTGATTTCATAGGGAAACTCCTGCCGTCCGATCTGCGTAGTATAAGGTCTTTTTCTTATACAAAGGGGAAATTGCGCCGTTTGTTGGCGGCTTCCCGGAAAATTGTCATCAATCTGTCACAATTAATGCCGTTCATTAACGCATGAGGGTTTAGGGATGAGAAAAAGCGTACTGGCCGCCGCGATAGTCGGCACCACTCTGGCAAGTTCTGGTATTCAGGCACAGGAGGCCCCGCAGGGGTATCAGCTACAACAGGTGCTGATCATGAGCCGTCATAACCTGCGCGCGCCGCTTGCCAATAACGGCAGCGTGCTGGAGCAATCCACGCCAAACAAATGGCCTGAATGGGATGTGCCCGGGGGGCAGCTCACCACCAAAGGCGGCGTGCTGGAAGTGTATATGGGCCATTACATGCGGGAATGGCTCGCGGAGCAGGGCATAGTGACGACCGGTGAATGCCCGGTACCGGGCACGGTCTATGCCTACGCCAACAGCCTGCAGCGTACCGTGGCAACGGCTCAGTTCTTCATTACGGGTGCGTTCCCGGGCTGTGACGTACCGGTCCATCACCAGGAAAAAATGGGCACTATGGACCCAACGTTTAACCCGGTGATCACCGATGATTCTGCCGCGTTCAGCCAGCAGGCGGTGAAGGCGATGGGCGATGAACGTCAGAAAATGCACCTCGACGAGAGCTACAAGCTGCTGGAGCAAATCACCAGCTATCAGAACTCACCGTCCTGCAAAGAGAAGAAGGTTTGCTCACTGCCGGAAGGCAAGGACGAATTTATTGCGCCGTATGAGAAAGAACCGGGCGTCAATGGGCCGCTGAAGGTCGGCAATTCGCTGGTGGATGCCTTTACGCTCCAGTATTACGAAGGCTTCCCGCTCGATCAGGTGGCATGGGGACAAATCAAAACCGACCAGCAGTGGCGCCTACTCTCTGAGCTGAAAAACGGCTATCAGGATAGTCTGTTTACCTCTCCGGCCGTGGCGCGCAACGTGGCGGCACCTCTGGTGAAATACATCGACAAAGCGCTGGTCATGGAGGCCGCGAAGGCGCCGAAGGTGACGCTGCTGGTGGGGCATGATTCTAATATTGCCTCATTGCTGATGGCGCTGGACTTCAAACCGTACCAGCTGCAGAACCAGTACGAACGTACGCCGATTGGCGGCAAAATCGTGTTCCAGCGCTGGCACGACACGAGCGGCAACCGCGAGCTGATGAAGATTGAGTATGTGTATCAGAGCACGGAACAGCTGCGTAACGCCGACGTACTGACGCTCAAGTCGCCGCCGCAGCGCGTGACGCTTGAGCTAAACGGATGCCCGGTGGATGCCAATGGATTCTGTCCGGTGGATAAATTCAATGCGGTGTTGAACAGTGCCGCGACGGGAAAATAGATTGAGCTGAAAGTAAACTCCCCCGCGGGAGCGGGGGAGTAAGTTAAGGTCACACGTTTTTACGTTCGATAGTTTGTTCGCCCCAGAAGAGCGAGTCTTTATCGGTTCGCCCAAAAGCCAGCGACAGCACTTCGTCGTTGCCTTCTTCCCAGATTTTCTCTGCCAGTTTTTCGTCGTATTTTGCCACTTCAAAAATGGCTTCCGCGATTTCGGGTGAGGTGTTACGCAGGGTGGCCCATTCGCCAACGTGATGCGCTTTTGATTCCTGTGTAGGCATGTCTTTCCTCCTGACGGAAGGTTAAGCGTTAAGTTTTACGGCCAGTTCCGCAACATGTTTACCCTGATAGCGGGCAATCGCCAGCTCTTCCTGGCTTGGCTGACGGGAACCGTCGCCGCCTGCGATGGTCGTCGCGCCATAGGGCGTACCGCCGCGCACCTGAGAAACGTCAAACAGCTCCTGCGCGCCATAGCCGATGGGCACAATTACCATGCCGTGATGGGCGAGGGTCGTCCAGGTGGAGCTGATGGTGTGTTCCTGGCCGCCGCCGGTACCCGTAGAGCTAAAGACGCTACCGAGTTTGCCGTATAAAGCGCCCGAGGCCCACAGGCCGCCGGTTTGATCGAGGAAGGTACGCATTTGTCCGGCCATATTGCCAAAGCGGGTTGGCGTACCAAAGATGATGGCATCATAGTCTGACAGCTCCTGCGGCGTGGCCACCGGCGCGGTGTGGGTTTTGCCTCCGGCTTTCGCGAAGACCTCCGCTGACATGGTTTCCGGCACGCGTTTCACGGTGACCTCTGCGCCATCAACGCCGCTTGCTCCTTCGGCAACGGCCTTCGCCATTGTTTCAATGTGTCCGTACATGGAATAGTAAAGAACCAAAATTTTAGCCTTTCCACTCATAGCGTTACTCTCCGTTTTTACACTGTGTTTTCTAAAGATACTCCTCAAAGTGTTGGTCACATCCCTGTTCCGGTCAACTTTCTGGCAGGAAATTGCACTGGCCTGCTGGCTCCGGGAAGCCTTGAGGAAGCGTCGCCAGATGAGGGTGTATTTAATGGGATAAAGCCATCGCTTATTAAAGGGCTGTGATCTTACGCTTTATGGCGAAGCGCTACGAATTAACTATTAATAATCATGTATTTATATATAAATAACGTAACGATTGTCTTGTCGCACTTTGACACACTTTCGTCTTCGTTTTTTTCGTAAGTCATAAGAAGCGCTTATCAGACACGCAGCGGTAATCCCATACTTTTGGCCTGGCGCATGTTGCAGAATATTACCAACTGCTGGAGGAATAATTGGCATCCACTAAGCTTAGTTCCACGCGGCAGAAAACAGGGCTTTGGCCCGGCTCGCGTAGTGGAATCTTCCACATTCACGTAATGCAATATGATGTCTGTACAACCGGAGGTCGGTAATGGCAAACCATCGTGGCGGTTCAGGTAATTTTGCTGAAGACCGCGAAAGAGCATCAGAAGCAGGTCGTAAAGGTGGCCAGCACAGCGGGGGGAACTTTAAAAACGATCCCCAGCGCGCGTCCGAAGCTGGTAAAAAAGGGGGTAAAAACAGCCACGGCAGCAACCGCAACAGCTAGCGCTCAGATGCCGTAAGAGGGGGTTAACCATGCCTCCTCTCTCCCTGCCGCCGGTGAAGACCGGCGGTTTTTTTATTGCAGCTGTCTCCGGGAATCTGCACACTGATGGGCTGAATGTCATCCCGGCGGTACTATGTCCTTTCTTTCACGCTATCAATTCTCGGTAAAGCCTCAGGAGGCGCTCCTGATTGTCATCACCATGTTCTGGGGTGGCACTTTCCTTGCGGTGCAGTACGCGGTTACCCTGAGCGATCCGTTTTTCTTTGTCGGTCTGCGATTTGCTACGGCGGCGATAGCGGTTGGCCTGCTCTCATTGCGTTCACTGCGTGGAATGACGTGGCTTGAGCTAAAAGCGGGCGTGGCGATTGGTGTTGCGATCGCGTTCGGCTACAGCCTGCAAACCTGGGGACTACAGTCCATCTCCAGCAGTAAATCGGCGTTTATCACCGCGATGTATGTGCCGCTGGTGCCGCTGCTGCAATGGCTTTGTCTCGGGAGAATGCCTGGGCTGATGTCCTGCGTCGGGATTGCGCTGGCCTTCGTTGGCCTGATCTTACTCGCCGGACCGGAAGGCAATCTGCTGGCGCTGGGGGCAGGGGAGCTCATTACGCTTGCGGGCGCGCTTGCCATTGCCGCGGAAATTATTCTGATTAGCGCCTGGGCCGGAAAAGTCGACGTAAAGCGCGTGACGGTCGTGCAGTTGGCTACGGCGTCGCTGGTTGCCTTCAGTATGATGATACCGGCGGGCGAATCGGTGCCGTCCTTCTCGCCGGGCCTGCTGGTGGTGGCGCTGGGGCTGGGTATTTTCAGTGCGATTATTCAGGTGGTGATGAACTGGGCACAGCGCAGCGTCTCGCCGACCCGCGCAACGGTTATCTATACGGGGGAGCCTGTCTGGGCGGGCATTTTTGGCCGTATGGCGGGAGAGCGTTTGCCGATGCTGGCGCTGCTCGGCGCTGCGTTTATCGTCGCAGGCGTGCTGGTCAGCGAGCTGAAATTCAAAAAGAAAAAAGCCGCTTTGCCGGAAGGGAATGACAACGCCTGTGCGGAACAGGAATAAGGAGAGCGAATGACGCAGGCAGCCTGCAAAAAAACCGGGAAGCGCAGCCAGGCGGTTAATGCCAAAAAAGAGGCAATTCTGAGCGCGGCCCTGACCACTTTCTCGCAGTTTGGCATTCACGGCACCCGTCTTGAACAGGTGGCGGAACAGGCCGGGGTGTCGAAAACCAATCTGCTGTATTACTACCCGTCAAAAGAAGCGCTGTACGTGGCGGTGATGCGCAACATCCTCGACATCTGGCTCGCGCCGCTGCGCGCGTTTCGTGAAGAGTTTGCTCCGCTGGAGGCGATTGGCGAATATATTCGGCTCAAGCTGGAGGTGTCGCGCGATCATCCGGAGGCCTCGCGGTTGTTCTGCCTGGAAATGCTGCAGGGTGCGCCGTTGTTGATGGCGGAGCTGACGGGGGATTTGAAATCGCTGGTGGATGATAAATCCGCGATTATTTCCGGCTGGGTAAAGGAAGGCAAGCTGGCGGCAATTGACCCTAACCATCTGATCTTTATGATTTGGGCCGCCACGCAGCACTACGCGGATTTTTCCACGCAGGTGGAGGCGGTCACCGGTAAAACCTTACAGGATGAAGCGTTCTTTCAGCAGACGGTGGAAAGCGTACAGCGTATGATTATCGAGGGGATCCGCCTGCGTTAAGGCTTCGGCGGCAGCGGGCAGCTTAAATCACCTTCCTCGCAGTTCAGCAGCGACTCCAGCCACGCGGTGCGCTCGACGGTTTTGTCGGTCAGGCACTGGGCGTGGATCATCGGCTGGATGCTGCCGCCTTCGGTGCCAGAGCTTATCAGCGCGCAGTCAGCGTCGCGCAGGGCAATCCATTTCTGCTGTGCGGTTTTCAGCAGCGCCTTAGTGGCTTGCGGCGCGCGCTTCATCGCGGTGCCGTAAGCGTTATTCAGCCTGCCGTCCGCCGCTTTCAGCTGGTTTGCGGCGCAGGTGTTCATGTCAATCTGATTGCCGGCGTTGCCGCAGTCATCCGCGAGAGCAGCGGTGCTGAACAGCAGTGCTGTCGCGATAATGATCGGTTTCATTATTCTCTCCAAAGAAAAAAGGCCCCGTTTCCGGAGCCTTAATTAATCACAGCTTTAGCCGATTGTCATCAGGCTGGCATTGCCGCCTGCGGCTGCGGTATTTACGCTGAGCGAGCGCTCGACGTAAAGACGTTCCAGCAGCAGATTGGTTTCGCCGCGGGCAAAGCCCTGCACCGAAATAATCGCGCCGTCGCGGGCCGCGACCTGCTGACACAACTCACGCAGCTGGTCAGAATCACCGTGGTAGATGACCGCGTCGAAATGCTCTGCGGTAATCTGCTCGCGTTTAGCGAAGTGAATACGCTCGTTGACCGCTTTTGGAAGCTGTTTGGCAAGCGAGCGGTGCAGACTTTCGTCCGGCCAAAGCACTTCACAGCCCACTGCGGTGACGGCGGCCAGCTGAATCAGCGCATCGTCTTCGTTATCCGCAAGACACAGTACGCGTTCACGCGGCATCAGCGTCCAGGTGTTGCGCTCGCCGGTTGGGCCTGGCAACAGACGCTGCGTTCCGGCCTGCGCCAGTTCCGCATAGCGTGTACAAAGGGTTTGCAGTGCCGGGCGATTGTTCGCCCATTCGCGCAGCGCCGTCAGCGGTTGTTCAAGCAGCATTTTCAGCTGCGCGTCGACCGGACGTTCGGCATCCTGACGGTTGAGCGTAGTGAGCAGCGCGTCGTCCGGGCGGCTGGCGAGCAGGCGATAAAGATACATTGGACCACCCGCTTTCGGGCCGGTGCCCGACAGGCCTTCACCGCCGAACGGCTGCACGCCAACCACTGCACCCACCATATTACGGTTGACGTACAGGTTGCCGACGTTGGCGCTGCCGGTGACCTGGGCGATGGTTTCATCGATACGGGTATGCACGCCAAGGGTTAAGCCGTAGCCAGAGGCGTTAATCTGCTCTACCAGCGCGTCCAGCTCGTTGCGGCTGTAGCGCACCACGTGCAGAACCGGGCCGAAGACCTCCTTTTGCAGCTCGTCAAAGCTCTCCAGCTCGATGAGCGTTGGCGGCACGAAGGTGCCGGTGGCCCATTCGCGGCGGTCGTCGCCGTTTTCCCGTGCGGCCTGGAACACCGGGCGGCCTTTACTGCGCAGCGCCTGAATATGACGCTCAATGTTACCTTTGGCTTCGGCATCAATCACCGGGCCGATGTCCGTGGTCATGCGTCCTGGATTGCCCATGCGACACTCTGCCATCGCGCCTTTCAGCATCGTCAGCGTGTGATCGGCAATGTCATCCTGCAGACAAAGCACGCGCAGGGCGGAGCAGCGCTGACCTGCGCTGTCGAACGCCGAAGCCAGCACGTCGACCACCACCTGTTCGGTCAGCGCAGAGGAATCGACAATCATCGCGTTCATGCCACCGGTTTCGGCGATAAGCGGCGTCGGGCGACCCTGTGGATCGAGGCGGCTGGCGATATTGCGCTGCAACAGCGTGGCGACTTCGGTGGAACCAGTGAACATGACGCCGCGCACGCGGTTATCGGACGTCAGCTGTGCGCCAACGGTTTCCCCGCGGCCTGGCAGCAGCTGAACCACGCCCGGCGGCACGCCTGCTTCCAGCAGAATGTTGATGCCCTGAGCGGCAATCAGCGGCGTTTGCTCCGCAGGTTTTGCCAGCACGCTGTTGCCGGCGGCAAGGGCTGCCGCAATCTGCCCGGTGAAGATCGCCAGCGGGAAGTTCCACGGACTGATACAGACAACCGGTCCGAGCGGGCGGTGCGTTTCATTGGCGAAATCATCGCGAACCTGTCCTGCATAGTAATGCAGGAAGTCGACCGCCTCGCGGACTTCGGCGATGGCATTGGAGAAGGTTTTTCCGGCCTCACGCACCAGAATGCCCATCAGCTGCTGCATCTGGCCTTCCATCAGCACGGCAGCGCGTTCGAGGATAGCGGCACGCTCCTGCGGCGGCGTGGCGAACCAGATTGGCGCGTTGTTGACCGCGCTGGTCAGCGCCTGTTCCACTTCCTGTTCGGTGGTTTCACGGGCATAGCCTACGATGTCTTTCGGCTCTGCCGGGTTCACCACCGGCTGCATATCGCCCTCTTCGGTCGGCTGTTCCAGCATCGGTTTGGCGTGCCACTTCTGCAACGCGCTGTTGAGCAGGGAAGAGGAGAGGGAGGCGAGACGGTGTTCATTCGCCAGATCGAGCCCGGCAGAGTTATCGCGACCTTCGCCATACAGCGCGCGAGGCAGCGGGATCTTCGGATGCGGCAGGCCGATGTTGCCTTCCTGCTGCGCCAGCGCTTCCACCGCGCTGACCGGGTCGGCGACCAGCTCGTCGAGTGGCAGGCTGGTATCGGCAATGCGGTTGACGAAAGAGGTGTTAGCGCCGTTTTCCAGCAGACGACGCACCAGATACGCCAGCAGCGTTTCGTGGGTGCCCACCGGAGCATAAATGCGGCATGGTCGGTTCAGCTTGCCGTCGGCAACTTTGCCCACGACCTGCTCGTACAGCGGTTCCCCCATGCCATGCAGGCACTGGAATTCATACTGTCCCGGATAATAGTTCTGGCCCGCCAACTGGTAAATCGCCGCCAGCGTATGGGCATTGTGGGTGGCGAACTGTGGATAAATCAGGTTCGGCACCGCCAGCAGTTTTTTGGCGCAGGCGAGATAGGAGACATCGGTGTACACCTTGCGGGTATAAACGGGGTAGCCCTCAAGGCCGTCCATCTGCGCACGCTTGATTTCACTGTCCCAGTACGCGCCCTTCACCAGGCGGATCATCAGGCGACGACGGCTACGGGTGGCAAGGTCAGTCAGGTAGTCAATCACGAACGGGCAGCGTTTCTGATAGGCCTGAATGACGAAACCGATACCGTTCCAGCCCGCCAGATCCGGCTCGAAGCAGAGTTTTTCCAGCAGGTCGAGGGAGATCTCCAGGCGGTCGGCCTCTTCGGCGTCGATGTTGATGCCGATGTCATACTGGCGTGCCAGCAGGGTCAGGGATTTTAGTCGCGGGTAAAGCTCTTCCATTACACGGTCGTACTGCGCGCGACTGTAGCGCGGATGCAGGGCAGAGAGCTTAATGGAAATGCCCGGGCCTTCATAAATGCCGCGGCCGTTTGAGGCTTTGCCAATTGAGTGAATGGCCTGCTGGTAGGAAACCATATACGCTTGCGCATCGGCGGCGGTCAGGGCGGCTTCACCCAGCATGTCGTAAGAGTAGCGGAAGCCTTTTTCTTCGAGCTTGCGGGCGTTAGCCAGCGCCTCTGAGATGGTTTCTCCGGTGACAAATTGCTCGCCCATCAGGCGCATCGCCATGTCCACGCCTTTGCGGATCAGCGGCTCACCGCTCTTGCCGATAATGCGGTTCAGGGAGCGGGAGAGGCTGGCCTCGTTGTGCGTTGATACCAGTTTACCGGTGAACAGCAGCCCCCAGGTGGCGGCGTTGACGAACAGCGACGGGCTGCGGCCAATGTGCGACTGCCAGTTACCGTTGCTGATTTTGTCGCGGATCAGCGCATCGCGGGTGGCTTTATCCGGAATACGCAGTAATGCTTCCGCCAGGCACATCAGCGCCACGCCTTCCTGAGAAGAGAGGGAGAACTCCTGCAGCAGGCTCTGCACCATTCCTGCACGACCGCTCGCATTCTTCTGGTTACGCAGCTTTTCCGCCAGCTGATAAGCAAGCTTATGTGCCTGCTGGGCAATTTCCTGCGGCAGACGGGCCTGCTCCAGCAGCATTGGCACAGCGTCAGTCTCAGGACGACGCCATGCGGCGGTGATAGCTGAGCGCGACACCGATTGCGGCAGAATTTGCTCGGCAAACTCAAGGAATGGCTGGTGCGCTTCGTCGGCCTGAATTACGCCTTCCTCGCTTTCGTTGGCGGCCCCGGAGAGGAGCGCCGGCAGCTCCGGCAATGTTTCGTCGTTCTCCAGCTTTTCCAGATAGTTAAAGATAGCCTGCTTGATCAGCCAGTGTGGGGTGCGGTCAATGCGGGTTGCGGCGCTTCTAATTCTTTCGCGAGTGGCATCGTCAAGTTTGACGCCCATGGTAGTGCTGCCCATGCCAGAAACTCCTGTTGTTCTGTTACTGCTGCTTTAGTTGCACAGAAATATCTACCATGTTGCAACTTTGTGCAACCGTGTTAAGTGTGACCTCGCCAGCAATCAGGAAAAGCAATGGATTGTTAAAAGCGTTTAACAATAAAAAGCACGCTAAGAATAATGATTAGGACCAGGTTTTATGCGGGAGTTAACATTTTCAAAAGGTGCAACCGATAAAAATGTGAGCAAGTGCAACCTATAGAAAAATGGTCTGATTGCCGGGGTGTAATATCTGTAAATGCAGTGTTAAATCGTTTGTGAATAAATTCCGCTTACGGCAGGATACGCTCCTTCCGTAATAAATAACCTGATTCTTCGTTCCGGACTCAGGGATAAAAAAGCGTTTTCTGGAGAATGATTTATGGCTAGTACACCGATGGTGGTGACGTTTCTTATTTATATTTTGGGGATGATCCTGATTGGCTTTATTGCCTGGCGCTCCACCAAAAATTTTGACGACTATATTCTGGGCGGCCGTAGCCTCGGGCCATTTGTGACCGCGCTTTCTGCAGGCGCATCCGATATGAGCGGCTGGCTGCTGATGGGCCTGCCGGGCGCCATTTTCATCTCGGGTATTTCCGAGAGCTGGATTGCTATTGGCCTGTGCGTGGGGGCATGGATTAACTGGAAACTGGTGGCCGGGCGCCTGCGCGTGCATACCGAAGCTAACAATAACGCCTTGACCCTGCCTGACTATTTCACCGGACGTTTCGAAGATAATAGCCGTGTGCTGCGCATTATCTCCGCGCTGGTTATCCTGCTCTTCTTCACCATCTATTGTGCATCCGGCATTGTGGCGGGGGCGCGTCTGTTTGAAAGCACCTTCGGCATGAGCTACGAAACGGCGCTGTGGGCCGGGGCAGCGGCGACTATTCTTTACACCTTCATAGGCGGCTTCCTGGCCGTGAGCTGGACGGATACCGTGCAGGCAAGCCTGATGATTTTCGCCCTGATCCTGACTCCGGTGATTGTCATCCTGACAGTCGGCGGCTTTGGCGATTCGCTGGAAGTCATCAAGCAGAAGAGCATTGAGAACGTCGATATGCTCAAGGGCCTGAACTTTGTGGCGATTATTTCGCTGATGGGCTGGGGCCTGGGCTACTTCGGTCAGCCGCATATTCTGGCGCGCTTCATGGCGGCGGATTCCCATCACAGCATCGTGCATGCCCGTCGTATCAGCATGACCTGGATGATCCTGTGCCTGGCGGGCGCGGTGGCCGTCGGCTTCTTCGGCATTGCATTCTTCAACACTAACCCACAGCTGGCGAACGCGGTGAACCAGAACAGCGAGCGCGTGTTTATTGAACTGGCGCAGATTCTGTTCAACCCGTGGATTGCCGGGATCCTGCTGTCGGCCATTCTGGCGGCGGTGATGTCCACCCTGAGCTGCCAGCTGCTGGTGTGCTCCAGTGCGATTACCGAAGACCTGTACAAGGCCTTCCTGCGTAAAGGCGCGAGCCAGAAAGAGCTGGTGTGGGTTGGGCGCCTGATGGTGCTGGTGGTGGCGCTGGTAGCGATTGCGCTGGCCGCTAACCCGGAAAACCGCGTGCTTGGTCTTGTGAGCTACGCATGGGCGGGCTTCGGTGCCGCGTTTGGGCCGGTGGTGCTGTTCTCCGTAATGTGGTCACGCATGACCCGCAACGGTGCGCTGGCAGGGATGATTATCGGGGCCATCACCGTCATCGTCTGGAAACAGTTCGGCTGGCTCGGCCTGTACGAAATTATTCCGGGCTTTATTTTCGGCAGCATCGGTATTGTGCTGTTCAGCCTGCTGGACAAAGCGCCGTCGGCATCAATGCTGAAGCGCTTTGCCGACGCGGATGCGCACTATCACTCTGCGCCACCGACAAAGCTGCAACCTGAGTAAACTGAAGCCCGCGAAAGCGGGCTTTTTTCTTGCTAATTACCTGAAAATACGCTGATATCTTCCGGCATAAAAACAATGAGGATAGCAGACAATGAAAATCAGAACGGGCTTAGCCGCCGCCGCGCTGGCGATCGCACTGAGCGGTTGCACGGCACCCTCGCAGAAAGCCGTAACAGACACCCAAAGTTGCAAAACCGAAAACCAGATGCAGCAGACGACGCTCTATTTCGGCCTGAGTCGTCCGGCAGGGAAGGACATCACGGCACAGGAGTGGCAGCAGTTTGTTGACCGCGACGTGACGCCGCGATTTAAGGATGGCCTGACGGTGTTTGATGCGCGCGGGCAGTGGCTCGGTAATGACGGCACCGTGGCGCGCGAGCAGAGCAAAGCCCTGATGCTGATTCACGGCAAAGATGCGCAGAGCGAAACGAATATTGAGGCCCTGCGGGGGGTCTACAAATCCCGCTTTGCGCAGGAATCGGTGATGCGGGTCGATCAGCCGGTTTGCGTGCAGTTCTGATGAAATCTGCCGGGGGCGCTACGCTTACCCGGCCTACAAACCTGCCGGGCGGGTAACCGTAGGCCCGTGCAAGCGTAGCGCCGCCGGGCATAAGCTTACAATACTAATCCAGCAAAGCTCGCCGAAAGTAAACTCACCAGCGTCGCGCCGTACACCAGGCGCAGCCCAAAGCGGGAAACCGCGTTCCCCTGCTTCTCGTTCAGCCCCTTAATGGCGCCCGCCACGATGCCGATAGACGCAAAGTTAGCGAAGGAGACGAGGAACACGGACAGAATACCCAGTCCGCGCGGCGTCATTTCTGCGGCAATCTTTTGCAGTTCGATCATCGCCACAAACTCGTTCGCCACAAGCTTAGTTGCCATAATGCTGCCTGCGTGCAGCGCATCGCTCAGCGGAATGCCAATCAGCCAGGCCAGCGGGTAGAAGACGTAGCCCAGAATCGCCTGGAAGCTCAGGCCAAAGATCGTCGAGAAGAGGGCGTTCACCGCGCTGATCAGGGCGATAAAGCCGATCAGCATCGCCAGGATAATCATCGCCACTTTGAAGCCAGCGAGAATATATTCTCCGAGCATTTCAAAGAAGCTCTGTGATTCGTGCAGTTTCTCGAGCTTAATTTCCGCTTCGGCATCCGGGCGCGTCGGATTAATCACCGACAGGATAATAAAGGTGCTGAACATATTCAGCACCAGCGCCGCCACCACATATTTCGCGTCGAGCATGGTCATATAGGCGCCAACAATTGACAGGGAGACCGTCGACATTGCCGTGGCGGCCATGGTGAACAGCCGACGTGAGGAGAGGTCGCCGAGTACCCCCTTGTAAGCAATGAAGTTTTCAGACTGGCCGAGGATGAGTGAGCTCACCGCATTAAAAGATTCCAGCTTGCCCATACCGTTGACTTTCGACAGCAGCGTGCCAATGACGCGAATAAAAATGGGCAGAATACGCCAGTGCTGGAGAATACCGATCAGTGCCGAAATAAAAATAATCGGGCACAGCACGCCCAGGAAAATAAAGGCCAGGCCTTTGTCGCTCATGCCACCAAAGACAAAATTGCTGCCCTCTGCGGCATATTTCAGCAGCGATTCAAACATGCCTGATACAGATTTAATCAGGACTAAACCGCTCTCGGCGTGCAGGAAAAAGAACGCCAGCGCCATTTCAATAATAATGAGTTGGGCCATATAGCGAATGCGAATGGTTTTGCGGTCAAAACTGACCAGCCAGGCGAGTGCGAGGATTACCACCAGCGCCAGCAGGAAGTGGAGTAGATTAGCCATTTCAGTGTATATGCAGGTAAACGGGCGCCTATTTAGCCACAGCCCTTCAGCGACGTAAACGATTACCTGTTAATAAGCTTAGATAAATTGCTTCGCCTGCTCACCCTGTCGCCGGAAACTTTTTACAACCTGACATCATTATCCGCACATTTTACTTGAGTTTCTTTGCGTCGTAATGATAATCACTATCACTCATATTTACGAAACTTTGCATCCATTGACTGCGGTTCACACTGAAGGGTTTCAGGCATGTTTGTTCCATTTCTCATCATGTTACGCGAAGGGCTGGAAGCGGCGCTTATCGTCAGCCTTATCGCCAGCTATCTGAAACGCACGCAGCGAGGGCGCTGGATTGGCGTCATGTGGATTGGCGTATTCCTCGCCGCTGCGCTTTGCCTTGGACTCGGGATTTTCATCAACGAAACCACCGGCGAATTTCCGCAGAAAGAGCAGGAGATGTTTGAGGGCATCGTGGCGGTCATTGCGGTGTTTATCCTGACCTGGATGGTGTTCTGGATGCGCAAAGTGTCGCGCAACGTGAAGAAGCAGCTGGAAGAGGCAGTGGATAACGCGCTTCAGAAAGGCAACAACCACGGCTGGGCGCTGATTCTGATGGTCTTTTTCGCCGTGGCGCGCGAAGGACTGGAGTCCGTATTTTTCCTGCTGGCTGCTTTTCAACAGGATCTCGGCATCTGGCCGCCGCTGGGCGCGATGCTCGGCCTCGGGACCGCCGTGGTACTCGGCTTTATGATTTACTGGGGCGGTATCCGCCTGAACCTTGGCGCATTCTTCAAGTGGACCAGCCTGTTTATTCTGTTGGTGGCCGCCGGGCTGGCGGCAGGCGCTATCCGCGCCTTCCATGAGGCAGGGTTGTGGAACCACTTCCAGGGTGTCGCTTTTGATTTAAGCAATACGCTCTCAACCCACACGCTGTTTGGCACGCTGCTGGAAGGGATTTTTGGCTACCAGGAAGCACCGAGCGTCAGCGAAGTGGCTGTGTACTTTATCTACCTTATCCCGGCGCTGGTGCTGTTCGCACTGCCGCCACGGGCTGCAACGACGCCGTCGCGCAGCGCACCATAATCACTATTTTAGTTACAACATACTCATTGGGTAAAAGGGATGATCATGACGATTAATTTCCGCCGTAGTGCGCTGCAGCTGGGTATCGCTGCGCTGTTCTCCTCTGCGTTTGCCGCGCAGGCCGCCGATATTCCACAGGTTAAAGTCACGGTGACGGACAAGCAGTGTGAGCCGATGAACATCACCGTGAACTCGGGCAAAACGCAGTTCATCATTCAGAACCACAGCCAGAAAGCCCTGGAGTGGGAGATCCTCAAAGGCGTGATGGTCGTGGAAGAGCGCGAGAATATCGCGCCGGGCTTCACCCAGAAGATGACCGCCAATCTGCAGCCGGGCCAGTATGAAATGACCTGCGGCCTGCTGACCAACCCGAAAGGGACGCTGACTGTTAAAGGCGAAGCGACGGCGGATGCGGCGAAAGCCAACGCGGTGCTCAGCCTTGGCGATGCGATTGCGGATTACAAAGCCTACGTGACGGCTGAAACCGCTGAGCTTGTGAAAGGTACCAAAGCCTTCACAGACGCGGTGAAAGCGGGCGATATCGAAAAAGCCAAAGCGCTGTACGCTCCGACACGCCAGCATTATGAGCGTATCGAACCGATTGCCGAGCTGTTCTCCGATCTCGACGGCAGCATTGACGCGCGTGAAGACGACTACGAGAAAAAAGCGGAAGATCCGAAATTCACCGGCTTCCACCGCCTGGAAAAAGCGCTGTTTGGCGACAACACCACCAGGGGCATGGAAGAGTACGCGACGAAGCTAAACAACGACGTGCTGGAACTGCAAAAGCGCATCAGCGAACTGGCGTTCCCGCCGTCTAAAGTTGTCGGTGGTGCTGCGGACCTGATTGAAGAAGTGGCCGCCAGCAAAATCAGCGGGGAAGAAGACCGCTACAGCCATACCGATCTGTGGGATTTCCAGGCCAACGTCGACGGTGCACAGAAAATCGTGAACCTGCTGCGTCCTCAGCTGCAAAAAGAAAACAGCGCGCTGCTGGCGAAGGTGGATGCCAACTTCAAGAAAGTCGACACCATTCTTGCGAAGTACAAAACCAAAGACGGCTATGAAACGTACGATAAGCTGACGGATGCCGATCGCAATGCGCTGAAAGGGCCAGTCACGACCCTTGCGGAAGATCTGGCACAGCTGCGTGGGATCCTCGGACTGGACTAGTGTAATGGCACAGAGCAAACCGGATGACCTGACCGAGCCGTCACGTCGTCGCTTACTGAAAAACATCGGCGCGCTGGGAGGCGCGCTGGCGCTGACCGGGGGCTGCCCGGTCGCCCATGCGGCAAAACCGCAAAGTGCGCCGGGTACGCTTTCTCCCGATGCGCGTATGGAAACGCAGCCGTTCTATGGCACGCATCAGGCGGGCGTGTTGACGCCCCAGCAGGCGTCGATGATGATTGTGGCGTTTGACGTGCTGGCCAGTGATAAAAATGACCTGCAGCGGCTTTTTAAGCTGCTCACCGATCGCATCACTTTCCTGACCAGCGGTGGGCCTGCGCCCGACACGCCAAACCCGCGTCTTCCACCGATGGATTCGGGGATCCTTGGGCCTTATATCGCACCGGATAACCTTACCATTACGGTGTCCGTCGGGCAGTCGCTGTTCGACGAACGTTTTGGCCTCGCGGCACATGCGCCGAAGAAGCTGCAACGGATGACGCGCTTTCCGAACGACGCGCTGGATGCGGCACTCTGCCATGGCGACGTGCTGCTGCAAATCTGCGCCAACACGCAGGATACGGTTATCCATGCCCTGCGTGACATCATCAAGCACTCACCGGATCTGCTGAGCGTGCGCTGGAAGCGGGAAGGATTTATCTCTGACCACGCGGCACGCAGCAAAGGCAAAGAAACGCCGGTGAATTTGCTCGGCTTTAAGGATGGCACTGCGAATCCTGACAGCAAAGATGCGAAGCTGATGGATGAGATTGTCTGGGTGACGGACGGTCAGGGCGAGCCGGCCTGGGCCGTTGGGGGGTCTTACCAGGCGGTGAGAATTATCCCGTTCCACGTAGAGTTCTGGGACCGGACGCCGCTGAAGGAACAGCAGACCATTTTCGGGCGGGACAAGCATTCCGGTGCACCGCTCGGCATGAAGAACGAGCACGATGTGCCGGACTATGATCGCGACCCGAATGGCGATGTGATTGCGCTCGACAGCCATATCCGTCTCGCTAATCCGCGCACGCCGGAAACCCAGTCCAGCTTAATGATGCGCCGTGGCTACAGCTATTCGCTGGGCGTCACCAACTCTGGCCAGCTGGAGATGGGGCTGCTGTTTGTCTGCTATCAGCACGATCTGGAGAAAGGCTTCCTGACCGTGCAGAAGCGGCTCAATGGCGAGGCGCTGGAGGAGTACATCAAGCCGATTGGTGGCGGATATTTCTTCGTGCTGCCGGGTGTGAAAGACAAATCGGGCTACCTCGCCCAGCCACTTCTCGAAGCCTGAATTACTGCCCGGCGGCGCTGTGCTTGCCGGGCCTACTAAATACCCTATCCAGGCCCGATAAGCGCAGCAGGCAAAAAGAAACCGTTACCCGCCTTATTGTTTCATCTGGTCACATTTTATCTTCCCCCTGCGTCCATCATTTTTTTGTATTGGCAGGTGATTGATATAATTCTGTAATATTTCTGTCAGAAACTGATCCCGGCCGGGAAAATGCACGTTCGTTAGCTTTAAGTAAAAAATATGTTGCATTAATGATAATTGGTGATGTACTTAATACAACAGCGGTAGTTCCCGGCAGTGAAGGTTCACTTAGGAGATCGCTAATGGTTGGGTCCTGTACTGGACAGAAAAGCAAACATAACCGCAGCACCCAGCGCGGAGGCCACACCTCCGGCAGCGACGTCTTCACCACTAAATTTCCCTCTTCCACAGCAGCCAAAGAATCCACCGATGTGATGCGCGGTGCGCGTAGTCGCGTCATCACCTCTCATCAACCAGCAAGCAATGGCTTACAAGGAAGCCAAACCTCAGACGTTAGTGCGCATAATCGTGCTGATGTAACCAGCACGTGTAATGTTGACCAACAACTCAAGGTGCTATCCATGGGAAGACAAAAAGCAGTGATCAAAGCTCGTCGTGAAGCAAAACGTGTGCTGAGACGGGATTCACGGAGCCATAAACAGCGTGAAGAAGAATCGGTCACCTCGCTTGTGCAGATGGGCGGCGTAGAAGCAATTGGCATGGCGCGGGACAGCCGCGATCATTCTCCAATTGAAGCGCGTAATGAAGCTCAGGCGCACTACCTGAATGCAATTGAGAGTAAACAGCTGATCTTCGCCACCGGCGAAGCCGGGTGTGGGAAAACCTGGATCAGCGCAGCGAAAGCGGCAGAGGCCCTGATCCATAAGGATGTGGAGAGGATTATCGTTACCCGTCCGGTTCTGCAGGCCGATGAAGATCTTGGCTTCTTACCCGGCGATATCTCTGAGAAGTTCGCCCCGTACTTCCGCCCGGTCTATGACGTGCTTGTCAGAAGGCTGGGGGCGTCCTTCATGCAATACTGCCTGCGCCCGGAAATTGGCAAGGTAGAAATCGCGCCGTTCGCCTACATGCGCGGACGTACCTTTGAAAATGCGGTGGTGATTCTGGACGAGGCCCAGAACGTGACCGCAGCGCAAATGAAGATGTTCCTGACGCGCCTCGGGGAAAACGTAACGGTCATCGTGAACGGCGACATCACGCAGTGTGACTTACCGCGCGGTGTGCAGTCCGGTCTTAGCGATGCGCTGGCGCGTTTTGAAGAGGACGATATGGTCGGTATCGTTCGCTTCACCACAGAGGATTGCGTGCGATCCGCGCTCTGCCAGCGTACGCTACACGCCTACAACTGAGGTTGCGCCCCGACAATTATGCCGGGGCGTTTTTCATTTCGAAGCAAGAGACCTTTCTTATCGCAGGAAAAACGGTTAGGGCTTTCCTTTCATGGGTAAGTGCGGTCCGGCGAAACCGTTAAGGTTTCATGATGTGTAGCAGTGCTGCCCGATGCTCGGGGCCGTACATGACGGTGCCAACCGGGACGTCCGGCCCAACGGCTTCAGAAATTTTGGTTACCCAGGTCGGACCAAAACCACCGCAGATCTCAATAACCTGAACGCCCTCACTGATGAGCTGTTTTGCTACCTGAATGATTGAACCATCGGTTTTTGCTGAGGGGCTAAACCCGACGGTAATAAACTCACAGCTATTGCTTTCGTTTCTGTGGATCACGGTGTTTTTCTCTGGAGAAAAATCGGGTGAGAAATAGAAAAAGGCCCATTTTTTGAGATTTGGAAACATGGTTACTCCCCGTGGATAGTCTGCTTTGACGTCTGTATGTATGGCTATTCTAAAAAACATTCTCAAATTGGCAAAATTATCCGAAACGATAATCACTGTTTTACAGGGGGAGTGAAACAGTGGGGGCAGTGCCACAGGCGAAAA